>NZ_JBSVRG010000007.1:0-210535 GCF_054052045.1 Luteimonas sp. A277
TTGCGGGTGTGGCCACTCCAACAAACAGTTCTTTGCCGCCTAACACCTAAGTTAAGCCGAATTGCAGCGTGTAGCCGGCAACATGGCAAGCTCTTTCTGCCATGTTGTTGGCGTAGCGATGCAATTTCGGCTTGAACGCATTGTTAGGCGCCACCCTTAGATAATTTAGGTGCGCCCTCGTAATCTTCCGTGTTGCCGAAGTAGACATCCCACCAGATTGGAAGGCCAAGGCGCACTAGCCCCGTCATTGTTTGCAACTCCAAGGATGGTCCTCCTTGCCCCGACGAAACCCAGTAACAACACACGTCGATGTCACAGCCTGAACTCCGTAATTGTTCCAGCGCCGCCTCTTTGCCGCCCAGGGCACGAATGATTGCATTGATGTGGGCCAGCCCATCCGTGGACTGTTCCGTGGCGCGGCTCTCCAAGTTCCAATAGTGGTGTTCGCGTCTGTGGCGATACTTGGAGTCTGGATCGAGTGGCCGACCAAGCGTCGGCTCAATCCCCAGCACTTCAGTGATCTGGTCAGGGTGCACCGAAGTCGAGAACACCCGGAGTGATGCATACGTTTCAAGACATGTCATGGAGACACAACTCCGGTTGAAATGCTGTGGCGCCTAACGCCTGAATTAAGCCGAGCCGCGAAGCGGCTTCGGCTTGAATGAATTGTTAGGGCGCGCCACGAGGATACCCAATCTCTTGCGCTTGCCCATGTGTAAAATAAATGTCTGCGTCTGGGTTAAGTGCCAAAATTATTGAGTCAGTAAGAGGCTGGTGGGCGAAGATCGCGGTCACCGCATCAAGCGCTACCGGAACCTCAAAGTATTCCTCCGCCCACTCTTTGTAGCCGGATGGTCCAGAGACGAGAAGTGCAAGCATTTCATCGGAACCGTCGTCGTCAGGTCCGCCGTCGACTTTGCTCCAGAAGTTGTCACTCGCTTTGCGCCAGTAGCAAAAGGTGGCGTACTGCATTGAGAACGCCGGCTCATTGAGGAAGGACGAAAATTCCGCCGGGACTTGGGTCTGGATGTTCTGTGAGAGAAGGGGGCCGTCCGCAAGTTCATGGGCAAAGCCCTTAATGGCCGCGCCAGCATGATCTAGGAGCAAGAACCAATCGTCACCAGATCCGTCGCGCATTGACGCCATTTCCTCGCCCGGCCCCCACGCGCTATTGAAGCTGTAGTAGCGGTCCTCCCACTCTGGGCAAAGCATTGCATCAAGCATGGCAAGCGATTGGGCAGTGCGACGCAACTCTGGGATTGACGGCAGATCAAGTGAATCGTGCATAGCGCCCTAACACCTAAGTTAAGCCGAGACGCGTAGTGGAGAAAAGCGCATGGCAAGCTGTACCTGCCATGTGCTTTGCGTAACGAAGCGGCTTCGGCTTGAACGCATTGTTAGGGCCCAGCGCCGCGAGTCGTGAACCCCTCTGGAGCATAGATCCTTTCCTCGCCGTACAGCGAAACGTAGATTCGGACCGGTGGCGAGTCACCGACGACAACGTCATACACATCAAGAAACCCAACTTTAAAGCCCTCAGCAACGAACTTCTCGTCGTCCAAGGCGAAACCGCAGCAGCTTCCGACTCGCTCGAAGTGTATAGGTTCTCCGGCAGGGCCTAGCAGCGAGGCGAAATACTGCCCGGACCAGCTATGCCCAGCGCCTTCAAGAAAGCCGCCAATCTGGACGGGCTTTGTCTTGGTGTAGCCATACTCTTGGTCTTCCGTCGGTACAAGCCAAGTCAGGTACTTCTCATCAGTGCTAGAGCCGCTGGGCGACCCCTTTCCATCACTGGACTGTGTGCGAGCCTCGATCACTGGTGGATCGGAAGCGTCGACACGCCCGGACAGCGCTCCAAGCAGGAGGAAAGCAACAAAGCTAGCTACCAGTACTCGGATGATTGTCATGGGCCCTAACACCTAAGTTAAGCCGAGACGCGTAGTGGAGCGAACCACATGGCAAGCTTTTTCTGCCATGTGGTTTGCGTAGCGAAGCGGCTTCGGCTTGAACGCATTGTTAGGCCTCAGCTCCGCCGGTGAAACGAAGACCTAGCCAGACTGCAGCAATGCCCACGAGGACGCTGCCAAGAATGTACAGCAGAGCAAGGCTGGTTTCTCCGCGCCGCAGGAGGGTGAGCGACTCCAGCCCGAACGCTGAGAAGGTAGTGAAGCCCCCGAGGATACCGGCGACCAGGAACAGGCGAACCGGCTCAGAGACGGATGTCTTGGAAAGAATGCCTACTAGCAGGCCGATCAGCAGACAGCCCAAACAATTGACAGCGAAAGTGGCCCACGGAAAGCGACCCGCCGGCGCAGCACCTAACCCGACGGCCACAGCGTAACGGGCCACCGAACCGATGAAGCCGCCGAGTCCTACCCACAAGTACTCGTTCATATGTGTTTGAGGCCTAACGCCTGAGTTAAGCCGACCTGCGTAGCGTAGCCGACAACGTGGCAATCTTTACCCGCCACGTTGTTGGTGTAGCGAAGCAGGTTCGGCTTGAACGAATTGTTAGGCCTCAGCCAGTTCGTCGGCCGGGCCATAGAAGTACGGTTTGCACCGGGACACAGCAAATGCAACTAATGCGTACAGCCCGAGCATTACCGCGGCTGCAATGAGCATGGACTGCTGCGTAAAGATCATGTCCATTGCCTCTTCACGCACAGCAAGGCCACGTAGCTCACGCCCACGAGCATATGCCTCACGAACGCCCGCGATGTTGTTGAAGGCAAAGCCTAGCGTAACGACATTTTGGACCGCTGCAGCTGCGAGCGCATTGAACAGTACGCGGTACCCCAGCGGCTGAGGCCTAAAGAGATAGAACACGGAAGCTGTATTGAGCAGGAAGACCACCAAGCCCATCACGAAGTACAGCCAAGGCAGTCCTACGCTTGAGAGGACGTAGAAGTCTGATGTGATTGAGTAGCGAACCAGAGCGTCCAGGTCCTTGCCAGTAGCCCACAAGAACCAAACGATGAGAAAGATGACAGTCTTTGACTTGCCCACGAATTTTCCCCCTGAGGCCTAACACCTAAGCTAAGCCGCGCCGCAGCGGGGCGTGAAGCACATGGCAAGCTGTACCTGCCATGTGGTTTGCGCCCCGATGCGGCGTCGGCTTGAGCGCATTGTTAGGTTGCACCCTCAGAATTCCTGCCGGAGATAGATGCTCGCGAATTGCTTGGGCTCCATTGCAATGCCAAGCGCAACAAGCCTCTTCAGTAGAAGCTCTTGAATCTCAACTCGATTCGTGCGGCCGGCTATCAGATTGAGTTGCATATTCTTCATTAGCTCACGAGTAACAACCTGCTCCGGCTGCGACCGAAGGATCCCAATCCATTTTGGAATCTTCCGCTCAAGCTCTCGCTGCCGTGAGCTCGGAAGCATTTCAATGTCGTCACCTTCAGCAGCGCCTGTGGCCTTTCTTATATCCGCAAGCTCTTCCTCAAAGTTGGTCAGCTTGGTGAGGGCGTTTCCGAAGGAGAGCTGAGCAAATATTCCCATCTTATCCATAGCTACATCTAACACCTTGAGTGAATAGTTTGTTTCGCCGCAAGGACGGCAGATGACTAAGAATGCACGAACGAGCCCAGCTCGATGAGAAGCGCGAGGTGCGGTCCGCGTGAGACTGCTTCCTATTGACCGCTTGGACTGCCGGTGCATTGATACTGAATGTCAACGCGCCTTGCTCCGCAATTGCCGAAGCCACGGCGCGACGTGCATGTTGTTCTTTCTGACCCGAAAGATTCAGCTCCCGAGTAGCCCCATGCAACGCACCTTTGGGTAGCCAGCTCCTGGGCTCGCTGAGCATCATACGAAACGCTTTGAAACTCGTTGCTCTCGTATGACAGCGTTACAACACCATCGGATCGGCTCGCCTCTGTCACCAGAAGCTCCTTTTGCGTGGCACATCCAGCAAGAACGATGCTCGTTGCAACAAGCACGAAAGATATCAAGCTACGCATTCTCTCCCCCTCTGTGATGAATTGGCTGTGCAACCTAACAACAATTAGCCCCCTGAAATGAGGCGTCGCCCCGAGTATGCCCGGCAGGGCGAGAGGGGCCAATAGGGAAAATCCTACCGCTCTTCAACAGGTTGGATGACTGTCGCAGCTTTCTCCCGGAACTAGCCTGAAGGCGTTATCCGGTGCGCAAGGAAGCGCTATGGGCTTAGGCGGCCGAAAAGAGGGTGTAACGGGTCACGAAAGCAACGACGGGGCGGGCGAGCCTCGCCTGCTGGATCAGGTGCGGGCCCGGTTGAGGGTGCGCCACTACAGCCTGCGTACCGAACAGGCCTACGTGAGCTGGATCCGGCGTTTCATCCTGGCGAATGGCAAGCGTCACCCGCGGGAGCTGGAGGGACGGCATGTTGAGGCGTTCCTGACCGGGTTGGCTACCCGGGGGCGGGTGGCGGCCGCCACGCAGAACCAGGCGCTTGCGGCGCTGCTGTTCCTGTATCGGGAAGTGCTGCAGGTCAAGTTGCCCTGGATGGACTCGGTGATTCGGGCCAAGCGGCCGCGGCGCCTTCCTGTGGTTCTGTCGCAGACGGAAGTGCGGCGCCTGCTGGCGGCGGTGGATGAGCGCGCTTGGCTGATGGTGGCACTGCTGTACGGCACCGGGATGCGGTTGATGGAGTGCCTGCGGCTGCGGGTGAAGGACGTTGACTTCGAACGCCGGGAGATCCTGGTCCGGAGTGGCAAGGGCGGGAAGGATCGCCGGGTCCCGTTGCCCGACAGCGTGCGTGATCCACTGCTGGCTGCGATTGAAAGGGTGAGGATCACCCACGAGGCTGATCTGGCGGCCGGACTTGGTGCAGTGTGGCTGCCCGCCGCCCTTGAGCGGAAATATCCAAATGCCGCGGTCGAGTTTGGCTGGCAGTATCTGTTTCCCTCGCCGCGGCTTTCCACGGATCCGCGCACTGGCGCCATCAGGCGCCACCATCTGGACGACAGCGTGCTGCAGCGGTCGGTACGTGCAGCGCGGCAGCGGGCGGGGATCATAAAGCCCGCCACCTGCCACACGTTGCGCCATTCGTTCGCCACCCACCTGCTGGAAGCGGGCTACGACATCCGCACCATCCAGGAGCTGCTGGGCCACAAGGATCTGGCCACCACACAGATCTACACCCACGTACTCAACCGGGGCGGGATGGCGGTGCGCAGCCCGTTGGATCGCTGATGGACGCGAAGTCCTCGTCCCGCAGGCAGTCGCCGTTCGGTCTGGCGTTGGTTGCGGCGCTGTTGGCAGGCGCGACGCTGGCATTGCGCCTGCCCGCGCTGCCATCAGCGGGTTGGATGTGGGTCGGGGCTGGGGTCGGTCTGATGGGGTGGCTGTTCGGCCGACGGATGGCACTGCGGGTGCCCGCTGCGTTGCTGGCAGGTTTCATGTGGTGCGGGTTGCATGCGGCCTGGGCGTTGGCGCTGCAGCTTCCGGTGGAGCACGAGCGCGCCGATCTGGAGCTCACCGGACGGGTAGTCCAGCTGCCCGAGCACGATGCCGATCGCACCCGCTTCATGTTCCGGGTGGATCGGTCGGCGGAGAACCCGGAGTTCCTGCAGGGCAGGGTACTCAGGCTGTCGTGGTACGACGGCTGGGGCCAGGAAGCATCGCGTCGGGGCGAGATCGAGCCCGGCAGCGGGTGGCGTTTCACCGCGCGGGTACGGGCGCCGCGCGGGCTGCGCAATCCCGGTTGGTTCGATGGGGAGAAACAGGCGCTGTCCCGACGGATCGCGGCCATCGGCTATGTGCGTGACAGGGATCCGGTGAAGCGGCTGGGCGATGCGCGCGGGATGGACGCTTGGCGTGATGCGATGGCCACGCGCATCGATAGGGCGGTGGCCAGCGAATCATCGCGCTATGTGCGGGCGTTGGCGCTGGGAGATACGCGCCAGCTGGCCGAAGGGGACTGGGAGGCGCTGAGGGCCACCGGGCTGACCCATCTGATCGCGATCTCCGGCTTCCACGTGGGCCTGGTGGCGGGATTTTTCGCTTTGATCGCGGCCGGCATCTGGAAGCTGCTGCCCGGGCTGGGGCGATGGCTGCCCCGGCCGCAGGCGGCGGCGATCGTGGCGTTGGCGGGGTCGCTGGTGTACGCGGCGGTTGCCGGCTGGGAGCTGCCGACCGTGCGCACGGTGCTGATGATTGGCGTGGTGGTGGTGGCGCGGTTGTCGCGGCGCTCGCTGCGTGTGGCTGATTCGTTGGCCCTGGCGGCGGTTGCCATAGTGCTGGTTGATCCACTGTCGCTGCTCACAGCCGGGTTCTGGCTCAGCTTTGCCGGCGTGGCATGGCTGGTGTGGTGCCTGCCGCGGGTAGCCGAGCAGCGTCTGGTGTCGGGCTTCCTGGGTGCGCAGTGGGTGGCCACATTGGGGTTGCTGCCCTTGACCGCGGTGCTGTTTGGCCAGGCCTCGCTGGCCGGGCCGCTGGCCAACCTGGTGGCGATTCCGTGGTGGAGCCTGGTGGTGGTGCCGCTGTCGCTGCTGGGCACCGGGCTGGAGGCGGTGAATCCAGGATGGGGCGGCTGGGCATGGCGGCTGGCGGCATGGTGCTTTGACCTGTCCTGGCCGCTGTTCGGCTGGCTGGCGGAAAGCCGCTTCTCACTGTGGTGGCTGCCCGAGGCGCGCTGGGTTGCGCTGCCGCTGGCACTGATCGGCGCGTTCTGGCTGTTGCTGCCCCGGGGTGTGCCCGGCAAACCATTGGCGGCGCTGCTGTGGCTGCCGCTGCTGTGGCCGGACCGGGAGCTTCCACGCCATGGTGAGGCCGAGCTGGTTGTGCTGGACGTGGGGCAGGGGCTGTCAGTACTGATACGTACTGCCAATCACGCCTATCTGTATGACATGGGTCCGGCCGTCCCCGATGGGTACGACGCCGGTGAGCGGGTAGTGGTGCCTGCACTGCTGGCGCTGGGCGTGCGCCGGTTGGATGGGGCCTTCGTCAGTCATGGCGATGCCGATCACGCCGGCGGCCTGGGGGCGGTAATGCGCCGCTTCCCGACGCGGGCGCTGTTTGCGCCGCATGGTTCGCCGGTGGAGGCGGCGCCCTGCCTGGCCACAACCGCGTGGGAAGCGGACGGGGTCCGCTTCAGCTTCCTCCACCCGACCATGCATTTTCCCTACCTGGGCAACGAGGCCAGCTGCGTGCTGCGGGTGGAAACGGACCACGGTGCGGCGCTGTTGACCGGCGATGTCGGCCACGTGGTCGAGCGCGAAATGACCCGGCGGGATCCGCAATCCGTCCGCGCTGACCTGGTGTTGATGGGGCACCACGGCAGTCGCGGTTCGTCCGATCCCATGTTCGTGGCCGCCACCGGGGCCAGCCATGCCTTGGTGTCGGCTGGCTATGGCAACCGGTTCGGGCATCCGGACGGCGGCGCGGTGCAGCGCTGGCAGGAGGCCGGCGCCCAGGTGCTGTCCACGGCCACCGGCGGTGCCCTGCGGCTGAGGCTGGCGGAAGGCGGCGTGGTTGCGGAGCAGCGGCGGCTGGCCCGTCGCCGTTTGTGGGATGCCGATCACCGTTTGGCAGCCACATCCTCGACAGAGGAAGAGCAGTAATCCGGCGGCGGCCCTGCCACCCGGGCGGATAACGGCTTGGCCGCCGCCCTACGCTATCCTATTCGCCGGTTTTATCAGGCCCGCGGGGCCCTGGGGATATACGTGCTGGAACTGGTCAAGGCTGGCGGCTGGCCGATGATTCCACTGCTGATGCTTTCGGCGGTGGGGCTGGCGATCGTGGTCGAGCGCCTGTGGGCGTTGCGGCGGCAGGCGGTGATGCCGGCCGGGCTGGGCGCGGAAGTACGCAGCTGGGCCGGGCGCGGACGGCTGGATCCGGCCCATATCGATTCCCTGCGCACCAACTCTCCGCTGGGCGAGCTGCTGGCCGCGGCGCTGGATGTACGCAACCGCCCGCGCGAAGAGATCCGCGAGCGGATCGAGGATACCGGCCGGCACCTGGTGCACCGCATGGAGCGTTACCTGGACGGACTGGCCACCGTTGCTTCCACCGGTCCGTTGCTGGGGCTGTTCGGCACGGTGGTGGGCATGATCCAGATGTTCCTTGGGGCAATGGAGTACGGCGTGGGCGATGTCAGCCAGCTGGCCGGCGGCATCGGCAAGGCGCTGGTGTGCGCGGCCATGGGCATGGTGGTGGCGATACCGGCACTCATCTTTCACCGCTGGTTCCGCAGCCGGATCGATTCCTACATCGTGCAGATGGAGAAGGAAGCCATCCTGCTGTTGGACGTGCTGGATCCGCGTTCACGCCGCGCCGGCGCCAGCGTTGCCGCCGAATCCGCACCGCCCGCCAACCCGCTTCCCGCGCGGAGCTGATCCACCGTGCGCATCCGCGACCGCCGTGCCGAGTCCGAGCCCGAGATCAACCTCGTGCCGCTGATCGACGTGATCCTGGTGCTGATCATCTTTTTCGTCGTCACCACCACCTTCGATACCAGCTCGGTGCTCAAGCTGCAGCTGCCCAGTGCCAGCAGCGACCAGACCGAGGCGCCCAGCCAGGCGCTGAGCGTGCTGGTGAACGCCGATGGCCGCTATTTCATTGATGAGCACGAGGCGCTGCGCACCGATGTGGAGTCGCTCAAGCGCACCATCATCGAAGTGGCCGGTGACGACCGCCAGCGCCCGGTGCTGCTGCGGGCCGATGCCCGCACCCCGCACCAGGCGGTGGTGACGGCGATGGAAGCGTTGGGGCAGCTCGGCTTCCGCCATGTATCCATCGCCACCGCGCCGGACCAGGCGGTGGCGCCGTGAGCGGGCCGGCTGCGCAAGAGGAGCAGGCAGCCTGGCCGATCTACCGGCGGCTGCTGGGCTATGCCTGGCGTTACTGGCCGCTGCTGCTGGTGGCGCTGGTGGGCATGACCATCGAGGCGGTCGCCGGCGCCGCTTTCGTCCAGCTGATGGACCCGCTGGTGAACGACGGTTTTGTCGATCCGCAGCCGCGCATGGCGGTCCTGCTGCCGCTGGCCATCGTGGCCTTGTTCCTGATGCGCGGCGTTGCCACATTCGCCACCGACTACGGCATGGCCCGCGCCGGCCGCAGCGTGGTGCGTGACCTGCGCGAACTGGTGCTGGCCAAGTACCTGCGCCTGCCCAGCACCAGCTTTGACCGCGAGTCGGTGCCGGTGATGGTGAGCCGCCTCAATTTCGATACCGAACAGGTCACCCAGGCCAGCGCCGACGCGCTCAAGGTGATCGTGGCCGACGGGCTGACCATCCTGCTGCTGCTGGTGATCATGTTCCTCACCAGCGTCAAGGTGACGCTTGCCATGATCGTGATCGCGCCGCTGATCGGGGTGCTGGTGTGGGTGGTGGGCAAGCGGTACCGGCGCATCAGCGGCGGCATCCAGACCGGTATGGGCGACCTGGCCCAGGCGGCCGAACAGTCTTTGGCCGCGCAGCAGGACGTAAAGGTCTACGGCGCGCAGCAGTTCGAGCGCGCCCGCTACTCGGGCCTGGCCAACCGCATCCTGCGCCTGAACATGAAGGTCGAGACCACCCGCGCGATGGCGTCGGCGATGGTCCAGATCCTGGCCGCGATCGCGCTGGCCGGGATCGTCTGGGTGGCTACCCGCGAGGCGCTGGTGGGTCAGCTCAACCCCGGCGAATTCGTCAAGCTGATGACCGCGATGATGGGCATCATTCCGTCGCTGCGCCGGATCACCAATGTGCAGAGCGTGATTGGGCGCGGCGTGGCCGCGGCCGAGCGCCTGTTCCAAGTGCTGGACACGGAAGAAGAGCGCGACGCCGGCAAGGTGACACTTGGCCGTGCCCGCGGCGAGCTGGAATTCAGGAACGTCGATCTGCGCTACAGCCGCGAGGGCGATGACACGCCGGGCATGGCCCTGCAGGACATCAGCTTCACTGCTCGTCCGGGCACGGTGACCGCCATCGTCGGGCGCTCGGGCAGTGGCAAGACCAGCCTGGTGCGGCTGGTGCCGCGTTTCTACGAGCCCAGCGCCGGCCGGATCACCCTGGATGGGGTGCCGCTGGACGACTACCGCCTGGCCGACCTGCGCCGGCAGATCGCTCTGGTCGGGCAGCGGGTGATGCTGTTTGACGACACCGTGGCAGCCAACATCGCCTACGCCTCAGAGGCGGACCCGGCGGCGCTGGTGCAGGCCGCCAGGGATGCCAACGCGCTGGAGTTCATCGAGCGCCTGCCGCAGGGCATGGAGACGCCGATCGGTGAGAACGGCTCGCTGCTCTCCGGCGGCCAGCGCCAGCGCCTGGCGATTGCCCGCGCCATCCTGCGCGATGCCCCGATCCTGATCCTGGACGAGGCCACGGCGGCGCTGGATACTGAATCCGAGCGGCTGGTGCAGGACGCGCTCAACCGCCTGATGCCGGACCGGACCACCCTGGTGATCGCCCATCGCCTGTCCACCATCGAACATGCCGACCAGGTGCTGGTGCTCGACCACGGCCGGCTGGTGGAGCAGGGCACCCACGCCGAACTGCTCACCCGCGGCGGCCTCTACGCCCACCTGCACAACATGCAGTTCCGCGAGTCCGCCGAATGAACATGGCGTTTGGCGCCAACGCGGACGGCCTGCCCACACCCGTAGGAGCGCGCCACGCGCGCGAAGCCGCGTGAATCATGGCCCGTAAACCCCCCGCCTGGTGGTTCGACGGCGCCCGCGTCCCTCTCGCCGCCCGCGCCCTGTCCCACGTCTATGCCGGTGCCGTGTCCACCCGCCGCTGGCTCTACGACAAGCGCCTGCGCCGCAGCGCCCGGATCGATGTCCCGGTGATCGTGGTCGGTAACCTGATCGCTGGCGGCAGCGGCAAGACTCCGCTGGCCATCGCACTGGTGGAGCGCCTGCGCGCCGCGGGCTTTACCCCGGGCGTGGCCAGCCGTGGCTACGGGCGTGAGGACGAGAAGCGAGCGCGCTGGGTCGAAGCGGATACCGATCCACGCCTTGGCGGCGACGAGCCGGTGCTCATTGCCTATCGCACCGGGGCAAAGGTGCGCGTGGACCGCGATCGCGTTGCCGCCGCCCGCGCACTGGCGAAAGCGGGCTGCAACGTGGTGGTGTGCGATGACGGCTTGCAGCACTACCGGCTGCGCCGGGATATCGAGATTGAAGTGATCGATGGCCGCCGCCGCTATGGCAATGGCCGCCTGATCCCTGCAGGCCCGCTGCGCGAACGCCCCGAGCGCAGTGGCAGCTTTGATTTCCGCGTGGTCAACGGCGGCGGGGAAGGCTTGGACGAGCCTGGCTTTGGCGAATGGCCGATGCGCCTGCAGACCAGCCGGGTCCAGCCCATGCACGGCGGGCGCCCGCTGCCGCTGTCCATGTTCGCCAACAGCCGGGTGCATGCGGTCGCCGGCATTGGTGATCCGGAGCGTTTCTTCGCCACCCTGCGGACGCAGGGCATCGCCGTGGTACCGCATGCGTTCCCCGACCACCATCGCTACATCGCCGCCGACCTGCAGTTCGGCAGCGACCTGCCGGTGCTGATGACCGAGAAGGACGCGGTCAAGTGTCGCGGCTTTGCCGCCGATCGCCACTACAGCGTGCCCATCACCGCCGAGCTGCCCGAGGCATTCTGGATCGCCCTGCTCGACCGCCTCACAAGCCCGTCCCGCACGCCATGACCACAACGCCCGATTTCGTCGTCGCCATCCCCGCGCGCTTCGCCTCCACCCGCCTGCCCGGAAAGCCGCTGCAGCTGATCGCCGGCGAGCCGATGATCCTGCACGTGGCCCGTCGGGCACTGGCCGCCGGCGCGCGGGAAGTCTGGGTCGCGGCCGACGATGCGCGCATCGCCACGGTGCTGGAGGACAGCGGCGTGCACGTGGCCATGACCGCCGGCAGCCACCAATCCGGTACCGATCGCCTGGCCGAGTGCGCTGACATCGCCGGATGGAGCGATGACGTGGTGGTGGTGAACCTGCAGGGCGATGAACCTTTCGCCCCGGCCGCCGGTATCCAGGCCGTCGCAGCCATCCTGGTCGAGTCCGGCGCGCCGATGGCCACCCTCGCCACCCCGGTGGAAAGCGCAGAAGCCCTGTTCGACCCCAACGCAGTGAAGCTGGTGCGCGCCGCCAGCGGTGACGCCATGTACTTCAGCCGCGCGCCGCTGCCGTGGGCGCGCGATGCCTTTGCCAGCGACCGCAACCGGCTGCCCGACGGCGGACCGTGGCTGCGCCACATCGGCATCTACGCCTATCGCGCCGGGTTCCTGCGCACATTCGCAGCGATGGCGCCGGGCCGGCTGGAGCAGCTGGAGGCGCTGGAGCAGCTGCGCGTGCTGGAAGCCGGATATCGCATTGCGGTTGGTGTTACCCCCGAACCCTTTCCCCCGGGCGTGGATACGCCCGCTGACCTGGAGCGCGCACGCAAGCGCATGGAGCAAAAAGAATGACCCGACCCGTGAACCTGCTGGTGGTGTGCCTGGGCAATATCTGCCGCTCGCCGATGGCCGAAGGCGCGCTGCGCGCCCGCCTGGACGAGGCGGGGCTGGGCCACGTGCGGGTGGATTCGGCCGGCACCAGCGATTGGCACGTGGGCAAGCCACCCGACAGCCGCTCCATTGCTACCGCGGCGCGGCATGGCGTGGACATTTCCGGCCAGCGGGCACGCCAGCTCCACGAAGACGATTACCGGCGCTTTGACTGGGTGCTGTGCGCCGATGTGCAGAACCTTGCCGATGTGCAGGCTCGCAGGCCACAGGACGCCAGCGCGCAGATCGACCTCCTGACCCGCTGGGCCGGCGTGCATGCAGACGTGGATGAGGGAGCGATCCCGGATCCGTATACCGGCGGGCGTAACGAGTTCGAACACGTCTGGAAAATGGTGGACGCGGTAGCCGAAGCGGCCGTTGCACGCCTTCGCACCGGTATTGACGCATAATCTGGCGCTCGCCCGTTTCGCCCCGTTCCCATGGATGCACAGGTCGCTCCCGAGTTTCCGGACTCCATTGAATGGCTCAACCTTGCCGGGCCGCTGCGCATGTCGCAGCTGCGCGGAAAGGTCTGCGCCCTTGCGTTCGTCAACGCAGGCTCGGCCTGGTCCATCCAGCGGCTGAAAGACCTGGTGACCCTGCTCGGGCGCCACCGCGAGGGACTCAACGTGGTGGCCGTGCACGTGCCGCGCTTCGAGCACGAGCGCGAGGGGCGCCGGGTGGCCAAGCGGCTGCGCAGGTATGGCTTCGAGTTCCCGCTGGGGCACGATCCCGACTGGACCCTGTGGCAGCACTACGATGTGCAGGCTTGGCCGACGGTGGTTCTGGTTGACGGTAATGGCGTGGTTTCCGGCCGGGTGGTCGGCGACGGCCCGCTGCGCGAGCTGGACGCCCAGGTGGCCGATCTGGTGCGCGCGCTGGTGCCGCAATCGATCAATCCTGAACCGATCGAACTGCGTCGCGGCGGCGAGCCACCGTTGCCGCTGCGCTTCCCCATGGGCCTGGCCCTGGCCGGCAACTATCTTTACGTGGCCGACAGCGCGCACCACCGCGTGCTGGAGTGCGACCAGAGCGGACGCATCCTGCGCCAGTTCGGCAGCGGCGGCGTGGGTTTCATTGATGGACCCATGGAGCTGGCCGCGTTCAACCAGCCGCAGGGCATCGCGGTGGAGCGCGACCTGCTGTACGTGGCCGACGCGGGCAACCACGCAGTGCGCCGGGTGCAGCTGCGCACCGGTGATATCGACACCGTGTTCGGCGCCGGCCGGCCCGGTACGCCGGCCGACGGCACCGTGGCCAATCCCCGCGACACCGTCATGGATCGGCCCACCGGCGTGGCCCTGGCCGCTGGCTGCCTCTACGTGTGCAGCAGCGGCGACAACCGGGTGTGGGCCTATGGGCTGGGCGATCACTCGCTGCGCTGCCTGGCGGGCTCCGGCCGCCTGGAAGTGACTGACGGCGTGGGCGCGGAAGCGGCGTTTGCCGAGCCCACCGGGCTCGCGGCCGTGCAGCAGACCGTTTATGTGTGCGATGCAGCCGGCTCGGCGGTGCGCAGCGTCAACGCGCGCAGTGGCCAGGTGCAGACGGTAATGGGCCGCAGCGCATGGGAGTTCGGCAGCCAGGACGGCCGGCGCAGTGAAGCCCGGCTGCAGCAGCCGCAGGCGATTGCCCTGGACCCCGACTCGCCGCGGCTGTGGATTGCCGATTCCGGCAACGACCTGCTGCGCTGCCTGCGCCTGGGCGGGGGCGAGGTCTCCACCTTTGCGCTGCCGCGTCCGCTGCATGGCCCGGCCGGGCTTGCGGTGGGTTCCGGGGTGATCTGGATCGCCGATACCGATGCGCACGCCGTGCTGCGTCTGGACACTTCTACCGGGGATCTGCACCACATCCCCCTCGGCGAATGAGTCCGGGCGGGGACAGCGTGCCCGGTCCGGCGCCGGAAGTCTTTGACGGCAAGGCGTACGTGGCCGGCTTGCCCAATGCGCCCGGCGTGTACCGCATGTTCGCCGCCGATGGCGGCGTGCTGTACGTGGGCAAGGCCGGCTCGCTGCGCAAGCGGGTGGCCAGCTATTTCAGCGCCTCGCCCAAGTCGGCGAGGATCATGTCCATGCTGGCCCAGGTGGCGAGCATGGAGGTCACGGTCACCCGTACCGAGATCGAGGCGCTGCTGCTCGAGAACCAGCTGATCAAGTCGCTCAAGCCGCGTTACAACGTGATGCTGCGCGACGACAAGAGCTATCCCTACGTGTTGCTGACCGGAGACGAATGGCCCCGTCTCGCCTTCCACCGCGGCCCGCGCAGCACCCCTGGCCGCTATTTCGGCCCGTATCCCAATGCGGGCACGGTGCGCGACACGCTCAACCTGATGCACAAGCTGTTCCGCCTGCGCAGCTGCGAGGACAGCGTGTTCCGCAACCGCTCGCGGCCGTGCCTGCAATATCAGATCGGCCGCTGCAGCGCGCCCTGCGTGGGCCTGGCGCCGGCGGAGGAATATGCCGATGCAGTGCACCGGGTCACCCTGTTCCTGGACGGTCGCAGCGACGAGTTGACCAACGAGCTGAGCGCGGCAATGGAACGGGCCAGCGCGGATCTGGACTTCGAGCTCGCCGCCCGGCTGCGTGACCAGGTTGCCGCGATCCGCAGCCTGCAGTCACGCCAGTATGTGGACGGGCACGTGGCCGATCTGGACGTATTGGCCTGCGCCATGCGTGGCAGCGAGGCCTGCGTGCTGCTGCTGGCGTTTCGTGACGGACGCAACCTGGGGACGCGGGCGTTCTATCCGCAGACCCGCGGCAGCGAGGACGCGGCCGAAGTGCTGTCCGCGTTCGTATCGCAGTACTACGCCGCACAGCCGCCGCCGCCCGAGATCGTGCTGGATCGCCCGATCGAGGAGGGCGAGCTGCTGGAGCAGGCGTTCTCGGAATCGGCCGGGCGCCGGGTGCGCATCCGCTCCAGCGTGCGCGGCGACCGCGCCGGCTATCTGGACCTGGCGCGGCGCAACGCCGAACTGTCGCTGGCCGTGCGGGTGGACAGCCAGTCCGCCCAGCAGGCACGGCTGGAAGGGCTGCGTGAGCTGCTCGGCATGGACGAACCGCCGCAGCGGATCGAGTGCTTCGATATCAGCCATACCATGGGCGAGGCCACGGTGGCCTCCTGCGTGGTGTTCGATGGCGAAGGTCCGGTGCGTGGGCAATACCGCCGCTACAACATCACCGGCGTGATTCCGGGCGACGACTACGCGGCCATGGGCCAGGCGCTGATGCGCCGCTTCCGGCGTGCGGCCGAGGCGGGCGGAGTGGTGCCCGACGTGCTGCTGATCGACGGTGGGGCAGGTCAGGTGCGTCAGGCGAACGAGGTGCTGGCGGAGCTCGGCGTGGCGGACGTGATCGTGGTCGGCGTGGCCAAGGGCCCGGAGCGGCGCGCAGGTCATGAAACGCTGCTGCTGCCGGACGGGCGTGAGCTGCGTCCGGGACCGGCCGCGCCCGGCCTGCAGCTGATCCAGCAGGTCCGCGACGAGGCGCACCGGTTTGCCATCACCGGTCATCGTGGCCGCCGCCAGAAGGCGCGCAGCGTCAGCCGGCTGGAGGATATTCCCGGGATCGGCCCGCGCCGGCGCGGCAATCTGCTGCGCCACTTCGGCGGCCTGGTTGGCCTGCGCGCCGCGGGCGTGGAAGAGATCGCCCAGGTGGAAGGGATCAGCAGCGCCTTGGCCAAGCGCATCCATGCCAGCCTGCACGGGATTGAGTCGCAGGACGGGTCCTGATTCGCACTCTGTCGCAGCAACTCCACTGCCCACCCCGTAGAATGGCCGCGTGCAAATGAAGCTCACTATCCCCACCTGGCTGACCCTGCTGCGGATGATGATGATCCCGCTGCTGGTGCTGGTCTTCTATCTGCCCTTCAGTTGGACCAATCTGGCTGCTGCGGCGATCTTTGCCGTGGCGGCGATCACCGACTGGCTGGACGGCTGGATCGCGCGCCGCTTCAACCAGTTTTCGGCCTTTGGCGCCTTCCTCGATCCGGTGGCCGACAAGCTGATGGTGGCGGTGGCCCTGTTCCTGATCGTGCAGGCGCATCCAACGCCGTGGATGGCATTCTGGGCGGCGGTGATCGTCGGCCGCGAGATCGCGGTTTCGGCGCTGCGCGAGTGGATGGCCGAACTGGGTCAGCGGGCTACCGTACGGGTGGCGATGATCGGCAAGATCAAGACCGTAGTGCAGATGGTGGCCATCCTGTGTCTGCTGTACGCGGTCACCCCGAAGAGCCGGCCCGAGGCGCTCAAGCCGTGGTGGAACGACATGGTGTTCCTGCTTGGCGACTGGCTGCTGGCTGGCGCTGCGGTACTGACCTTGTGGTCCGGGTTGATGTATCTGCGTGCGGCGTGGCCCGTGCTGCGGGGACCGGATGGAAACGGTTGACATACATTTCTGAACCCGTAAAATAACGGGTTCAACGCGGGAATAGCTCAGTTGGTAGAGCGCAACCTTGCCAAGGTTGAGGTCGCGAGTTCGAGTCTCGTTTCCCGCTCCAGATTTGATCCGACGAAACCCCGTACGCGGGGTTTCGTCGCGTCAGGCGCTTGAAATCCGCGCCAAGCTGCGCCAGCCTCATGGCGCAGAGTCACCGGCCTGGTGGCAGAGTGGTCATGCAGCGGACTGCAAATCCGCGTACGCCGGTTCGATTCCGACCCAGGCCTCCATATTGAGCAAGCAAAAGGCCCGCTTTGGCGGGCCTTTTTGTGTGTTGCTTTGCGTAGAGCTGACAAGCCGTGCGCCAAAAAAACGTGGCTAGGCGGAACCACTGGTGCCCGGGGCGGGGGTCGAACCCGCATGGTGTTGCCACCGAGGGATTTTAAGTCCCTTGCGTATACCAGTTTCGCCACCCGGGCCGGCAACGCAGTAGCGTGCCTGAGAGTGGCCTGTGTGGAAAGCCCGGGAGGCCGAGTGGCGTGGGCGGATCAGCCGAAAGTGGCGACGATTTCGAACTTGCCGTCGTCATTCTCCGCTTCAACGCTGGCGGGCAGGCCGTGGTACAGGCTTCTGGCATCGGCCATGATCGTGGCGATCTCCAGGCCCTTGGCCCGTTCGGGGAACCAGAAAACAGGATTGCCGGCGTCCAGAAGTTGCCAGCCGCCATATGACTTGACCAGTTGCAGGGTGGCCGTATTCATGGGCGCGCTCCATGCGGTGAGGAGGGCGCCCCGGCCCAGCTGACGACTTGCTCATGGTCGCGGCCAAATCCTTTGCAGAGCGGCATCCGTTGCCTTGTGCATGACCGTGCTGCCGGGGCACGGCCAGAATGGCTTTTCTGCGGACCAAAGGCAGTCGGCTAGGTTCCCGACACCGGGTAGGAAAAGTCTGACCCCAGCATCTTTCCGGATTGCCGAACACAGCTGGGGATCAGTTCGCCACTTCGCCGCTGTCCTGCTCTGCCAGGAAGCGGTCCAGGTAGTGCGCCGCTTTCGCGCTCTGTTCGCAGATGCGGTGCAGCACGCTGCCGTACTCCAGTACCACCACCATGCGCCGGGGCACGATATCGCCGCTGGAGCCGGCCCGCAGTACCGCGGCCTTGAAGCTCTGGTAGACCTCCTCGAGCACCGCTGCCAGGGCGGCGGACGGTCGCTGCGACTGATCTGGTGAAGGCGCCTCGATCTCCTGCAGCAAGCGCGCGGCGGTCTCGCGCAGCCGGTCCAGGCTGGCCGCCGCCTCATCCACCTCCAGGTGGGCGTGCGGACGCAGCCGGGCCAGCTCCGGCGCAAGCTCGGCGAGGTTCATGTGGTACTGGGACACCCGCAAGGCGTTCGGGAGGCGGGCTTCAAGCGCCGGATCGCGGATCTGGCCGTGGATGCGGGCGGCATATTCCCCCACTTCGGCCTGCAGAGATTCGATCACCCGCCTCCCGGCTTCCAGCTGTGATCCACGCCCGCGGGGTGCCTCCAGCGCCGAGCGGCAATATCCGAGCGCCAATGCCTCCATGCGCCGCAGCTCCATGCCCAGTGCGTCCATGGCCAGCGCGGGGGTCACCAGCAGGTTGGTATCCAGATGACGGGTCCGCGCCTGGTCTTCCTCGGCGCTGCGGAAACGGCGTTCGAGGAAGGTGACGAAACGCGGGGTGAGTGGCCACATCACGCCCACGCCGAGCAGTTTGGTCAGGGTGTGGAACAGGGCCAGGGCCAGTGCGATATGTGGCTCGTTCACCAGCAGCCCGACCATCGCCTGGGCCAGCCACAGCAGGGCCGGCAGCAGGGCCAGGGCCACGGTGGCGGTAACGACGTTGAAGGTCACGTGTGCGGCCGCCACGCGCTTGGCCGGCGAGGTGGCGCCAATGGCGGCCAGCACTGCGGTGGAGGTGGTGCCTACGTTGGCGCCGACGATCATGGCGGCGGCGGCTTCGATTGGCATCATCCCGCCCGCTGCCGCGGTGAGGGTGATCGCCAGCGTGGCGCTGGAGGACTGGGTCAGCAGGGTCACCACCATCCCCGACAGCACGAACGCAGCCATGCCCAGGAGCCCGCCCTGCACCTGCTCGTGCAGGGCGAACCCCGGGCCGAGCCCGGCGAAGGCTTCGCGCAGCACATCGATGCCCAGGAAGAACAGCCCGAACCCGGCCGCGGCCTGGCCCAGTGCGCCCCAGCGCGAATTGCGCGAGAGCGCCCATGCGACCGCGCCCACGCCGATGGCCGGCAGGGCGATAACCCGCAGGTTGAGGTTGAAGCCGGCCAGGGCCACCAGCCATGACGTCAGGGTGGTGCCGAGGTTGGCTCCATACACGAGGCCGATCGCCTGGCCGAGGCTGAGCAGCCCGGCGTTGACGAAGCCGATGGTGGCGAAGATCACCGCGCTGGAGGATTGCACTCCGGTAGTGATCAGCAGGCCCGAGCCCAGCGCACGCAGGCGGCTGCGGGTAGCGCCGGCCAGGATGGTGCGCAGCCCGCCACCCGCCGAAGCGGTGAGACCGTCGGTCATCAGGCGCATGCCCAGCAGGAACAGGCCGATGCCGCCGATCAGGTTGAACAGTCCATTACCCATCACTCCCGATTATCGCAGCTGGCGACGGCAAACCCCGGCCACGGGTACCGCGTTAGACTTGGCTCGAATCCGCTGTGTGGGACATTGATGAGCCGCTATTTCGCGTGGTGGGCAAGCATTGCGCTGGCGCTGCTGTCGGCGGTACTGGCGCTGACCTGGCAGCAGCAGTGGTGGTGGGGCGTGGCCGTGTTTGGCGCGCTGGCTGTGGTCGGGGTGGTGGACCTGACCCAGCGGCGCAGCACCCTGAGGCGCAATTACCCGCTGCTGGCCCATTTCCGCTACGGACTGGAATCCATCGGCCCGGAGATGCGCCAGTACCTGATCGAGGACGACACCGCCGAGGTGCCGTTCTCGCGCCAGCAGCGGGCGCTGGTGTACCAGCGGTCGAAGTCGGTGAGCGATGTGCGTCCGTTCGGGACCCAGCACGATGTGTATGCGTCGGACTTCGAGTGGATCAACCATTCGCTGGCTTCGGTGGACATCGAATCGCATGATTTCCGCATCGTGATCGGTCCGGACTGCGAACAGCCGTACTCGGCCAGCGTGTTCAATATTTCGGCGATGAGTTTCGGCGCGCTGTCGGCCAATGCCATCCTGGCCCTCAATGCCGGGGCACGCGCGGGGGGCTTCTATCACGACACCGGCGAGGGATCGATCTCGCGCTATCACCGCGAGCACGGCGGCGACCTGGTGTGGGAGATCGGTTCGGGTTACTTCGGCTGCCGCGACGAGTTCGGCAGCTTCAACGAGGAGCGCTTCATCGCCAATGCCTGCGACCCGCAGGTGAAGATGATCGAACTCAAGCTCTCGCAGGGGGCCAAGCCGGGCAAGGGCGGACTGCTTCCGGCGGCAAAGGTCACGCTGGAGATCGCCGCCGCGCGGGGTATTCCGGTGGGCGTTGACTGCGAGTCGCCTTCGCGCCATTCGGCGTTCTCGACGCCGGTGGAGCTGCTGCAGTTCCTCGCCCGGCTGCGCGCGCTGTCAGGCGGCAAGCCGGTGGGCTTCAAATTGGCGATCGGTCACCCGTGGGAGTGGTTCGGCATCGCCAAGGCCATGCTCGAGACCGGCCTGCTGCCGGATTTCATCGTGGTGGACGGATCGGAAGGCGGCACGGGTGCCGCGCCGGCGGAGTTCATCGATCATGTGGGGGTGCCGCTGCAGGAAGCGCTGATGCTGGTGCACAACACCCTGGTGGGACTGGACCTGCGCGAACGGATTCGTATCGGCGCGGCTGGACGCATCACCAGCGCGTTCGACCTGGCGCGCACCATCGCCCTGGGCGCGGACTGGTGCAATTCCGGGCGCGGCTTCATGTTTGCCCTGGGCTGCATCCAGGCCCAGAGCTGTCACAACGATCTGTGTCCCACCGGCGTGGCCACCCAGGATCCGTCGCGCTGGAAGCATCTGGACGTGGCGGACAAGGCGCTGCGGGTGCAGCGGTTCCACGACAACACCCTGATCGCGCTGCGTGATCTGATCGGGGCAGCAGGGCTGGTGCATCCGCAGCAGCTGGGTCCCGAGCACATCCTGCGGCGCGAGTCCCCGACCAGGATCCGTTCGCTGGGCGCGATGTATCGCTTCCTCGAGCCGGGCGAGCTGATCCACGGTGCGCCGGAGCACACCGTGTTCAAGGCCTTTTGGGCGGATGCGCGCAGCGACTCCTTCGAGCCGCCCGAGCGCATGCGGCGGATGCGCGAGACCAAGAGCCGCTGAGCGGGCTCAGTCGATCAGTTCAAGCACGCGCTCGGGAGGACGGCCGATCACGGCGCGATCGCCGCGGACCAGGATCGGACGCTCGATCAGCCGCGGATGCGCGGCCATGGCCTGGATGATTGCCGTGTCATCCAGCGCGGGATCGGCCAGGCCGAGGCTGGCATACTCCTCTTCGCCCCGACGCAGCAGTTCACGCGGGCCGATGCCCAGCTTGCGCAGCAGTTCGCCAAGTGCGTCGGCATCCGGCGGGGTGTCGAGGTAGCGGACGATCACCGGCTCGATGCCACGCCTGTTGAGAAGTTCAAGCGCGCTACGGGACTTCGAGCAGCGCGGGTTGTGGTACAGCACGTATCCGGTCATGCCGACTCCGGCAAAGGGGGGTTCCCCATCGTGCCGCGGCATGCAAGCCGCGGCAATGCCGTTCAGGACTCGAGCAGCTGGCGGATCCTGCTGGCGTCGTGGTCAAGCAGCTGCAGACGTTCCTGGCCGTGTTCACACAGCAGCATGAACACCACGTCCAGAAGCTGCTGCAGTGCGGCCTGGTAGAGCAGCGGCTCCACGTGCCTGCGTTCGTCGTGGCCCGAGACCACCAGATTCAGATCGGCGTGCGCGCGCAGGGGATTGGGCGTGTTGCGGGTAACGCTGACCACCTTGCCCACGCGGGTTCGGAACAGGCGGCTGAGCTCGGTCAGAACCGTGCGTCGGCCGTGTTCGGAAAAGACCATCATCACGTCTTCCCGGCTGGCATTGGCCAGGCTGGTGGGCATCAGCACCGGATCGAAGTGGTAGACCGCGAGAATTCCCAGCTGGGCCAGGCGCAGGGTGAAGGCGCGGGCCACGATGCCGTCCTGGCCCAGGCCGATCACGAACACCGTGCGCGCTCCGCGGATCGCATCGACCACGGCCTCGAGCCGCGCCCTGGGATTCAGCAGCCTGGTCTCGCGCACCGCGTCGGTCTTGGCCTGCCACAGCAGCTCATCCATGGCGGCTCCGTCATCCAGAGCCGCGGGGATCGGCGTGCCGTTGTCGCCGTTGTTGCGCACAAGGTCCTGGCCGATGGCGTACTTCAGGTCCGGATAGCCCTTGAAGCCGAGCTTCTGGCTGAACTTCACCACGCTCGACTGGCTGATTTCCAGGGCGTTTGCGAGCTGCTGCGAGGAGTAGTCGCGCAGCAGGTGGGCGTTTTCGAGGATGAAATCCGCGATGCGCCGTTCGATTGCCGACATCTGGTCCCGCTGGGCGCGGATCTTCAGCAGCGACGGCATGACAGTACTCCGCTCAGGGGGCCAACGGTTCAAGCCCGCGGATCTCGCGGATGCCCAGTCCCGGCGCATCGCTGATGGAGATCTCCGACTCGTTGAAAACCACGCCGCCGTCGACCGGGTCGAACGCGCACAGCGAAGGTCCGTCCAGGTCCACCTTGCGGATGATGTCCGACTTGGCCACCGCCAGGTGAACCGCCGCGGCCACGCTGATGCTGGTCTCAATCATGCAGCCGATCATGCACTCCACGTCATACAGGGCGGCGATATCGGCAACCCGGATGGCATTGGAAATACCGCCGGTCTTCATCAGCTTGATATTGATGATGTCGGCGGCCTGCTGGCGCAGCAGCTCGATCACCTCGGACGGGCCGAACACGCTCTCGTCGGCCATGATCGGTGTGTGCACCCGCTCGGTGACGAACTTCAGCCCGGCAACGTCGCGCGCCTTCACCGGTTGCTCCACCAGTTCCAGCTCCACGCCCGCGTCCTCCAGCGTGCGGATGGCGTACACCGCCTGTTTTGCGGTCCAGCCCTGGTTCGCGTCCAGGCGCAGCAGCGCACGGCCCTCGACTGCGGCGTAGATCGCCTTGACCCGCTCCAGGTCAACGTTGATCTCCTTGCCCACCTTGATCTTCAGCGATTCGAAGCCGCGGTCCACCGCTGACAGCGAGTCGGCCACCATCTTGTCGATGTAGTCCACGCTGATGGTCAGGTCGGTGGTGATGGCAGGGTCGCCGCCGCCAAGCATGCGGTAGAGCGGAGCACCGTACAGCTGCGCCCACAGGTCGTAGACGGCGATCTCCACCGCGGCCTTGGCGCTGGTGTTGCGCTCGGCAGAGGTGTGGATCAGCTGCAGGATCGCGTTGAGCTCGGCCACGTCCATGCCGATCAGGCGCGGGCCGATGATCTTTCGGATCACCTCGATGATCGACCCGTGGGTATCGCCGGTGATCACCGCCGTGGCGGGTGCCTCGCCGTAGCCGACGTTGCCGGTGTCGGTGTGGATGCTGACGATGATGTCTTCCACCATATCGACGGTGCGCAGGGCGGTCTTGAACGGGGTCTTGAGCGGGACCCGGAGCATGCCGAGCCGTACTTCAGTGATTTTCATGGGTGTGGCGGCTTCCGCGGCTCAGGGCCGGATACGCTGGATATTGGTGATGCGATCGGTGGTGCGGGTGCTGGCGTTGGACATCATTGGCAGTACCGGTGTCACCACCACGCCATTGAGCCGCAGCCGGACCAGCTCGCCGTCCGCATCGGGCAGCCAGCTCATGCCGGCGGTGTCGTGGATGGCCACGGGCTCGCCGTCCACGTGACCGATGATCATCATCACGTGACCCGGGATGAAGACCAGATCGCCCGGGCGTGCTTCGGCCAGCGCGTCCATCCGTGCCTGGTGACCGTCTTCTGCCGAGAAGGCGAGGCGGTTGAGCGCGGGGGTGATCGACTGCCGGCTGGTGTTGCGCGGCAGCAGCACGCCGAAGCTGCGATAGATTTCGGAGACGAAACCGCTGCAGTCGCGGGTGTTGTAGGAATGGCCCCAGCCATAGCGCTCGCCCAGGAACTTGAACGACTGGCGGATCAGGTTGGCTTCGGTCAGCGGCAGGTAATCATCGGCCACATCGGCCGAGCGCGGCAGCAGCGCCGGCTCGAATGACAGCGTGCCGTCATCGCCGCGCACCGGCAGCTGGATCACGTGGTGGGCCGAGGCCAGCTGGCCGTTGATGACTTCCAGTGGCGACCGGTCCTGCAGCACCGGTACGCGCAGACCCATTTCCAGCTGCACCTGCGAGACGCGCGGGTTTTCCGGGGTGTACACGGTGTGCGCCGTGGCGCCGGTCACGACGAGGAACGGCTCGGCACGGCCCCAGGCGAAGATCTCCTCGCGGTCGCCTTCGGCCACATGCTGGCGCTCGATCCAGGCGGCATAGCGCTGGCTGACCACGAACAGCCATTCGCCGTCGGCGCTCTGGTGGGTGATCACCAGCGGGTCACCGGGGAACAGGGCGCTTTCCTGGAAGCGGTCGATATCGCTGTCACCAGGCGAATGGAACACCCGGAGCGGGGTGGGGAAGGCGCGCAGGTCTGCACGCTGCACGGCCATGCCGTAGCGGATCGCCTGGTCGGCGGGAATGGCATCCAGGGCGAGGTTGGCTTCGATCCGGGCCAGCATATCCGCGCCCACCTGCTGCCCCTGCTCATCAAACAGGTCGCGGCTGGGCATCGAGGAAAGGTCTTCGATCCAGGCGCTGACCTGCTCGCGCGACAGTCGCGCCGGCAGAGCTTCCAGATCAAAGATGGAAGGCTCTTCGGCCACCATCCGAGCGTTCTGCTCGATGATTTGTGCAGGGGTCAGGATCACCCGCTCTGCATCGGGCAGCGCGTTGATCCAGTAATCCGGTGACAGCTGGGCTTCGGTCAGACCCGGGACGGCGAAGGGCGGCGTGGAGGCCGTTGGCCCGCGCGCTGACAGCGTTCCGGGCAACGTGAGCACCAGGCCCAGGAGCAAAACCGCAAGGCGCATGGGTTCCTTCCAATAGTGGGATGTTGCCCCATCATGGAATACATCATTCATCAAAAGCAACAATCGAGAATAAATTATTGACGAGACTCTGACGGCCATGTTACACAGCTCTGACAGTTTCCCTGGGGAGGAGAGAACTGCAGTGAGCAGGGCGAGTGTCACAGCCATCAGCATGTCAACGGATCCGGGCCAACAGCCCGGCCGATCCCCCGATCAATACAACGACCGATCCAGGTGGCTCCCGCTGCCACAGGGCGCGGATGGATTCGCCCGATCGACCAACTACCCCGAATATCTGTACCGGAGAGCATCCAAATGAAGGCCAGTCGTATCAACCTCCGCCGAGCTGCCTTGAGCCTCGCCCTGGGCGCGTGCCTGACCGCCGTGGTACCCGTGGTTGTGGCGCAGCAGGTCACCGGCGCCGTGGCCGGCCGTGCCACCACCGGCGACCAGATCGTGGTCAACAACCCGGCTACCGGGCTGACACGCACGTCAACCGTCGGCGCCGATGGCAACTATCGCCTTGGCCAGCTGCCGGTCGGTGATTACACATTGAGCGTTCGCCGCGATGGCCAGCCGCTGGGTGAGCCGGTGCAGGTCAACGTATCGCTGGGCGGCACCACCACCGTCAACCTCGGGTCGCAGGGCGGCATCGCCGACCTCTCCGCGGTGCAGGTGGTCGGCAACCGCGTGGTGAACCGGGTCGACGTGCACTCCACGGAATCGGCCACCAACATCACCCGCGAGGAGTGGGCGCGCCTGCCCGTGGAGCAGAGCCTGAGCTCGGTGGCGATGCTGGCGCCGGGCGTGGTCGGAGGCAACTCGAGCTTCGGCGGGATCTCGTTCGGCGGCGCGTCGGTGGCTGAAAACTCGGTCTTCATCAACGGACTGAACGTCACTGACTTCTACACGCGGCGCAGCTTTTCGACCGCGCCGTTCGGGTTCTTCCAGGAATACCAGGTCAAGACCGGCGGTTATTCGGTCGAGTTCGGCCGTGCCACCGGCGGCGTGATCAACGCGGTGTCGCGCTCGGGCAGCAACGAGTTCGAAGGCGGCGTGGAGGTGACATTCGAGCCGAATGCGTGGAAGACCTCAGGCCAGGACCGCATCATCACCGGCGAGAACTCCGACGGCACCACGTCCACCGCGACCTACCGCGGCAGCCGCGACCGCGCCAGCTTCACCAAGGCGAATGTGTGGGCTTCCGGACCGATTGTCCGCGACCGGCTGTTCCTGTTCGCCATGTACGAGCAGCGCGACAACGACTCCAAGTACACCAGCAGCACCGGCTCCACCTGGTACAACAGCGGTTCCGACAACGGCTTCTGGGGCGCCAAGATGGACTGGCGCATCAGCGACAACCACCTGCTGGAACTGCTGGCGTTTTCCGACGAGGGCGACAGCGAGCTGACGACCTACGGCTACAACTGGGACACCGGCGAGCGCACTGATGCCACCGGTACCAGCATCACCGACACCGGCGGCAAGAGCGGGTCGATCGCCTACACGGGCTATTTCGGCGAGAGCTTCGTTGCCAAGGCGATGTATGGCATCAACGAGAGCCGGCAATTCACTTCGTCCCCGGCGGACATCCCCTGCGAAGGCGTGTTCTTCAATTCCAGCTACAGCGACATCTACGACGCGATGGGTAACCCGCCGCTGGGCTGCCACCCCACCGGCGGCACGATTGTGTCCCACGAAGACGAGCGTGAAGTGGGGCGGCTGGACTTCGAATGGACGCTGGGCAACCACCAGCTCCGGTTCGGGCTTGACCACGAGATCATGACCACGGACCGCATCACCTACTACCCCGGCCCCACGGGAATGCAGTACACCGCATATGACCTGGCGCCGGGCTCGGACCTGGGCAACGGTACGGTGGTCCCCCCGGGCATGAACGAGGTCATGTTCGCGCGTCGCCGCCTGGACGGTGGCGTATTTGAAACCACCGCCAGTGCGTACTACATCGAGGACATCTGGAGCGTCACCCCGAACCTGCTGCTCAACCTCGGCGTGCGCCTGGACACCTTCGAGAACAAGACCGCTGCCGGTGACGCCTTCATCAAGATGGATGACCTGTTTTCGCCGCGCCTGGGCTTTTCCTGGGACATGAAGGGCGACGGCAGCACCAAGCTGTTCGGCAACCTGGGCCGCTACTACCTGCCGGTCACCAACAACATCGCCTACACGTTTGCCGGCGGACTCACCGACGAACGCTCGTACTACCAGCTCGATGGCTGGCGCGAGCAGGCCAATCCGGTGACCGGTGGCTCCTACATGCAGCCGATCATCGGCCAGCAGCTCGGGCCGATTGATACCAGTGGCAACGTGGTGGTCAACGATCTGCGGCAGCAGGTCGACAACGACCTGGATGCGGTGTACCAGGACGAGGCCATCCTTGGGTTCCACACCATGCTCAGCCAGGCCTGGTCGTGGGGCGTCAACGCGACCTACCGGCGGATGAAGAACGCGCTGGACGACGTGCGCATCAACCATACGCCGTGCGGGCCGGTGGGCTACAACCTGTGGCCGATTGCCAACCCGGGCAAGGACCTGACGATCTGGGGTGATTCCAGCATCGGTTGTGATACCGAGGGCTGGATCACCATCGACACCTCGCAGGACGGCTACATCATGGGTGGCAGCGGCAACGTGATCGGCTACTTCGAGCCCAAGCGCACCTACAAGTCGGTGGAGCTGCAGCTCGACCGGGCATGGGACGGCAAGTGGGCGCTCAACGCGTCCTACATCTGGTCCAAGTCAGATGGCAACCATGAAGGCCCGGTCAACTCCGACACCAACTACGGTGACACCGGCATGGTCCAGCACTGGGACCACCCGGCCAACAACGAGGCCTATGGAGCGCTGTTCAATGATCGCCGCCACCAGATCAAGCTGCGCGGCAGCTATGCACCCAACGAGCAGTGGTCGTTCGGCGGCATGCTGACCGCCATGTCGGGTGGCCCAATCAACGAGCTGGGCGTGACCTGGCCGGGCGACACGAACTCAGGAGCCAGCTTCGTGAGCGAAGGCCTGGGCGGAGGAACGTTCTGGCACTGCGTGGCGGACTGCTCGGGCACCTGGGAGGAGCGCCAGTACGAGTACGTCGGGCGTGGTTCCGGTGGGCGCCTGCCGTGGACCTACAACCTGGCCGCGAACGTGACCTGGACCCTGCCGGTCGACGGCATCGACCTCAAGGCCAGGCTGTCGGTGTACAACCTGCTCGACAACGATCAGGTGATCAACGTGCGCCAGCGCTACGAGATGGGCCCGGGCGTGACCCGTGGCCTGCACGGCACCGGCACCCGCTGGCAGTCGCCGCGCTACGCGCAGCTGGTGGTGACCTGGAACTTCTGAGTCCAGGCAAAGCAGTAAACAGGCCCCCGCCGGCTCCGGCCGGCGGGGAGGCCTTCAATCAAGGAGCAGTTCTGGCTGTGATCCGTCATCTTTCCCTCGTCGCGGCCGCTTTCACGGTCGCGATTTTTTTTGCCCCGGCTGCAGCAAGCGGGCCGATCCCTGAAGTGACCGCCGCGGTGGACGATGTCATCGAGCGCTACGACCTGCCCGGCATCGCCGTCGGGGTGATCGTGGATGGCCAGGTGCGACAGATCGAGGTGCGCGGTGAAACCGCTGCCGGCAGCGGCGATCCGATCCGCAACGACACGCTGTTCAAGGTGGCCTCCAACACCAAGGCCATGACCGCGGCGCTGCTGGCACGGCAGGTGGACGCAGGCCTGTTGGCCTGGGATGACCCGGTCATCAGCCATCTGCCGGACTTCCGCATGTACGAAGACTGGGTGACGCGCGAGATCCAGGTGCGCGACCTGCTGATCCACAACAGCGGCATGGGGCCGGGGGCCGGCGACCTGATGCTGTGGCCGGAGCCCAACCACTTCACCCGCGAGGATGTGATTGCCGGGCTGGCGCATCTCAAACCGCTGTGGAGCTTCCGTTCGCGCTATGCCTATGACAACACGCTGTACATCGTGGCCGGGGAGGTAGCAGCCGCTGCTGGTGGTGCGCCGTTCGACGAGCTGTTACGACGCGAAGTGTTCTCTCCGCTGGCAATGCAGGGTTGCCGCATCGGTGAGTGGCGGGTGGACGAGGCAGGCAGCGTGGCGGCTCCCCACGCCCGTCGCGATGGCGCCTGGGTGGCGCGTCCGGATGGTGAGGTGGTGGCCGACATGCCCATGGCTGCAGCGGGTGGCGTGCGCTGCGGACTGAATGACATGCTGCGCTGGGTGCAGGTCTGGCTGGATCCGGATACCGCCAGCGAGACGGATGGCAGCCAGTGGCTGTCCACAGAGCAGCGCGAGGCGGTCTGGGCGGCGCATATGCCGATGCCCATGAGCCAGCGCATGCGCGACTGGAACAGCAGCCACTTCTCCGCCTATGGCTACGGCTGGCGGCTGACCGATGTCGATGGCACCGCCAAGGTCTCGCATACCGGCACGCTGTCGGGGATGTACTCGGCGGTCACCCTGCTGCCGGAGCTGGATGTGGGCTTCGTGATCCTGATCCATTCCAATGCGGGCCAGGCGCGGACCGTGCTGGAGCAGACCCTGGCCAAGCACTTCACCGATCCGGACGCCGGCAGGACGGTGACGCATTACGCCGAAGCCATGGCGCGCGAGCGGGAGGTAGCGCTGGCTGCGGGCACCGCCGGGCTGCCGGCGGACGCCAGGGCGCCACGCACCGCGGCGGCGGTCGAAGGCATGGCGCAATGGCTTGGCCACTATCGCGACCCCTGGTTCGGCGAGGTCAGCATCTGCGCTGCCGCTGACGGCGTGCGCTTCGAGTCGGCCAAGTCTCCGCGCCTTGCAGGTCCGGTGCATACCGCGGCCGGCCGCCTGCTGGTTGATTTCGACACGCTCGGCGCTGATGCCGATGCGTGGCTGGAGTTCAGTCGCGGCGACGATGGAGTGGCCCGCCTGACGATTGCCAAGGTCGATCCGGAAGCGGACTTCAGTTACGACTACGAGGACCTCGGCTTTGTTCGCGAGGGGGAGTGCGCATTGGCAGCAGGCACGGCTGATCCGTGAGCTTTGACCCTTTACAGGGGCCGTGCTACATAAGTTGTGAATGGGTGGGCATGCGGTAGGGGATCGCATGCTTCCGTCCAGGGGCAAGGGGAGCAGGCTTTACCGCAGGAGTGGTTTGAATCGGACATGGCGCTGTCGGCGCGCCCGAGAGGGGTGCGTGTGCGAAGCACGTTTCGCCGACCGCGATTGTCCAACTGCCCGTGTCTCGTGATCAGCGGCATCACCTTCATCGGAGAACACGAATGCAAGCAAGTCAGCCGTTCCTGAAGCACAGTCACCTTGCCATTGCGGTATTGCTGGGCCTTGCGCTGCCGGGACTTGCGGCGGCCCAGGACTCCGAGGCCGAACAGTCTCCGCAGGCCTCGGCCCAGACTCTCGATACGGTCAGGGTGACCGGATCCCGGATCAAGCGCACCGATGTGGAAGCCGCGCTTCCGGTGACGGTGATCCAGCGGGAACGGATCGAGGCACAGGGGATCTCCTCGGCCGAGCAACTGCTGAGCTATCTCAACATCGGCGGTAACGGATCGGACAACCTGTCGGCCAACGCCGGTATCGCGCCGGCGGACCTGCGTGGCAACAACGGGGTGTCGGGTGCCAACCTGCGCGGGCAGGGCGCGGACGCCACGCTGGTGCTGCTCAACGGTCGCCGTGTCGCCGCCCATGGACTGCGCGGCACCACGGTGGACCTGAACTCCATTCCGTTCGCAGCGATCGATCGCGTCGAGGTGCTGCGCGACGGCGCCTCGGCGGTGTACGGCACCGACGCGATCGGCGGCGTGATCAACTTCATTACCCGCAACGATTTCACCGGCGCGCAGATCAGCGGCTTCGTCGACCTGCCCGAGGAGGGCGGCGGCAATATCTACAGCTCCAACCTGCTGGTTGGCGGCGGCGACCTGGACACCCGGGGCTGGAATGCATTCGCCACCATCTCGGTGAAGAAAAACGACATCCTGCGGGGCAACGCCCGCCACTTCTCCAACAGCTTCCAGCCCAGCCGCGGCCTCTCGCCGGATACGCGCGGCACGCCGTTCGCCACCATCTTCAACCTGGCCGACTCGCTGACCGGGGCCGGCCTGATCGATCCGGACACCGGGCAGGTGGTGAACGGGGTCAATACCCTGAACCTGCCTGGCGGCCCGGGCTGCGAAGCTGGCGACCCCATGATGGGGCCGTATGACTACCGCCTCTGGGCCACCACGGCCACCAACGTGGCCTCCAAATACGGATGCTCCTGGGATTACCCCGCGGCAGCGGTGATGCAGCAGCCGCAGGAGAGCGTGCAGTTCATCGGGCGCGCCACCTTCAAGGTTGGCGAGGCCAGCCAGGCGTTCGTTGAGTTCATGGGCTCGGACGTTGACGTAAACCGACAGTTCGAAGCCAACCAGATCTCCTCCAGCGCCACCGCCACTGCCACGTTCAATCCGGGCACCTGGTTCCCGCTCAATGACCTGACCCGGGACACCTACGACATGGTGTACGGATCGCTGGAAGACTTCTTCGGCCCTGACCAGCTCGAGTACGGCGCGCCGATCGCGTACCGCTGGCGCTGCTATGCCTGCGGACCGCGTGAGGTGCTGACCAATACCAAGGCCTACCGGGTGATGGCGGGTTTTGAAGGCGAGGCGGGGCGCTGGGAGTACAGCGCGGGCCTGTCGCGGGCGTCCAGCGAGTCCGAATCACGCCTTGGCAGCGGCTATCACTACGTGGAAGGGCTGCAGCAGGTGCTCGGCAGCGGCTTGCTCAATCCCTTCCTGATGCCGGGACAGCAGCAGAATCCGCAAGGGCTGGCTGCGCTGGAAGCGGCTTCAGCCGCGGGTGTGGTGCTCTATGGCGGCCGATCTACCGTGACCAACCTGGACGCGGTGGTCTCCACCAGCTTCTGGAACCTCGCCGGCGGTCCGCTCCAGGTGGCCTTCGGCACGGACCTGCGGCGTGAGCAGTTCGAGTTCAACGGCGACCACCACGAAGTGGAAGCGCGCCCCGCGATCTTCAACGCGCCGTTCGACGCGGCCAATACCCTGCCATCCGTCAGCCGCGACGTGAAGGCGGTGTTCACCGAGATCTACCTGCCCCTGCACGACACGCTGGAAGTCACAGTGGCCGGCCGCTACGATCACTACGATGGCTTCGGCGGTACCACTAACCCGAAGGTTTCCTTCATGTGGAAGCCGATCGGCGCGGTGGCCTTCCGCGGCGCGTACAGCACCGGCTTCAAGGCGCCGGAGTTCAGCAAGCTGTTCAGTGGCGCCACTGCAACCCAGAACACCGCCCTGGACGTGGCCGACCCGGAGAAGTGCCCGGGCGGAGTGGTGGATGACTCCAGGCCGGGGTGCGAATCCATCCGTCCCGACATCCTTGTCGGCGGCAAGGCGGATCTGGAGCCGGAGGAGGCGCGCCAGAAGAGCTTGGGCGTGGTGGTTGCGCCGGTCGATTGGTTCAACGCCAGCCTCGACTGGTGGGAGATCGAGCGCACCAACACCATCCGCACGGGCCCGGATCTGGACGTGCTGCGTGACAACTACGAGCTGTTCCGTAACAACTGGGTCCGCGATGCCAATGGTGATGTGGAGCTGATCGACCGCCGCTTCATCAACTCCGGTGGTTCCTTGATGAGTGGCCTTGAGCTGGACGCCAACATCATGGGCGAGCTGGCGGGCGGCAGCTATCGGGTCAACTTCAACGGCAGCTACCTGGACAACTACCAGGAAAAGCTGCTGGAGTCCCAGCCGTATTCGGACAACCTGGTAGGCAACTACATCCGTTACTGGAGCCTGCCCCTGAAGTGGAAGCACACCCTCGGCTTCTCTTGGGCCAAAGGCGACTGGGCGCACAGCCTGACCCAGATCTACCGTCATGGTTACAAGGATGAAGAGCCCACGAGCGTCTCCAGCGGCCATTACATTCCAAGCGACTGGGATCCGGATGTGGGCCGCTATGTCACCTACAATTACAGCCTGAGCTACACCGGCTTTGAAGGCCTGAGGCTGGTGTTCGGGGTGAAGAACCTGACCGATCGCGATCCGCCGTTCACTGCCCACAAGAATGACTGGGCCAGCGGTGCGGGCTGGGAGCCCCGGGTAGCCGATCCGCGTGGTCGGGCTTATTCGCTGCTTGCCGAATACCGCTTCTAAAACAGGCTCCACTTCGCCGGCTGCGCACCTCATGGTGTGCAGCCGGCTTTTTATTTGGATGAAAGCATGGCCCCACTGCGCATGACCCCTCTGCTGAAGCGCACCTGCGCACTTGCCGTCCTTTCCACCCTGGTCCTGGCGCCGGCCTGGGCCAATCCCCGGCTGGATGAGCTGTTCGACCAGGCCATGGAGCGCTGGAACCTGCCCGGCATGGCCGTGGGCGTGGTGCAGGATGGCGAGGTCATCTACATGCGCGCCGATGGTGAGCGGCGAGCAGGCGAGGGCGACCGGATCAACGAGGACACGCTGTTCAAGATCGCTTCCAACGGCAAGGCCATGACCACCGCGCTGCTGGCGCGTCTGGCGGACCAGGGCAAGCTGGCCTGGGACGACCCGGTCACCTGGCACCTTCCTGATTTCCGCATGGCCGATCCGTGGGTAAGCGAACAGATCCAGGTCCGCGATCTGGTGATCCACAACAGCGGGCTTGGACCTGCAGCTGGCGACCTGATGCTGTGGCCGGAGCCCAACCTGTTTACCCGTGAGCAGGTCGTGGCCGGGATTGCCCACTTGCCGCCGGCATCCAGCTTCCGCACGCGCTACAACTACAGCAACGTGATGTACATCGTGGCCGGCGAGGTGGCTGCGGCGGCTTCGGGCGCCGGCTCCTACGAGCAGGCACTGCGGCAGGAGCTGTTCGAGCCACTGGGTCTGGAGCGCTGCCAGGTGGGTGAGTGGCAGCGCGACGAAGTGGGCAACGTGGCCCAGCCGCACATGCAGCTGGACGGCCGCAACGTGGTCATCCGCGAGGACGGCGAAGTAGTGCCCGGGGTGCCGATGGCGGCCGCCGGCGGCATCCGCTGCAGCCTGCACGACATGGTGTCGTGGATGCAGATGTGGCTGGCGCCGGACGCGCATGGCCTGACGGACGGTCAGCCGTGGCTGTCGGAAGAGCAGCGTCGCAATCTGTGGAGCGTGCACATGCCGATGCCGCTGGGCCAGCGCATGCGTGACTGGGAAGGTGCCAATTTCTACGCCTATGGCCTGGGCTGGCGGATCAGCGACAGCGACGGCATGTTCAAGGTCGGCCACACTGGAACCCTTTCGGGCATGTTCTCGGCCCTGACCCTGCTGCCACAGAAAGGCGCGGGCTTCGTGTTGATGATCAACGGCCCGGGCGGTGACGCCCGGAGCGCGCTGGGGCAGGCGCTGAGCATGTATTTCACCAGTCCGGATAGCGGCCTGGACGTGAACCACTACGCCAACCTGATCGAGCAGGACCGCGCGGCAACGGCCGGCCTGGCATCCGATGGTGAGCCGCTGCCCGACACCAGCGATCGAGTGCCAGCCGAGCCTGCATCCATGACGCGCTGGCTGGGTCTCTATGAAGACCCCTGGTTCGGCCGCGCATCGGTATGCGCTGTTGAAGGGGGCCAGGTGCAGTTCGCCTCCGAACGCTCGCCCATGCTCACCGGTACCGTCATGGAGAGCGGTGGGCGGCTGCTGGTGGACTGGAGCGAAGTGACCGTGAGCGCCGAGCCGTGGCTGGATTTCAGCCAGACGGGGGCCGGCGACAAACCCACCCTGGCGGTGACCCGCATCAATCCGCGCGTCGGCTCCAGCTACAACTTCCAGGACCTGGCTTTCGTGCGCACCGGCGACTGCCCGGTAGACTGAAACCAGTTTGACGTCACAAACGAAAAGCCCCCGGGCCTGGGCCTGGGGGCTTTTTGCAGCACGGGGATGGAGATCTCCGTAGCTGATGGATCTGGTGGGCGGTAGTGGGATCGAACCACTGACCCTTGCCGTGTGAAGGCAATGCTCTACCGCTGAGCTAACCGCCCTGATGTTGCGTTCCGGGGCTGTTGGGCCTCGGCGGGCCGACTAGTTTACGGTGCCCGTGCTCCGGGGACAAGTACTGACCCTTGCTGTGTGAACGTAATGCACAAACGCTTGCCCAAACGCGGTTCGCTACGTATCATTTCCGCTTTCACGGTTTGGCCGTGCAATGTATTCCGGCCAGGTAGCTCAGTTGGTAGAGCAGGGGATTGAAAATCCCCGTGTCGGGGGTTCGATTCCCTCCCTGGCCACCATGGAATTTCAAGCCCCGCACTGGGTTACCAGCGCGGGGTTTTTTTTGGTTCTTACTCAGTTCTCGAGTGTGTGCGGAAGAGAAGCAACGCTTCTTCGATCCGCCTCGTTGTGACCTGAAGGGCCTCCCGGCCACGACGGGGCTCGGCTTGCGGTGGGCACGCATCGGACTGGCTCCGGATTCACGCCGGATGGGTCATCATCCAATGGGTTCCTTGCATCTGCAGGAGATGACCATGAACAGATCCATCAGGGCGGTATCGGCGGGGCTGCTGTCGGCGCTGTTGCTGGCCGGCTGCGCCAGCACGCGAATGGACAGCGGCGAGAAGCTGGCCATGTACCGGACCAGCGCGGGTGAGCCCGTGCGCAGCTTCCACTTCTTCGGGCGGCTGCACAGCTGGACGCCGCTTGGCGATCGTGCGCTGGCGGTGTGGACCAAGCCGCGCGAAGCGTGGCTGCTGGAGCTGACGGGCAGCTGCCCGGACCTGGCCTTCGCTCACTCCGTATCGATCACCAGCAGCCTCAACACTGTGCACGCCCGTTTTGATCGGGTGCGGCCGATGGGTGCTGGGCCGATGGCGATTGCCTGCCAGATCGGTGAGATCAGGCCGCTGGATGTCAGTGCGCTGCGCGATGCGGAGCGTGACTGGCGTGAGGGCGGCGAGGTGATCGACCAGCCGCCGGAAGACGCGGATCAGTCGTCGGGTGTTGGCACGTAGCCGGCAGGTTTTTCAGCGCCGCCTTCGAACAGGAACTTGCGCATCTCCGCTTCCAGGAAGGCGCGATGTTTGGGGTCCAGCGGCGAGAGGCGGTTTTCGTTGATCAGCATGGTCTGGTGGGCCAGCCATGCCGACCATGCGCTCTTGCCGATGTTGCCGTAGATCCGCTTGCCCAGCTCGCCCGGCCAGGGGGCGAAATCCAGACCCTCGGTTTCGACCTGTTCTCTCTGGCAGAAGACGGTGCGCATGATGGTCAGCTCTCAAAGTGGGGGACATCCTATTGTAGGGTGCCGGCACCGGCCCGGCCCGGATGGCCCACGATGACGGCGCTCAGGAGTGGCCTGACAAGAGCCTGCGGATAGGGGCCGGGATGCCCAGGCCCTCCAGAGCGGTCACCGCCACCCAGCGGTGGTCGTCCCCATCGCGTACAGCTGGTCGCGGAGCGATGCCCTGCCAGCGCAATGGGTGCAGCGTCAGCCGGTAATGGGTGAAGGCGTGTGCAACCGGGTCCAGCACGTGGGCGGCTGCGTAGTCGCCGTCCACATTGGCGTTGAACCAGCTGCGTGCGTCCTCGTCACCGGTGGCTTCCGGCAGTGACCACAGCGAGCCCCAGATGCCGGTCGGCGGGCGGCGCTGGAGCAGGATGCGGCCGGCACCGTCGTAGAGCAGCAGCACGATCGCTTCCCGTTCGGGGAGAGGCTTGCCCGGCTTGGGTGTCGGCAGGTCAGCCACACGTCCCTGGGCGAGGGCGGCACAGCCTTCGCTGATCGGGCAAAGCATGCAGGCGGGCTCGTGACGGGTGCAGAGGGTGGCGCCGAAATCCATCTGCGCCTGGGTGTAGTCGGCCAGACGATCGTCCGGCAGGTGCGATTCGGCCAGCGTCCACAGCTGCCGCTCGACGGGCGATGTCCCGGGCCAACCTTCCACCGCGTGCCAGCGGCACAGCACGCGCTTGACGTTGCCGTCCAGGATCGGGTGCCGGTCTCCCCAGGCCTGGGCCAGGATGGCCGCGGCTGTGCTGCGGCCAATGCCGGGCAGGGCCATCAGGGCGGTGTGGTCGCGGGGTAGTTCGCCATCGTGCCGTTCCACGCACGCCCGGGCGGTCGCGTGCAGGTTGCGGGCGCGGGCGTAATAGCCGAGTCCGGACCAGAGCGCGAGCACATCGTCCAGCGGCGCTGCGGCAAGCGTGGGAAGATCGGGCAGGGCAGCGACAAAGCGCTCGAAGTAGGGCACCACCACCCGCACCTGGGTCTGCTGCAGCATGATCTCCGACAGCCATACCCGGTAAGGCGTGCGCGGATGTTGCCAGGGCAGGTCGTGGCGGCCGTTGATGTCGAACCAGGCCAGCAGGCGCGAGGCGAAGCTGTCCGTCATGGCTCCGCATCTGCCGGTGCCGGCGCGCGCTCCGCGGGCGCGCTCTCGGCAGGTGTGTCCCCGGTCGTGATCTCCACGCCGTGCAGCACGGCGCCTGCGATATCCACGCGGGGTGCGGTGAGATGACCATCAAGCGGTGGCAGAGGGGAGCCGGAGTCCATGTCGCCCAGCCATGCCCCCACCTCGGCCACGCGCAGCTGCCCTTCAAAGCGGGCCTGGTCACGGGCGAGGCGCAGCAGCAGCGGATCGGACAGGTTGGAAGCACCCTGATAGACAAGTTCAAACGGCAGCGCGGCATCGGAGTCGCCGATCGGCGATGGCAGTTCGGGCCATGCAGCGGGCCAGCGCTCGAGCTGCCCGGTGAGCGCCAGCTCAAGCTGATGGCCAACAGCGACGTGGCCGCGACCCTGCAGGCGGGGGATCATCGCCTGGCCGCGAAGCACCAGCGCCGCGGGCTGCAGGGTGAAGGCGCCTTCGGCAAATGCGCCTTCGCCGGCAAGCCCGAGCGCGAACGGCTGTTCCTTGCCTGTCGAAACGAGACGCGAGCTTGCCGAGAGTCGAAGTGCGGACAGCTGTACGCCGGCGGCGGCAGGTGAGTCCTTCAGGTGGGTGGAAAGCACGGCATGGGTGGGCAGTCGCCAGCTGCTGTCCTGGGGAGCCAGGGTGCCGGCGACGCCGATGCCGGCACCCATCCCGGGACGGGTCATGGCCAGATGCAGGTGGAAAGGCGCCAACAGGGTGCCTGCCTGGTAGCGGCCACTGATGTCGGCGCCGAGCCGGGCCTGCTGGGCGAATCGGGGCAGGCGGATCGAGAGGTCGCCAACCGACCAGGTGTCCGCCTGGAGGATGCCACGCTGCACATGCAGGCCCTCCGCCAGTACCGGCAGCGGGCCATCGCCGCGGGGGCGACTTGCCCACCACTCCAGCGCGGGTTGCAGCTGTATCCGCGGCGCGTCGACCTCAATGCGGGTGATCACCGGATCAGCGCCTCGCGAGCGCAGCGTGGACCAGGGCACCGACACCAGGACCCGCTCTGCTTCCAGGACCGTGTCCGGCGCGCCCGGGATGCGCGCGCTGACGCCACGGGCCACCAGCTGCGGACTGCCGCGCAGGCGGTAATCGAATTCGTTGGCACTGATGTCCAGTCCCGTGGCCTGTCCGGCCAGCGCCATCACCCGCGGGCCCAGCACCTGCGGCCGCATCGCCCAGCGCAGCGCGACCGCGACCAACAGCAGGAGGGCAACGACCACGACCAGCGCGATCGCGGAACGGCGTTTCACCCGCCCAGCGCCTCCGGCAGCAGGGCGTCAACGAATGCTTCGGCGTCGAACACGCGCAGGTCTTCAGACCTTTCGCCGATGCCGGCATAACGGATCGGAATGCCGAATTCGCGGGCCAGGGCGAACACCACGCCGCCCTTGGCGGTGCCGTCCAGCTTGGTCACCACCAGTCCGGTCACCTTGACCGCGGCGTTGAACTGGCGCACCTGGGAGACGGCGTTCTGGCCGGTGGTTCCATCCACCACCATCAGCACTTCGTGCGGGGCGGTGGGATCGATCTTGCCCAGCACCCGCCCGATCTTGCCCAGTTCGGCCATCAGGCCTTGCTGTGTGTGCAGGCGGCCGGCGGTATCGGCAATGAGGATATCGGTACCGCGCGAACGGGCCGACTGTAGCGCGTCAAAAGCCACTGACGCGGCATCCGCGTTCTGGCCCTGGGCCACGACCGGCACGCCATTGCGCTCGCCCCAGGCCTGCAGCTGGGCCACGGCGGCGGCGCGGAAGGTATCGCCTGCGGCCAGCATGAGGCCGTGGCCTTCTTCCTTGTAGCGCCGGGCCAGCTTGCCGATGGTGGTGGTCTTGCCCACGCCGTTCACGCCCACGGTGAGGATCACGAAAGGCTTGGCGGAAGCGTTGATCTGCAGCGGCCTGGCAACCGGTTGCAACAAGGCGATCATCTCGGCGCGCAGGCTGGCCAGCAATGCAGCGGAGTCGGCGAACTCGCGCGCCTTCATGCGCTTGCGCATGGCCTCCACCAGTCCGGTAGTCGCAGCCACGCCGACGTCTGCCATCAGCAGCGCGGTCTCGATCTCGTCCAGTAGATCGTCATCCAGGCGCGGATTGCGCGAGAACAGGCCGCCCAGGCTGACGGCAAAGCCGCTCCCGCCCAGGCGCTGTCGCCAGCCGGTTTTCCCGGGAGCGGCGGCAGGAGCGGATTCCGGCTCGGCAGCGGGTGCCGGCGGGACGGCGGCCGGTACAGCTGGTGCAACGACGGGAACAGGCGCGGCAGGTGCCGGCACGGGCTCCCGGGCGACCGGAGTGCTGACAGGAGCCGCCGGTGCGGGGGCGGTTTCAACAGCAGCTCTTGCGACAGGCTCTTCCGCCGCCGGGGTTGTTTCCCTGGCCGGAACCGGCGCTGGGGTCGCTGCCGGCTCATCGGCCGCGGGCACGTCGGCTTCAGGCGGCTCGGGCGCCACAGTCTCTGCGGCCGGAGGTGCGGTCTGGTGACTCTCCGGGAATGCAGCGGCCAGCTCCTCGATGCTCAGCCGGCGGCGGCCGTCAGCCTGGTCTGCATCGGATTTTTTGCGTCGGAACCAGCTGGACATGCCGCGATCAAGTCCTTGATGGGGGAGAATGGCCGAATGGTATCACTCGGCCCCCAGCCTCCAGCCGTGGAAAGCGCCCTATGAAGCCGGTTCCGGGCAGGGTGCGGATCATTGGCGGGCGCTGGCGCGGCACCCGCCTGCCGGTGGTCGATGCGCCCGGCCTGCGGCCCACTTCCGACCGTGCCCGCGAGACCCTGTTCAACTGGCTGCAGCCGGTATTGCCGGGAGCGCGGGTACTGGACCTGTTTGCCGGCAGCGGAGCGCTTGGGCTTGAAGCGCTCTCCCGCGGCGCTGCCGAAGCCCTGCTGGTGGAGCGCGATGCCCGTCTGGCACAGGGGCTGGAAGAGACCGTGCAGCGGCTGGATGCCGGCGCTGTCGCGCGTGTTGTGCGTGCCGACGCGCTTCAGTTTCTGGCTGCACCGCTGCACGGCCGCTTCAACCTGGTATTCGTTGATCCCCCTTTTGATGCCGACCTCTGGCAGCCAGTTCTGGCCCAGCTGGATCCGTGGCTTGCCGATCAGGCGTGGCTTTACCTTGAGTCACCGGTGGATGGACGGGTGGAACCTGGAGCAGGCTGGCTTCCGCATCGCGAATCACGGACCCGCGATGCACGGCACGCGCTGTACCGGCGCGTGGCGGATACGGGTTCCGCATGATGCGACGCTGTTACACTGGCCGCCCACCGACCCGGCCGTTTCCGACAGGCGATTTGCTGACATGAGCGTGGCGCGCAACCGCATCGCGGTCTATCCCGGAACCTTCGATCCGATCACCAACGGGCACATCGATCTGATCCACCGTGCCTCGCCGTTGTTCGCGAAGATCATCGTGGGCATTGCCGAGAGTCCGGGCAAGGGGCCTACCCTGGAGCTGGATCTGCGCCTGGAACTGGCGCGGCTCGCGCTGCGCGGACACGACAACGTCGAAGTGTGCAGCTTCAACTGCCTGCTGGCGGACTTCGTGCGTGAAGTGAGCGGTGGCGTGCTGCTGCGTGGCCTGCGGGCGGTGTCGGATTTCGAGTACGAATTCCAGATGGCAAGCATGAACAGGCATCTGATTCCAGAAGTGGAAACCCTGTTCCTGACCCCTGCCGAAAAATACGGTTTCATATCCTCGTCGCTGGTCCGCGAGATATCCCGCCTTGGCGGCGACGTCTCCGCGTTCGTGCCGGCGGCGGTGGCCGAAGCGCTGCAGACCGAGTGGCGGCGTAAAGCATCAACCTGACCTTGTAAATCCTGAAGGGAACGCTGAAATGAAGATCATGACCCGACTGCTGCTGTGCGCCAGCCTTGCCCTGCCGCTGGCAGCCTGTCAGAAAGAAGAGGCCGTGGAGCAGGTGGTAACCGCCCCGATGGCTGCGCCGCAGAGCGGTGATCGCGAAGGGTGGCGCGCGTATCTCAACGACGTTGTGGGCCGGAACATGGACGGGATCTACAGCCAGCCCTTCGTGTACCTGGTGCCCGAGGAAGGCGGTGAGAATTTCGACGACGAGTACGAGCGCCTGGCCGAGCGCGCCGAGAACGATCTGGCCCGCGGCATCGTGCGCGGCAACCTGCTGGCCTACGCCGGCCACAATTCCAACCGCGTTGCGGACCTGGCGGTGCGCGCGTTCGAAAACGTGCCCGAAGGCACCATGGAAGGCGTGCGCGTGCTGTTCATCGGCGACGCCGTGGACAACCCGCGGGTTGAAGCCGCGGTGGCACCGGCCCAGGTTGAATACGTTTTCATCGAGAAATAAGTCGCGCCGGGTCGCGCTGGAAAGCAGATGTCGCTGAAGATCAACGAGCTGTGCATCAACTGCGATGTCTGTGAGCCCGCGTGTCCGAACAACGCGATTTCACAGGGCGAGGTCATCTACGTGATCGACCCCGCCCTGTGTACCGAGTGCGTCGGCCACTTTGACGAGCCGCAGTGCATGGAGGTGTGTCCGGTGGAATGCATCGACCCGGACCCGGAGCACCCCGAGACCGAGAGCCAGCTCCTGGCCAAGCTGCGCAGGCTGCAGGAGCAGGGCGCCGCGCCGGCCGATGCCGCTACCGGCGAAATGGCTGGAGCGTGATGCGCAACTGATTTCCTGAGTCGTGGAGCAATTATGAAGTTCTGGTCTGGTGTGATCATCGCGGTGGCCCTGGTCGCCACCCCTGCTTGTGGCCGCGATGCGGTTGCCCAGCCTGAGCAGAACGCTGCCAGCACCGCCACGCCGCCGGGTGTTGCTATTGCCTCGGCGCACTCGTTGGCGACTGAGGCCGGACTGGAAATGATCCGCGAGGGTGGCAACGCATTCGATGCCGCAATCGCGGTGTCCGCCGCGCTGTCGGTGGTGGAGCCGATTAGCTCCGGCATCGGCGGTGGAGGTTTCTTCCTGCTGCACAACGCGGATGATGGGCGCGATGTGTTCCTGGACGCGCGCGAGACGTCACCTGCCGCCGTTACATCCGATGACTACCTGACCGAAGACGGCCAGTTCAACCGTGACCGGGCCACCAACGGTCCGTGGGCTGCCGGCATCCCTGGCCTGCCGGCGGCGTTCGTGCACCTGGCGGACGAGTACGGCGAGCTGTCACTGGCCCAGTCGCTGGCGCCGGCGATCCGCCTGGCCGACGAGGGCTTCCCCGTCTACGGCCGCATGGTGCGCGGCTATGAGAACCGGGCCGAGGTGATGGAACGCTACCCGGGCACGCGCGATACCTTCCTGATCGAGGGCCGGGCGATGCGCGAGGGCGACACCTTCCGCCAGCCGGACCTGGCCCGTACCCTTGAGCGCCTGGCTGCCGACGGCTTCGACGGTTTCTATCGCGGCCGCACTGCGGAGCTGCTGCTGGAAGGCGTGCAGGCCGAGGGTGGCGTGTGGACCGCGGAAGACCTGGCGTCCTACAAGGTGGTGGAGCGCGAGCCGCTGCGCCTGAAGTACCACGAGTGGGACATCGTGACGGCGCCGCCGCCGTCTTCGGGCGGGGTGGCGCTGGCCCAGATGCTGCAGATCCTGGCGGGCTGGGAGCTGGAGGAACTTGACCCGGCCCTGCGCGCGCACCTGACCGTTGAATCCATGCGCCGTGCGTTCCGTGACCGCACCTTCTATCTGGGTGACCCGGACTTCGTGGACATCCCCATGGACACCTTGACCAGCCGCGACTATGCGGCCGGACTGCGCGCCACCATCCATCCCGGGCGGGCCACGCCGAGCGACATGCTCTCCGGCGAGCCGACGCCGCTTGAAGGCGACGAAACCACCCACTTCTCCATCATCGATGCCGAGGGCAACCGCGTGGCCGCCACGCAGACGGTGAACCTGCTGTACGGCTCGGGCCTGGTGCCGCCGGGCACCGGCGTGCTGCTGAACAACGAGATGGATGATTTCGCCCTGCAGCCGGGCGAGGCGAACGCGTTTGGCGTGATGGGCTTTGATGCCAACGCCCCGGAGCCGGGCAAGCGCATGCTCAGCTCCATGACCCCGACCTTCATGCTGTCCGACGACCGCATCGCGGTGCTGGGCACGCCCGGTGGCACTCGCATCATCACCATGGTGATGCTCGGGATCCTCGGCTACGACGCCGGCCTGGATGCCCAGGCAGTGGCCGCCCTGCCGCGCTTCCACCACCAGTGGCTGCCCGACCGCATCTCCGCCGAGCGCGGTGCGTTCAGCCCCGAAGTCATCGCCCGCCTGCGGGAGATGGGCCACGTGGTGGATGCGCCCGATGAAGAAGACGAGATGCGCCGCAGCGGTGGCCGCACCTCCAGCCACAGCTGGGGCAACCTGCAGACCGTGGCCTGGAACCTGCGCACCAATACGCTGGAAGGCGGCACCGATCCGCGCAACGAGGTCGGTTCGGCCAAGGTCGAACTGCAGCCATGAAAATCTGGTCGCTCGAGGGCAACACCCAGAAACTCGACGGCGGCGCGATGTTCGGCAATGCGCCGCGCGCCCTGTGGACGCGCTGGATGCAGCCGGATGAGCTGAACCGCATCCCGCTCGCCTGCCGGGCCCTGCTGGCCCAGCCGCTCAATGGCAAAACAGTGCTGTTCGAGACCGGCGTGGGCGCGTTCTTCGAACCCAAATACCGCGATCGTTACGGCGTGGTGGAAGAGCGCCACGTGCTGCTGGATTCGCTGCGCGAGGCGGGATTCTCGCATGAGGACATCGACGTGGTGGTGCTGTCGCACCTGCACTTCGACCATGTGGGCGGGCTGCTGCGCGAGTACCGCGAGGGCGAGCCGCACGAGCTGCTGTTCCCCAATGCCATCTATCTCACCAGCCGGCCGCATTGGGAGCGCGCATGCAACCCGCACGCCCGCGACCGGGCCAGTTTCATTCCCGAATTACCGGCGCTGCTTGAAGCCAGCGGCAGGCTGCAGTTCGTCGAAGGTGGGCGATCAGAGGTGTTGGGCGACGCGGTCAGCTTCACCTACAGCGATGGCCACACCCCGGGCATGATGCTGGCGGAGATCCACGGAGCGCCGGGTCCGGACGGTCGGCCGCGCGGCGGGATTGCCTTCTGCGCCGATCTGGTTCCCGGGCGGCCCTGGGTGCATCTGCCGATCACCATGGGCTACGACCGCAGCCCCGAGCTGTTGATCGACGAGAAGCGTGCCTTCCTCGAGGACAAGCTGGAGCGGAACGTGCACCTGTTCCTCACCCATGACCCCGAGATCGCCCTGGTCCAGCTCACCCGCGATGATCGTGGCCGTTACGCCCCGACCCACGAAACCGCAGCCCTGAAGGCCCGTCCCCTCCCGTAGGAGCGCGGCATGCGCGCGAAGCCGCGTGACACATGGCGGTGCCGAGGGGTGTCGGATGGTACGCCGCAACCGAAGCGGCCACGCACGGGAATGATTCACGCGGCTTCGCGCGCATGGCGCGCTCCTACAGGGGAGAGTCAGCTGCCGGGGGTGCCGAAGATCTTGTCGCCGGCGTCGCCGAGGCCGGGCAGGATGTAGCCGCGTTCGTCCAGGCGATCGTCGATGGATGCGGTGTAGATTTCCACGTCGGGGTGCCTGGCCTCAACCGCCTGCAGGCCTTCCGGCGCGGCCACCAGAAACAGGCCCTTGATGTGGGTTGCTCCGGCCGCCTTGAGCATGTCGATGGTGGCGATCAGGGTGCCGCCGGTGGCCAGCATCGGATCCAGGATCAGGGCGGTGCGGTCGGCCATGTTGTCGACCAGTTTCTCGTAATAGGTCACCGCCGCCAGCGTGTCTTCGTCGCGGGCCAGGCCCACCACGCTGACCTTGGCCGCGGGAATCATCTCCAGCACCCCGGGCAGCATGCCGATTCCCGCTCGCAGGATCGGCACCAGGGTCACCTTGCGCCCCTTGATCCTGCGCACCCGCACCGGGCCGGCCCAGCCGTCGACTTCGGCCTCTTCGGTTTCCAGATCCGCCGTGGCCTCGTAGGTCAACAGGGCTGCCACCTCGGCCGACAGCTCGCGGAACGTCTTGGTGCTGTTGTCCGCCCGGCGCATGAGGCCGAGCTTGTGCTGCACCAGGGGGTGGCGGACTTCGATGATCTTCATGGATTCGCGGGGTTCGATTCGGGTTGGGAAAGGATACCGTCCCGAGCAGTTGTCACGAGGCTTCGAGCATGTTGACGACGCGGGCGCGCTGGGTGGGGGTGCCCTTTGGTCTCCATGTCCCCCGGCGTCGGCCTGCGGCCGCCACCTCCTCCCTTACTTACGACCAAAGGGCACCCCCACCCAGCGCCCCGGGATTCACGCGGCTTCGCGCGCATGGCGCGCTTGTGTCTGCCTGAGCCGGTAGCGTTGGGGTGGAGAGCGATGTGCGGCACGCCGAAGGCGCGCAGTGTCTTGAGCACGTGTAGGAGCCCAGGCGGCCGCACATCGACCTCGTTCCATAGCCCGAACAGTTGAACGAGCCGGAGCTCGAACTTCACAAGCGTGGGCAGGAGCGAGGCGGCTCTCTCCTGGCCCACAGTCTACGAAGTCGAGGTCACATGTCTATCTGGATCGGTATTGATGTCGCCAAGGCTACCTTGGCCGTTCACGTGCTTCCCGAAGGCCGCTTCCTGAGCCTTCCCAACAGTCCGGAGGGGCACGGCCAGCTCCTGGCCCACATCGCCGGACAGTCAGTGGGCAATGTCCTGCTGGAAGCCACCGGTGGCTACGAACGGTCCGTCATGCGGGCTTTGGCCGACGCTGGCTTGCCCGTCACCCGGATCAACCCCCGCCGTGCCCGGGCCTTCGCACAGGCGCTGGGCAAGACCGCCAAGACCGACCCGATCGATGCGGCCATGCTGGCCCGCATGGGTGAGCTGGTCGTGGCCGAGCGCATGCACCCCAGCGCACAGCAGGAAGAGTTGCGCGCCCTGGTCCAGCGGCGCGAGCAGTTGGTCCAGCAGCGTGACGACGATCGACGCCGGCTCAAGCAGGCCACCCATGAAAGGGTCCGCGCCAGCCTGGCCGTGCACATCAGCTGGCTGCGCGAGCAGATCCGCGCCATCGGCAAGGACATCGTCCAGCTCCAGCAGCAGGTCGATGACGACCTGGCTCGGCGGCTGATGGCCGTCCCCGGCATCGGCCCGGTCACTGCCGCTTCCCTGCAAGCCTACCTGCCCGAGCTGGGGCACCTGGACCGGCGCGAGATCGCGGCGCTGGCCGGCCTGGCACCCTACAACGCCGACAGCGGCCAGAAGGAAGGCAGGCGGCGCATCCGCGGTGGCAGGGGCGCCATCCGCAGGGTGCTCTACATGGCCTGCTGGTCCGTCATCCGCATGCAGCCCGACTTCAACGCCCGATACTGCCGACTGCGCGAGCAAGGCAAGTGCGCCAAGCTGGCGATTACCGCCTGCATGCGGGTGCTGCTGATCAGGCTCAACGCCATGGCACGCGACAAGACTGAATGGATATCAGCTGCCGGCTAAGCAGACAGTTGCTCCTACACAAAGCCCCGGTTCCGGGACGCAAGCCTCGACTGGCACGAACCTCCCGATGCCGAGCCCCGTCGTGGCTGGGAGGCCTTTGCGCGCAAGTAAAGGAGGAGGCCTTCGCCGCAGGCGCAGGCCGGGGGACATGGAGCGCAAAGGCCTCCCGGCCGCGACGGGGCCCGTCACGTCGCGGCAAGATAAAGCGAAGAGGCAATCTCGAACCTGGAGTAGAACAAAAAAAGGGGCCGGATCAGCCGGCCCCGTTTCAAGGGTTGATACAGCGCGGATCTTAGTAGTCGTAGCGCACGCCCACCAGCCACGAACGACCGAACCCCTCCATCTCCAGCACGCGGTTGCGCTGGCCCTGGTAGCGCACCTGACGGGTGTCGTTGATGTTGTTGACCTCGCCGAACAGGCTGACGCCGCTGTCGAAGCGATAGCTGGTGGTGAAATCCAGGCTCGAGCGGCCGTCCCAGAGAATGTTGAGCTCGGGGTTGGTGATGTTGAACTCCTGGATGAACTCCGAGCGGTGGTTGTAGGCCAGGCGCGCGTTGAAGCCCGACTTCTCGTAGGTCAGCGCCAGGTTGTAGTTGTGGCGCGAGGTGCCGGGAAGTTCGGTCTCGCCCAGGCCAAACGGCAGCTCGGCCTTCGACTTCGCCCAGGTGTAGTTGGCATACACGCCCAGGCCGTCGAACGGACCGGGCAGCATGTCAAACGTCTGCTGCCAGGCCAGCTCCAGGCCGTACATGCTGCCCTTGTCGCCGTTCTCCGGGCGGGTGACGTCCTGCCGGATATCGCGGATTTCGCCGTCATCCATCACCACGTCTTCCCACACCACGGTGCTGCTGGCCACGAACAGCGGATCATTGATGCGCTTGTAGAAGGCCGCGGCGGATACCAGGCCCAGCGGGCGCAGGTAGTGCTCGAAGGACACGTCGAGGTTGTGCGCGTAAGCCGCCTTCACGTTGGGGTTGCCGACCGAGAGATCGTCCCAGTCACGCTCGCCGCGGATCCGGTAGGGTGCGGTGTGCATGAAGTCCGGGCGGTTCAGGCCGGTCGAGTACGAAGCGCGCAGGATGGTGTCCGGATCGAACTCGTAGCGGAAGTGCAGACTCGGGAGGAAGTGGCCGTAGCTGCGACTGGCATGCTGCGGGGTGAACTCCTCCGTGTCCTCATTGAATTCCGTGGCACTGCCCTCCAGCTCGGTGTGCTCGTAGCGGGCACCAGCGATCATGGTCAGGTCGCCCCAGTTGGCATCCAGGCGCACGTAAGTGCCGTAGACGTCTTCGGAAGCCGTGTAGTCGGCGGTGATCGAGTCGGCAATCAGTCGGCCGTGGTTGTCGCTGCCGATCAGCGGGCCGGCATTGCTGGAGAACACATCGCGACAGAAGCGGCGGCCGGTCAGGAAGTAGTCGAAGTTGTTGGACCAGCTGTCGCACAGCAGGTCCGAATAGCCGATGCCCATCGCATCGAAATCGGCCGCCGAGCTGTTGCGATGGCGCTCTTCGTTGAACAGTTTGTCACGCTGGCGCGCGCGCAGGCCGAACTTGATGTCGCCGCTTTCGCCAATGAAATTCTGGTCGCGGCTCAGATCGACGCGGAAGCTGTTCTCCTTTTCCTCGCTGTATTCATAGCGGTCGTTGAGGCGGCGGAACTGGTACCAGTCTTCCGGCAGGTTGACGCCGGTGGTGGGGGCATCGGCCACGTCCAGGATCGTCCACTCGGGGAAGTCCGGGTTGCTGTAGTCATAGGCCATCCGCGGCCGCACCTGCGAGCGGAAGATGTACTGCATCCGCGGGCTGGTGGTTTTGTCGGCCTTGCTCTGCGCGGCCTGCCAGTCCAGCTTCCAGTCCTGGCCCAGCCAGTGTTCGCCACCAAGGTTGTAGGTGCGGATCGACTTGTCGTAGGTGCGTTCACGCAGCTCCTTGTCGAATGTGGCGCGACCGGCCACGCCGGTGACCTCGTCGGAGCCGTCCTCGTGGCGCTCGAGCTCGATCGCCATGGCGTCGCGGAACTCGCGGTCCTTGAAGGACGAGTCCGAGGCAATGAAGTACAGCAGGTTGTCAGGGTTGATTCGGAAGTCGAAGCGGCCGGTGAGGCCGGTGCGGGTACGGGTGCCTTCGTAGTCCTTGACCTCGATTTCCGCAGGCATGATCACGCCGTCGAATTCGTCGAACACGGCTTCAACGTTGTCGGTAAAGCGCTCCTGCTTGCTGCGCGAGGCGGCGATCAGGATCCCGATGTTGTCGTCTGCGCCGAAGCGGTTGCCGATGGTGGCGTTGTAACGCTCGTTGTCACCGCTGCCGAGTTCGAACGCGCCCTGTGCCGCCGAGGCGCGCAGGGTCAGGCCGTCGCGGTCGAGCGCGCTCTGCGTACGGATGTTGATGTTGCCGGCGATGGCGTCGCCGTCCATGTCCGGGGTCAGGGCCTTGGTCACTTCCAGCGCGGCGATCACGTCGGCGGGGATGGTGTCCAGTTCGACGCCGCGGCTTCCCGCATCCGGGTTGGCAAGCTGCACGCCGTCGATGGAGACGGTGGTGAACTCCTTGGGCGCGCCGCGCATGGTCACGTAGCGGCCTTCGCCCTGGTCGCGCTCGATCGACACGCCGGGAATGCGCTGAGTGGATTCGGCGATGTTGTTGTCCGGGAACTGGCCCAGCAGGTCGGCCGATACCACGTTGATGTAGTTGGTGGAGGCACGCTGCTGGTTGAGGGCCTGCGCGTTGGCGTCGCGGGTGGCGCGCACTTCCACGGTGCCCAGCGTGGCGGCATCGGCGGCGCCGACAGTGCTGTACAGGCTGACCTCTACCCGTGCGCCCTCGTGTGCGGGCACCTCCACCTGGGTGTCCACGCTGTGATAGCCGAGATAATCGATGGTGACGGTGTGGACACCGGGCGAGACGCCTGCAATGCGGAACTCGCCGTTGCGGCGGGTGATCGCCACCTGTTCACCGTCGAGCGACACCATGGCGCCGTCGAGGGATGCGCCAACCGAGGCTTCGCGCACCCGGCCTACGATGGTGCCTGCGGAGACGGCTTCACCGACGAGGGCAGCCGCCTGGGGCTCGGCATGGGCGGGAGCGGCGGCGAAAGTGAGTGCGGAGGCGATGGCGGCAGCGATCAGTGAGCGTTGGATGGTCATTGATTACTCTGGTAACGGACAGGTGGAAGCGCGGTCGGGGGCGATCGCGGATGCCGCATATGGTCACGGGGGGTGGTTGCCGCCTTATGACTGAATTGCTGCAGTTCGCTTACAGCGACGCCTGCCTGTCATCGAATGGACACATGCGCTGGCGACAATCGCCGGCTTTCCAATGCCTTTGTGACCAGCCCATGACGATCTGCCGTTCCTCCCGACCTTCCTCCTCCTTCTCCGCCTGCGGCAGCCGCTCCACGGTGCGGGGCTGGCGCCTGGCCGGCGTCAGCCTGCTGGCGCTTGCGTTGGCCGCCTGCGCCCAGCAGGAGCTGGCGGCGCCCGCCGCCGCTGATGACGCGGCCGACGAAGCCGCCCTCGGCCCCGTGCTGGTGAACGAGACCTTCGCCACGCCGATGACGCCGGAAGACAACATCGATTCAGTGGCCAGCTGGAGCAGTCCGGACGGCGAGGTGCTGGTGCTGACCACCGCCAAGTCCACCGACCGACTGGTGGTCTACGACGGCTTCACCGGTGAGTTCGTGCGGCACGTGGGTGGGCCGGGTGCCGGCCGTGGCGAGTTCGATCGCCCCAACGGCATCGCGGTGGCCGATGACCTGGCCTTCGTGGTCGAACGCGATAACCGCCGTGTGCAGGTGCTGCAGCTGCCGGGCATGGAAACGGTGGCCATGTTCGGCAGCGACGTGCTCGAACTGCCCTATGGTCTGTGGATACACGCCGTGGGCGATGGCTACGAGCTCTATGTCACCGACGCCTATATGGCCGGTGAGGACGCGGAAGGCGAAGACATCCTGCCGCCGCTCGCGGAGCTGGACCGCCGGGTGCATCGCTTTGTCTTCAATCCGGAGGAAGGGGACGCCGGTGCGAAGCATCTCGGCGCGTTTGGCGACACCTCTCCCGAAGGCGCGCTGCGGGTGGTGGAGTCACTGTGGGGTGACCCCGCCAACAACCGCCTGCTGGTGGCCGAGGAAGACGAGACCTATTCAAACGAGTTCAAGGTGTACGACCTGGAAGGCAACTTCACCGGCGAGCTTGTAGGCGACAGCGTGCTGGAAGCCCAGGCCGAGGGCATCATGCTCAAGGCCTGCGGCAATGGCGACGGCTGGTGGATCACCACCGCCCAGGGCCGCGACCGGACCACCTTCCATCTGTTCGACCGTGAAAGCCTGGAACACGTTGGCGCCGTGACCGGCACCACCGTTGCCAACACCGACGGCATCTGGCTGCATGACCAGCCCACGCCGCGCTTCCCGGCCGGTGTGCTGTATGCAGTGCACGACGACCAGGGCATGGTGGCCATCGACTGGCGCGAGATTGCGGTGGGCCTGGGACTGCAGGAGTGTCCGCGATGAAACCCGTTGCCATGCGCCCCCTGAATCGCGGCCTGGCCGTACTGCTGCTGGCGGCACTGCTCGGCGCTCCGGGCCTAGCGCTTGCCGATACTGGTGCGTCGCAGCCGCGGCAGCTGGAACCCAATGTCCTCGTGCCTCCGGGCGACCTGCACTATGCGCCGGCTGCGCATCCGGACAGGATCATTGCTTCTCCCGCCGCCGATCCGGCGCGCGGCTTCCAGGTGGCGTGGCGCACCTCGCTGGCGATTGAGAGCCCGGTGCTGGAGGTTGCGCTGGCCGGCGATTCACCGGACCTGGGCGAGCCGCGCAGACTGGTGGCCCGCAGCAGCAGGCTGGAGTCGGAGACCGGGGCAGGGCACCAGCATCGGGTCGAGGTTGACGGGCTCGAGCCGGACACTCTGTACGCGTTCCGGGTGCAAGGGGCGAACGGCTGGTGGAGCCCCTGGCGGCAGCTGCGTACCGCCGGTCAATCAGGCCAGCCGTTGGAGTTTCTGTACTTTGCCGACACCCAGAACAAGAACGCCAGCCATTCCACCCGTGCGGTGCTGGAAGCATTGCGCCATGCGCCGCGGGCGCGCCTGGCGCTGTTCACCGGTGACCAGGTCAGCGGTGGCGACGGCGAGGACGACAGCGAGTGGGGTGAGTGGTTTGATGCAGTCGCGCCGGTGACGGCGACCATGCTGGTCGCACCGGTGACCGGTAACCACGAATACGCCAAGGAATTCGAGGACACGCCGCAGGAGCGGCGCGTGCTCGGTGCCCATTGGCCACACGCGCATGCGCTGCCGGACAACGGCGCGCCGGGTGCGGAAGCAAGCACCTACTGGTTCGACATGCACGATGCGCGCTTCGTGGTGCTGGACGGCACCTCCGCGCTGGACCTGGGCACCGCCCGGACACAGGCGCGATGGTTGGACGACGTGCTGTCGGCGAATCCGCCGGAGTGGCTCATCGTGGCCATCCACCAGCCGATGTTCTCGCCCCGCCAGGATCGCGACAACGCGCTGCTGCGCGAACACGTGCTGCCGGTGCTCGAGCGGCACCGGGTGGATCTGGTGCTGCAGGGCCATGACCACGTCTACGGCCGTCGCGGCGGCCTGGTGGAAGGGCAGGGCACGCCGCAGTACCTGGTCAGCGTGGTGGGCGCCAAGCAGTACCGGCTGTCGCCGGAGGCCCGCGACACCATGGCGCCAGTGGCTGAGGACACCCAGCTGTTCCAGGTGATCCAGATCGAAGGCGGCGAGCTGCATTACCAGTCGCGCACCGTGACCGGTCGCCTGTACGACGCGTTCTCGCTGGAGGGGGATCGTGCTTCGGGCCGTCAGCTGGTGGAGCGTATGGAAGGCAGGATCGACCAGCGTGACTGCCCACGGCCCGCGACCCTCAAGGGCCGCACCGACCGCTGCTGGGAATGAGCATCACACGCGTGGCGCGCTCCTGCATGGGGGGAGCCTTTGTGCTGCTGATGGTTGCAGGTATTGCCACTGCGGGCGCGCCTTTGCAGCCCGCGATGGCGCCGGACGAGGCCCTGCTGATGGTGGAGATCCCCGCCGGCAGCTTCACCAAGTACGAGATCGACGTGGACGGCCACGTGCATGTGGACCGCTTCCTGTCGATGCCGGTGGTGTACCCGGCGAACTACGGCTCGATGCCCGGCACGCTCGCTGGCGACGCCGATCCCCTCGACGGGCTGGTGCTGACCCGGGCGCCGCTGCATCCGGGCGTGCTGATCAGGTTCCGTCCGATCGGGGTGCTGCGCATGCTGGACGGCGGAGAGGAAGACACCAAGCTCATCGGTGTGCCCGCCGACGATGTGGATCCGCACTATGCGGGCGTGCGGGAACTTGCCGACCTGCCGGCAATGGAGCTCGAGAGGATCGAAGCGTTCTTCCGTGTGTACAAGGACCTGCCAGGCGGCGAAGAGGCAAGCCCGGTGCGCCTGCACGGCTTCGGCGATGCCGCAGAAGCCCGCGCCCTGGTCAGCGATTCGCTGATCGGCCCATGATCCCGGCAGGAGCGCGCATGGCGCACTCCTGCACAGGCAAGCAAAGGCCCGGGCGGGTGCCCGGGCCGTGTAGTCAGGCCTTGCGCGGGCCTTCCTTCAGCACCCGGCGAACCATGTCGACCAGCAGGTCGAGCTCGTCCTCGCCCATTTCAAAGCGCGGGGTGAAGCGCAGCGAATTTTCGCCGCCGTGGATCACGCCCAGGCCGTTCTCACGCAGCCACTCCTCGCTCGAGCCGGCGCCATAGCCCTTGAACTCCGGCGACAGCTCGCACGAGAACAGCAGGCCGGTGCCCTGCACCTTGGTAATCAGCCCGCCCAGCTCGGCCTTCAGCGCTTCCAGCTTCTCCACCGCCTGGCGGCCGCGCTGCTGGATATTGGCCCGCACCTGCGGGGTCACCATGCCCAGTACCGCCGAGCCGACATCGGCGGCGCGCGGGTTGGCGGTCATGGTGTTGCCATAGGTGCCGCGCTTGTAGATGCCGGCGGCGCGCTCGTTGCACGCCAGCACCGACAGCGGGAACTGGCCGGCGTTGAGCGCCTTGGAATAGGCTTCCATGTCGGGGGCTTCCTGGCCCTCGAAGCCGGGGTAGTCGACGATGGACAGGGTACCGGTGGCGCGCAGGCCGGCCTGGATCGAGTCGATCAGCAGCAGCGAGCCGTGGGCCTTGGTGAGCTCACGCGCAGCGGCGTAGAACTCCGGCGGCACGCTGCGGCCGGGGTCGCCTTCGCCCATCACCGGCTCCAGGAACATGGCTTCGATGAACCAGCCGTTGGCGTCGGCATCGGCGAAGGCCTGCTTCAGCGCGTCCAGGTCGTACGGCTCGATCACCAGCACGCTGTCTTCGCTGCGGTAGCTGGCCAGCGCGCCTTCGTACGCCTTGCGGGTGGAGTCCGAATACAGGGCCGGGGCTTCGGTGCGGCCGTGGAAGGCCCCCTTGACCACCAGGCGCTTGACCGTGCGGCCGGCGTGGCGGCCGTCCGGGTCGGTCATGGTCTTGGCGTTGGTATCGGCGATGCGCGCAGCCAGCGACACCGACTCGGAGCCGGAGTTGAGGCACATGAAGGCCGTGAACGGGCAGCCGCCGCGGGTGTGGCCGATCTCGGCGCGAAGCACCTGGGCCAGGCGCATCTGCGACACGCTCGAGGTCATGATGTTGGCCAGCGCCTGCGGCTTGACCATGGCGTCGATCACCGGCTTGGGGGCATGGCCGAAACCGAGCATGCCGTAGCCACCGGTGTCATAAAGCACGGCGCCCTTGAGTGTGACGATCCAGGGGCCGCGGGCGGTCAGGGCCACGTAGGGGTTCACGCCGTCCTGCGGATAGAAGTTGACGAAGTCGGCCTGGGTCTTCTGGATCTGCTGGTCTTCATCCAGATCCAGGAGTTCCGGATGCTCTGCGCGGATCAGCGCATATTCTTCCGCGGCCGCCTCGATCGCTTCCACCAGCTCGGGGTGGCCAGCGGCGAAGCGCTCGATGATGGCGTCGTCCAGGCCGTTGGTGCGGCGTGCGCCGGAGTGGGCGCGGAGCGCGGAAAGCTTGTCGATCACGGACATGGGCGTGTTCCTCAGGTTCGAAAAAGTGTCGGGGCGCCCCAGATGGGGCGCGGCGTGTGCAGGGGGCAGATGCCCACGCAGACACGCATGCTATCCATTGTCGGAAATTAAATCGTCGCTTGAAAGGTATGGATTGCACGGATTGGTGCATAATTTCGTCATAACGACGAATCCAATGGGGCCAGCATGAAGCTCACGCCTGCCGACGAACAGCTGCTTTCGGTGCTGCGGGAAAACGCACGCCTGTCGACCGCCGAGATCGCGCGGCGGCTGAAGCTGTCGCGCACCACGGTGCACAGCCGGGTCGAGCGGCTGGAGCGGCGCGGGGTGATCGAGGGCTATACGGTGCGGGTCTCCGACGACTACGAGCGGGCCCAGATCAGGGCGCACATCCTGATCGCGGTGCTGCCGCGGCAGATGGCTTCGGTGGTCCAGGCCCTGCATGACATCCCGGAAGTGCGGGAGCTGCACTCGGTGAGTGGGGCCTCCGATCTGGTGGCACTGGGGGCCGCCCCCACGGTGGGCGACATGGACGTTCTGACCGATCGCATCGGCGCCATCGATGGCGTTGAACGCACCACATCCTCCATCATTCTTTCCACCAAGTTTTCGCGCTGATGAAAAAGTCCGACTTCAACTATCGCCTGCCGTCCGAACTGATCGCCCAGGCGCCGCTGCCGGAACGCTCCGCCAGCCGGCTGCTGCTGGTGCCGCCGGACAGCGCGGGGTTCGATGATCGCAGCGTGGCTGATCTGCCCGACCTGCTGCAGGCCGGCGACCTGCTGGTGTTCAACGACACCCGGGTCATTCCCGCGCGCCTGTTCGGCAACAAGCAGAGCGGGGGCAGGGTGGAGATCCTGATCGAACGGGTGCTTTCGGATTCGCAGGCACGCGCGCAGCTGAGGGCGAGCAAACCGCCGAAACCCGGATCGCTGATCGAACTGGATGGCGGAGGCAGCGCACAGCTGCTTGAGCGCGACGGCGGGTTCTATCTGCTGCGCTTTGACGTGCCGGATGCGCTGGAATCGTGGCTGCTGCATGCGGGCCGGATGCCATTGCCACCGTATATCCAGCGGGCGCCGGGCCGGGACGATGCGGAGCGCTACCAGACCGTCTTCGCCCGCGAGGCCGGGGCGGTGGCGGCGCCCACGGCGGGCCTGCACTTCGACGAGCCGCTGCTGGAGGCGCTGCGGGCGCGCGGGGTGGAATTCGGCCACGTCACCCTGCACGTGGGCGCAGGCACATTCCTGCCGATGCGGGGGGATGACGTGCACGCGCACCGCATGCACAGCGAGTGGTTGAACGTGGGCGCGGGGCTGGTCGCGCAGATCCGCCGTACCCGCGAGGCCGGGGGGCGGGTGATCGCGGTCGGCACTACGGTGGTGCGGGCGCTGGAGAGCGCCATGCGCCTGAACGAAGCCGGCGACGGCGAGCTGCACCCGTTTTCCGGTGAGACGCAGATCTTCATCTTCCCGGGCTATCGGATCCGCAGCGTGGATGCGCTGTTGACCAACTTCCACCTGCCGGAGTCGACGCTGCTGATGCTGGTGTCCGCTTTCGCCGGCAAGGACCGGGTGCTGGGGGCTTACGCACACGCGGTAAAGCAGCGCTACCGCTTTTTTTCCTATGGCGACGCAATGCTGCTGTTCCCCGCCGTTCGGCGTTAATGATTACAATTCCCATCTTCGCTCCAGCCACCTAACAACCGGGCAAGCCAGAGCGTCGACCAATTCTGTGGAGTTGCCCATGCGTCCGATGTCCCGTTCATTCCACCTGTCCCGTCCCTCCGGCCTGCTGGCCGCCGCCTGCGCTGCGCTGCTGCTGGCCGCGTGCGGGGGGCAGCAGGATTCCCCGTCCGCAACCGCAACGGGCGGCGCGGACGCCGTCGCTTCCGGCGAGGTGAATCTGTACACCACCCGTGAGCCGGGCCTGATCCAGCCGCTGCTGGACGCGTTCACCGGTAACACCGGCATCGCGGTCAACACCGTGTTCCTCAAGGACGGTCTGATGGAGCGACTGGGCGCCGAAGGCGAGCGCTCGCCGGCCGACGTGCTGATGACGGTGGATACCGGCAACCTGCTGGACGTGGTCAACGCCGGTTACACCCAGGCAGTGGATTCGGATGTGCTTGAAGAAGCGGTCCCGGCCCACCTGCGTGGCGAAGACGGCCAGTGGTTCGCGCTGTCACTGCGTGACCGCGTGCTGTATGCCGACAAGGATCTGGAGCTTGAAGGTTTCACCTACGAGGACCTGGCCGACCCGCAGTGGAAGGGCAGGGTGTGCATCCGTTCGGGCCAGCACCCGTACAACACCAGCCTGTTCGCGGCGATGATCGCCCACGCCGGCGCCGAAGCCACGGAGCAGTGGCTGCGCGGGGTCAAGGACAACCTGGCCCGCAAGGCGGCCGGCGGCGACCGCGATGTAGCCCGCGACATCCTCGCCGGGATCTGCGATATCGGCATTGCCAACGCTTATTACGTCGGCCGGATGAAGAACAGCGAAGAGGGCAGCGAGCAGCGCCAGTGGGGCGATGCGATCCAGGTGGTGCGACCGGTGTTCGCCAGCGCCGAAGACGGCGGCACCCACGTGAACATCAGTGGCGGGGCGATCGCCGTCAACTCGCCCAACCGCGACAACGCGGTGCAGCTGCTGGAATACCTGGTGTCCGACGAGGCCCAGAGCATGTACGCCATGGCCAACTACGAGTACCCGGTGAAGGCGGGTGTGGAACTGGATCCGGTAGTGGCCAGCTTTGGCGAGATGAAGATCGATCCGCTGCCGCTGACCGAGGTGGCGCGCTATCGCAAGCAGGCGAGCGAACTGGCCGACAAGGTCGGGTTCGACAACTGATGCCTGGGTGTCGGGCCAGCGCGGCAGCGGGATGACGCTGGCATCGGCCTGGCGGGCGCAACCGACTTCGCGGTTGCGCCCCGACTTCTGGCAGCCCGCGGCCACGGTGATCGCGGCCGTCATGCTGTTGCCGCTGCTGGCGCTTGGCTGGAGCGCGCTGCAGGGCAGCGACGGGCTGTGGTCGCATATTGCGGTCCATGTGCTGCCGCGCTCCGCGCTCAATACGCTGATCCTGCTGGCCGGGGTGGGCGCGCTGGTGATCGCGATTGGCACCGGCGCGGCCTGGCTGGTCACGGCGTACGAGTTTCCCGGCCGCCGGTTCGTGTCCTGGGGCCTGTTGCTTCCGCTGGCAGTGCCCACCTATATCGTGGCGTTTTCCTACCTGGACCTGCTGCATCCGTTGGGGCCGGTGCAAGGGGTGCTGCGCAGCCTGCTGGGCTACGACAGTCCGCGTGATTTCCGCCTGCCCGATATCCGCTCGCTGACCGGCTGCATCGTGCTGCTGGGCTTCGTGCTCTATCCCTACGTGTATCTCACCACCCGGGCCATGTTCATGACCCAGGCGGCCAGCCTGCTGGAAGCGGCGCGCTCGCTGGGCGCCTCGCCGCTGCGGGTGTTCACCCGGGTGGCGCTGCCGATGGCGCGGCCGGCGATTGCGATCGGCGCGGTGCTGGCGCTGTTGGAAACCCTCAACGATATCGGCGCTTCGGAATTCCTCGGGGTGCAGACCCTGACAGTCGCGGTGTACACCACCTGGGTGACCCGCAGCGACCTGCCGGGGGCCTCGCAGATCGCCCTGGCAATGCTGGCGATCGTGGTGCTGCTGATCCTGATCGAACGCTATGGACGCCGCCGCCAGCGCTACGCCGCCACGCAACGACCGCGGCCCATGCGCCCGCTGCAGCTGCGCGGTGCGCCGGCCTTGCTGGCGCTGGGGCTGGGCGTGGTGCCGGTGTTGATCGGCTTTGCGGTGCCGGCCGCGCATCTGGCCTGGGAAACTTTTGATCGGCTGGGTAATGGCGGGGTGTCGCCGCAGCTGCTGGCCAGCGCCCGCAACACCCTGCTGATCGCGCTGGCCGCAACGGTGGTGACGGTGGTGGCCGGCCTCACGGTGGCCTGGGCGCTGCGCCTTGCCCAGGGGCGCCGGCGCAGCAGGCTGGCAGGGCTGAACCTGCGCATCGCCAGCCTCGGCTATGCCGTGCCGGGCACCGTGCTGGCCATCGGCCTGCTGGTGCCGCTGGCCTGGTTCGATGACGGTGCCAACGTGGTGATCGCCGCCTTTGGCGGTGCCCCGCGCATGGTGCTGATGGGCTCGGCGACGGCGCTGGTGATCGCGTACATGCTGCGCTTCCTGGCGATATCCGCCGGCGGCATCGAGGCCGGGCTGACCCGGGTGCCGCGTTCGCTGGACCAGGCCGCGGCCAGCCTTGGCCATTCGCCGGTGGCGATGCTGCAGCGGGTGCACCTGCCGTTGCTGCGCCCGGCAATGGCCGCGGCGGCATTGCTGGTGTTCGTCGATACCATGAAGGAACTGCCGGCCACGCTGCTGCTGCGGCCGCTGAATTTCGAAACCCTTGCGACCTGGCTGTATGCCGAAGCCTCGCGGGGGACCTATGAGGAGGGCGCGGTGGCGGCCTTGATGATCGTTTTGGTGGGGCTGCTGCCGGTGGTGCTGTTGGCGCGGACCGGCCTGGGCTATGGCCGGGAGCAGACATCGTGAGCGACCAGACACTGCTGCGGCTGGACGATGTGCAGGTGGGCTATCCGACGTCCGCCGGCATGAAAGTGGTGGTGGATGGTCTGTCGCTGGAGCTCCAGGCTGGTGAGATCGGCTGCCTGCTCGGAGCTTCGGGCTGCGGCAAGACCACCGTGCTGCGGGCCATCGCCGGCTTTGAGCCGCTGATTGCCGGAAGCCTTGAGCTGGAGGGCAAGCCGATCGCCGACGCGCACGGCGGCATGGCCCCGGAGCAGCGCAGGGTCGGGATGATGTTCCAGGACTACGCGCTGTTCCCGCATCTGGATGTGGCTGCCAACGTGGCATTCGGTCTGCAGCGCCAGCCGCGGGCGCGGCGCGCTGAGCGGGTAAGCGAGCTGCTGGAGCTGGTGGGACTGGCCGGCTCGGCAGGTGCGTATCCGCATGAGCTGTCCGGCGGACAGCAGCAGCGGGTGGCGCTGGCGCGCGCGCTGGCACCGGAGCCGGCGCTGCTTCTGCTGGACGAACCTTTTTCGAATCTGGATATCGATACCCGCCAGCGCCTGGCTGCCGAACTGCGTGTGCTGCTCAAGGCCACCGGCACGACCGTGTTGATGGTGACCCACGACCAGTCCGAGGCGTTCGCCATGGCGGACCGGATCGGGGTGATGGAGAGCGGTAGGATCCTGCAGTGGGACTCGGCAGTGACGCTTTACCGGCGTCCTGCCGACCGCTTCGTGGCAGATTTCATCGGTCGCGGCAGCCTTGTGTCCGCTGCAGCGGTGGGTCTGGCCGGTGGGGGCGAAGTGCTGCTGCGACCGGAATCGCTGAGCTGCGATTCCGCTGGCGGCATCTGTGGCCAGCTGGTCAGCGTGGGTTTCCGCGGCCCGCACCATACCGGCTGCGTACGCCTGGGTGGCGGCGAAGTGGTGGAAGTGGATCTGTGCGATGAGCACGCGGCCCAGGTGGGCGCCGAGATCAGGCTGTGCCTGGTTGGCGAGCCACTCCTGGTGCCGGCCCGCCCGGCCGCGCAAGGACAGGGAGCCGGGAAGGCGCAATGACTTCACGCATGGATTTTGAACTGCTGGCCAGCGACGGTGCGGCCCGGCGCGGGCGGCTGAGCTTTCCCCGTGGCACGGTGGAAACACCGGCGTTCATGCCGGTGGGCACTTACGGCACGGTCAAGGGAGTGCTGCCGGACCAGGTACGTGCGCTGGGCGCGCAGATGATCCTGGGCAACACCTTTCATCTGTATCTGCGGCCGGGGCTGGAGGTGATCGGCGATCACGGCGGCCTGCACGGATTCACCCGCTGGGACGGGCCGATCCTCACCGATTCGGGCGGGTTCCAGGTGTTTTCGCTGGCGCACAAGCGCCGCATCAGCGAGGAGGGCGTGACCTTCCAGGCACCGACCGATGGCAGCACGGTGTTCCTGGGCCCCGAAGAGAGCATGCGCATCCAGAAGGTGCTCGACTCGGACGTGGTGATGATCTTCGACGAATGCCCGCCGGTGCACGTGGATGGCAAGCCGGTGGAGCGCCAGGTGATCGAGCGCTCGATGGAGCTGTCTCTGCGCTGGGCCGAGCGCTCCAGGCGCGCGCACGAGGGCAACGACGCGGCGCTGTTCGGGATCGTCCAGGGCGGGGTATTCCAGGATCTGCGCTCGCGCTCGGCGGAAGGACTGAAGGCCATCGGCTTCGACGGCTACGCCATCGGCGGTCTGGCGGTGGGCGAGACCGAGGACGAGCGCAACGCCATGCTCGACCACACCTGCCCGCAGCTGCCGACTGACCGGCCGCGCTACCTGATGGGGGTCGGCAGGCCCGAGGACCTGGTGGAGGCGGTGGCCCGCGGGGTGGACATGTTCGACTGCGTGATGCCCACCCGCAACGCCCGCAACGGCCACTATTTCACTTCCACCGGCACCGTGCGGATCCGGAATGCCAAATACGAGCGCGATCTGCGACCGATCGAGGAGGGCTGTGGCTGCGCCGCGTGCGCCGGCGGCTACACCCGCGCCTATCTGCGCCACCTGGTGCGCTGCAACGAAATGCTGGGGCCGATCCTGGGCACCCTGCACAACCTCTGGTACTACCAGCAGCTCATGGCCGGCATGCGCGATGCGATCGCCGCGGGAACCTTTGCCGCCTTCCGCGAGTCCTTCTACGCGAACCGGACCATCGCTTAAGCGGGCTCTCCGGGGTGGCGGGTAGTCCGTCGCCGCGCCCCGCAAGCGCCAACCTCCGCCGCCGTGGCATAATTCCCGGCTGTTTTCCCTTCATGGACTTCCCGATGACCCTGCTCGACTTCTTCATCGCCCCCGCCCACGCCGCCGCAGCACCCGCCGGAGGCAGCATGCTGCAGGCGCTGATGTTCCCGCTGCTGCTGATCGCGATCATGTACTTCCTGCTGATCCGTCCGCAGATGAAGCGCAACAAGGAGCACCGGGCCATGCTCGAGAAGCTCTCGGTGGGTGACGAGGTCATCACCGGTGGCGGGATCGCAGGTGTGGTGCGCGCGATCGGCGACAGCTTCGTGACCGTGGAGATCTCCGAGCGCGTGGAAATCCGCGTGCAGAAGGGTTCGGTCGGCAACGTGCTGCCCAAGGGCACCCTCAAGTCCGCTTGAGCGGACCCCACTTCAAAATCATGACAGGCGCCGGCTGAAAGGCCGGCGCGCAGGGACCCGCAATGCTGGAATTTCCCCGTTGGAAATACGCCTTGATCGTGCTGGTGGCGCTGTTGGGCCTGCTGTATGCGGCGCCGAACATGTATCCGCAGGATCCGTCGGTGCAGGTGACGGCTACGCGCGGTAGCCAGATCAGCCAGGCATTGGGTGACCGCATCCGGGCCCAGCTGGACGAGGCCGGGATCGCGCTCAAGGCGATCGATGTCGATACCGAGGGCGGCAACCTGATGGTGCGCCTGCCCGATCTGGATTCGCAGACCCTGGCATCGGACCTGCTGCGCGAATCGCTGGGCGAGGGCTACACCGTTACCCTGAACCTTGCGTCCACGGTGCCTGACTGGCTCACCCGGTTCGGTGCCAACCCGATGGTGCTGGGCCTGGACCTGCAGGGTGGCGTGCACTTCGTGATGCAGGTGGATCAGCAGGCGGCGCTGGAGCGCCGGCTTGATTCCTACGCCGAGGGCATCCGCGCCAGTCTGCGTGATGCCCGCGTGCGCTACACCTCGGTGGAGCGGCGCGCCGACGGCAGCATCCAGACCGTGCTCGCCGATGAAGCCGATGTCAGCCGCGCCATGCGGCTGATGGCTGTCGATCAGCCCACGCTCAACCGCAGCGTGAGCGGCAACCGCATCACTACCCGGGTGCCGGATTCGGAACTGAACCAGATCGCCATCGACGCGATCGACCAGAACATCACCACCCTGCGCAACCGCGTGGACGAAGTGGGCGTGTCCGAACCGGTCATCCAGCGCCAGGGCGACGACCGCGTTGTGGTGCAGCTGCCGGGCGTGCAGGACACCGCCGAAGCCAAGCGCATGATCGGCGCCACGGCTACGCTGGCCTACCACGCGGTGCTGGACGGCGATGCCTTCGAGGCCGCGCGCACCGGCGTGGTGCCGCCGGACGGGCGGATCTACTACAGCCGGGATGTGGGTATCGACGGCAACCCGATTCCCTACATCCTCAGCCGCCGGGTGATCGCCACCGGCGAGGAAATGGTGAACGCGCAGTCCAGCTATGACCAGAACGGCCTGCCGGCGGTCAGCGTGACCCTGAACGCGTCGGCCGGAAAGCGCATGTTCGACTTCACCAGCATGAGCGTCGGCAAGCCGATGGCGGTGGTCTACATCGAGCGCGTGCCGCAGGTGAGGATGGTCAACGGCGAGGAAGTGCGTACCTTCCGCGACAGCGAAGAGATCATCAGCGTCGCCAACATCTCCGGCGTCTTCAGCCGTGAGTTCCAGACCACCGGCCTGGAAAAGCAGGAGGCCGATGACCTGGCCCGCATGCTGCGTTCGGGCTCGCTGGCCGCGCCGATGGACTTCATCGAGGAGCGCATCGTCGGCCCCAGCCTGGGCGCCGAGAACGTTTCCCGGGGCATCACCGCGGTGGGCTATGCGTTCCTGTTCACCCTGTTCTTCTTCATGCTGTATTACCGGATGTTCGGACTCATCACCAGCGTCGCGCTGCTGATGAACCTGGTTCTGGTAATCGCAGTGATGTCGATCTTCACCGCCACCATGACCCTGCCAGGATTCGCCGGACTCGCGCTGTCGATCGGCCTGTCCGTGGACGCCAACGTGCTCATCAACGAGCGCATACGCGAGGAGTTGCGTAACGGCATGCCGCCCAAATCGGCAATCGCCACCGGCTACGACAAGGCATCGAGCTCGATCCTGGACGCCAACCTCACCGGCATCCTGGCCGGTGTGGCCCTGTACGCCTTCGGCACCGGCCCGCTGCGCGGATTTGCCATCACCCTGGTGGTCGGTATCAGTGCTTCGATGTTCACCGCCCTGGTGGTGACGCGCGGGATCGCAACGCTGATCTATGCGCGTCGCAAGAAGCTCAAGACGCTGGCCATCTGACGGGAGAACCGACGATATGAAGATTTTCCCGATTTCCCTGCTTCCCGCGAACCCGAACATCGACTTCATGCGCATGCGCTGGGTCACGATGATCGCCGGGCTGGTTGTGTTCATCGCCGCAATCGGTGCGATTGCCACCCAGGGCTTCAACTACGCGCTGGACTTCACCGGCGGTACATCGGTCACCCTGCGCTTCGACGAGGCCCCCGATGTCGACGGCGTGCGTGAGCAACTGGCGCAAGCGGGACACGATAACGCCCAGGTGCAGACCTTCGGCAGCGGTGCGGACCTGCTGGTGCGCCTGCGTGCTGAAGAAGAGCAGCTGACCGTGGACGAGAACGTGCAGCTGGTGCAGGACGTGATTGCCGCGGTGAGCACGCCGGACAATCCGGCCACGGTGATCAGCAGCGAGTCGATTGGATCGCAGGTGTCCGAGGAGCTGTCCAGCAAAGCGCTGAACGCGGTGATCTTCGTTCTGGTGGGCTTCCTGATCTACATCGGTTTCCGCTTCGAGTGGAAGTTCGCGGTAGTGGCCAGCGTGACCACGTTCTTTGACGTGATCGTGGTCGCGGGCTTCTGGGCCATGACCGGGCGCGAGTTCGACCTGACCGTGCTGGCGGGGCTGCTGGCGGTAATGGGCTTCTCGATCAACGACACCATCGTGGTGTTCGACCGCGTGCGCGAGAACTTCCGCAGCATGCGCGCCGACCCGCTGACGGTGTTCAACGCCTCGATCAACCAGACCCTCTCCCGCACGATCATCACCTCGGTAGTGTTCCTGCTGTCCGTGACCGCGCTGTACTTCTACGGCGGTGGCTCACTGGAAGGCCTGGCGCTGACCCAGATGATGGGCGCCGTGATCGGTACCCTGTCATCGATCCTGCTGGCCTGTCCGCTGCTGACCGTTGGCTTCCTGACGGTCACCAAGCAGGACCTGCTGCCCAAGGCCAAGGATGAGGAGGCGCTGGCAAGGCGCCCCTGATCCGGCTCAGCCGTTCCAACAAAAAAGGCCGCGCACTGCGCGGCCTTTTTTGTGCCGGGTCCACCCCGAGGCCAAGCCCCGTCGTGGCCGGGAGGCCTTCGCAGCGAAGTAAAGGAGGAAGCATCCGCCGCAGGCGGATGCCGGGGGACATGAGCAGCGAAGGCCTCCCGGCCGCGACGGGGCCCCTCAGGTCACCCCGCGGTCAAACGAAGCACAGCCCCGAACGAAGCACAGCCCCGTAAGAGTCAGTCCGAAACCACGGTCGCCAGGCCGGTGAATGCCGCCGCATAGCCGGAGGAAACGATGATCTTCTGCAGCGGCTCGGTAACGCGTACGTTGCCCGCCAGCAGCTGGCGGCTGGCCGTACCGCGGTCATCCATCGGACCGGTGGCAGCGTTCTTGAAATCCGCCACCCGGCCACCCGCTTCGCGCACCAGCAGCGCGCCCGCGGCGATATCCCAGGGCTTGAGTCCCGCTTCGAAATACGCGTCCAGGCGGCCGCAGGCCACGTAGGCCAGGTCCAGCGCCGCGGAACCGCTGCGGCGCACATCTTCCGCGTCGCGAAGCACCTGGCGCACGCATTCAAGCTGCGCACCGGCGCGGGCACGCTCGCGTGGGGCAAAGCCGGTACCCACCAGCGCGCCGGAGAGCTCGCGGCGATCGGCAACCCGGATCCGGCGCTCGTTGAGCTGCGCGCCGCCGCCACGGCTTGCGGTGAACAGCTCGTTGCGCAGCGGATCGAAGATCACCCCGTGCTGCGGCTCGCCGTCCTCGACCAGCGCGATCGACACACACCAGTGGGGAATGCCGCGCAGGTAGTTGCTCGTGCCATCAAGCGGATCGATCACCCACGTGGAGCGGCTGGAGCCGCGGTTGCCCTTCAGCAGGCCGCTCTCCTCGCCCAGCACGGCATATTCGGGGTTGGCGCGGCGCAGCTCCTTGATGACCTCGGCCTCGGCCAGGCCGTCAACCTCGCTGGCATAGTCGTACCGGTCCTTCTCAACCACGTTCAGCGCATCGAGACGGTGCATGTGGCGCAGCAGCACGTTGCCGCCTGCGCGGGCCGCCTTGATCATGATGTTGACGGCAGGTTTTAGCATCGCGACGGGCTCCGGGCGCTTGGGGGAACAGCAGGGGGAAAGAACGGGCAGCGCTGTTGGCTGGCCGGACAGTTTAACATCCGCGCATGGCACACGATCCGATCGAACTTGAACCCTCCGCAGCACAGTCCGGTGCGTCCAGCAGGATCCGCATCGTGCTTGTGGGCACTCAGCACCCCGGCAATATCGGCGCCGCGGCGCGGGCCATGCTCACCATGGGCCTGGCCCGGCTGGCGCTGGTGGCGCCGCGCCATTTCCCGCACGCGGAGGCCGAAGCCATGGCTGCCGGCGCCGATTCCGTGTTGCAGCAGGCCACCATCCACGCGGACCTGGCCGAAGCGGTGGCGGACTGCCACCTGGTGCTGGGCTGTACCGCCCGTGATCGGCGGATCGCCCTGCAGCAGCTTGCTCCGCGCGAAGCGGCGGCGCAGACCGTAGAGGCTGCGCAGTCTGCGGAAGTGGCGCTGGTGTTCGGGCGCGAGCGCACCGGGCTGGAAAACTCCGAGCTGCAGCTGTGCCACCGGGCCATCCATATCCCCTCCAATCCCGGCTACAGCTCGCTGAATCTCGCTGCGGCGGTGCAGGTGATCAGCTACGAGCTGCGCTTGGCCCTGCTGGAGCGGAGCCAGGCAGGTCCGGTGCTCGGGACGGCCAGCGGGGACCAGCTGGCCAGCCATGCCGAAGTCGAGGGATTCTTCGGCCAGCTGCACGACACCCTGGACGAGATCGACTTCCACAAGGGCCGCAACCCGGATGCGGCCATGCGCAAGCTGCGCCGCATTTTCGTGCGCACGGACCTGAACGCTGGCGAGGTGCGCCTGCTGCGTGGAGTGCTGGCTGATTGCCAGCGCATGGCCCGCCTGGCCCGCGACTAGATCGGGACGAAGGTTACTGTCAGGCGCGTCGGGATTGGGCTAGTCTCGATTCCGGTCATCCGGGGGACAACCATCTGAGCGCCGTGGCCCGCAGCCTTCTTTTTCTCCTGTCCGGTGCTTTCGCCGTGCTGCTGGCCGCGTTGCCCGCCGCCGCCGAGGGCGGTGACGAGCTGGTGCTGGGGCGGATCAGTGATGATCCGGCCAGCCACTATGCCCAGCTCAAGCCGCTGCTGGACTACGTGGTTCCGCGGATGGCCGACGTCGGAATCCGCGAGGGCCGGATCCTGATGGCGCGTGATACGCAGCAGATGCTCAGCTACCTGCGCCGTGGCCGGGTGGACTGGGTCACCGAGACCGCTGCCGCTGCGATGCTCTTGGAAAGCCTGGCCGGCGCAGAACCATTGCTGCTGACCGAGCGCAGCGGTGTAAGCCGCTACCGCACACTATTTTTTGTGCGCCGCGACAGCGGGATCCAGACCCTCGAAGCGCTGCGCGGCCGCAGCGTCGCCTTCCAGAACCGCTCCTCCACCAGTGCCTACTTCGTACCCGCCACCGAGCTGCTCTCGCGCGGCCTGTCGATGGAGATCCTGCTTTCGCCCGTCGACCAGCCGTCGCCGGACTCCGTGGGTTACCTGTTCGCCGGTTCGGAGTCCAACATCGCCACCTGGGTGCACAAGGGGCTGGTGGATGCGGGCGCAATGAGCGACCTGGACTGGAACAACCCCCGGGCCACGCCACCTGCCTACCGCCAGGACCTGATATTGATCCACGAGACGCCGGACTTTCCGCGGGCGCTTGAAGTCACCCGGGCCGGCATGGACCCGAAGGTGCGCGAACGGCTGCGCGATGTGCTGGTGGAGGCCGCCGGGGATCCGGAGGCCGCAGAGGCGCTGCGGCATTTCTTTGGCACCACCCGCTTCCTGCCGATTGACGGGCAAGCCACGCAGCAGCTGCAGTATCTGCGCGCCGCGGTGCTGCGGGTCAGCGACGAAATCGAATGAAGGTGCGCTACGGCCTCCAAGCCAGGGTTTTCACCGCGCTGCTGGCGGCTCTGGTGATCACGCTGACGGTGATGGCCCTGGTGCTGCAGCGGCAGGAGGCAATGCGCGAGGACATGCTGGACGGTGCCCGCGACGCCATGAATGCGCTGGTGCACAGCAGGCTGCAGGCCAACGTCCAGGCCAGCGTGGACCGGCTGGCCGGGGATCTGGTGAATCCGCTCTACTACTTCGACATGGAAGCGATCGGCAAGACCATCGCCAGCGTGCAGCGGCAGGCCGACGTTGAATACGTGGTGGTGTATTCCCCGACCGGCGAAGTGCTGCATGACGGATCGCGTGAGATCGCCACCTTCGGCCAAAGTGTGGATGAAGCGCTGGCTTCCGGCGCGATCGGTGCCGAGGAAAGCCAGGGGGCCGGCGCAGGCCGCGGATTCGAGGTATCGGCGCCGATTACCATCGGCGACCAGGGCCTGGGCGGGGTACGGGTGGGCTATTCGCTGGACTCCGTGCGCCAGGACGCGCGCCAGGCGACCGGCGGTTTGCGTGCGGGCCTTGAGGAGATTGCGAGCCGCCACGGAATCGCGATCGCGGCGCTGTTCTCGTTGCTGGTGGTGGTGGCCGCAATCATGGTGCTGCTGGCCCAGCGCACCCTGGTGCGCCCGGTGCGCCGCCTGGCCGAAGTGGCGCGCGAGATCGAATCGGGGAACTTCGATGTCAACGTGCCCGACAGCCGCCGCAACGACGAGGTGGGCGAGTTGGAACGCGGCTTCCGCCGCATGAGCGAGAGCATCGCCCGTCACGACCGCGACATCCGTCGCATGGCCTATACCGACGCCCTGACCGGGCTGCACAACCGGCTGGCGTTCCGGGAAATCCTGGACCAGCGCATTGCTGCTAACGGCGCTGGCGGCAACATGGCCCTGCTGTTTGCCGATATCGACAACTTCAAGCGGATCAACGACACCCTGGGCCACGATGCCGGGGATGAAGTGCTGGTGCAGTTCGCAGAGCGCATCCGCGACGTGGTCGAGCGCCATGCTGCGTCGGCGGTGGTGGCCAGGTTTGGCGGTGACGAATTCGTGGTGTTGCAGCCGGTCCCGGCCAGTGCCGATGCGCGCCAGGCGGCCGGACAGCTGGCCGGGATCCTGGTCGAAGAGGTGGGTCGGCCGCTGATGGTGGCAGAGCGGCCGGTGTTTCTCGGCCTGTCGATCGGCGTGACGCTGTTCCCCGACGATGCGGCCAGTGCGGCGTTGCTGATGAAAAACGGCGATATCGCCATGTACCAGGCCAAAGTGGCGGGCAAGAACTGCCATCGCTTCTACAGCCGGGCCATGGACCAGGCGGTCGAGCGCCGGGTGCGCATGGAACAGGACCTGCGCGGCGCCTGGGAGCGCGGCGAGCTGAGCGTGGTGTACCAGCCGCTGTTCAACATGGCGGACCACCGCCTGGTGGGTGCCGAAGCGCTGCTGCGCTGGCGCCACCCGACCCAGGGCATGGTGGCGCCATCGGTGTTCATCGACGTGGCCGAACAGAGCGGTTTGATCGAGGGCCTGGGCGTGGCGGTGCTGGCGACCGCGTGCAAGGAGGCCGTGGGCTGGCAGGAGCGCGCCGGGCCGGAAGGCATGTTCGTCTCGGTCAACGTGTCCCCGCGCCAGCTGCGCAGCGGCGATCTGGCCCAGCAGGTGGAAGACGTGCTGCGCCAGACTTCCCTGCCGCCCGCGCGACTGCACCTGGAGCTGACCGAGACCGCGGTGCTGGGCGATGAGCTGCGCACCGACCGGCCGCTGGCGCGCCTGCGCGAGGCGGGGGTCAAGGTATGGCTGGATGATTTCGGCACCGGGTTCTCGGGGCTGAGTCATCTGCGGCGGATACCCATCGATGGGGTGAAGATCGACCGCAGTTTCATTGCCGACGTGCTGCGCGATCCGGACGATCTGGCCCTGACCACCGCGATCATCGCCATGGCCCGTTCACTGGGTATGACCGTGGTGGCCGAAGGGGTGGAGCGGGAAGGGCAGTTCGAGCTGCTGCGTGAGCGCGGCTGCGACCTGGCCCAGGGTTACTGGCTGGGCCACCCGGTCAGCGGCGAAGAACTGCGCATGCTGATCTAGCCCGCGCCCTGGAGCAGGGGCGCCAGCCAATGGGCCGCTGCGGCAGCCAGGGCGCCGCTGGCCACGCCGAACACCGCGATCGCAATCAGCCCGGCTGCCCAGCACAGCAGCATCAGCGCACCGTCGCGCTCCAGCAGCGCCAGCGCGTAGGCCATCAGCAGGGCGCCGAACAGGTAATTGGTGAACGGGATTGGCAGTGCCAGCAGGATGCCCAGCAGCACCACCAGCAGGCCGGTGAACGAGGCCGCGAGGCGGTGGTCGAGGACTCCCCCCATGCGCGGCCTGATCCTGCGTTCGATTCGCGCCAACAGCGGCGAAATGCGTCGTTCAAAGCCGATCAGGGTGTGCCGGTAAGGGCCCCGACGAGACAGGAAACCGGGCAGCCAGGGCCGTCGGAAGCCCAACAGCAGCTGCACGCCCACGACCACGGTGAGCGGCCCGCTGATCGCCCCGGCCAGGCCCGGGACCGGAATGAAGGCGGGGATCGCGGCGATCACCAGCAACATGCCGAAGACCCGCTTGCCCAGCCCGGCCAGCAGGTCATCAAGGCGCAGCGGCTCGTCGGGATCACCTACGGTGTAGGCGGCCAGCAGGGCCCGCACGCCTGCCTCCCGGCGGTGCTTCCTGCCCCCGCCGGCGCCGCCCCCGCCGTCCCCGTCCCCGTGGGCGCCGGCAGGTCCGGAGCCGGTGGCGTCAGTCGTCATCGCCGGGGGCAGGTTCGGGCAGCTTCTGCAGCAGCAGCTTGTCCACGCGGGGGCCGTCCAGGTCCACCACTTCGATCCGCCAGCCGGCCCACTCGAACCATTCGCCGGTATTGGGGATGCGGCCGAAGTGCGCAATCACCATGCCGGCGGCGGTGTGATAATCGTGGTCCAGCTCGTCGGGCAGGCGCGCGCCAAGCAGTTCGCGCATGGTGTCATTGGTCACGCCGCCGTCCACCAGCAGGGACCCGTCGTCACGGGTGATCACCAGGGGGGTCGCGCCCTCACCCTCGCCGCTGCGGGTGCGGCCGATCACTGCTTCCAGCAAGTCATTGACCGTGATCAGGCCGGAAATGTCGCCGTATTCGTCTACCACCAGGGCCAGCGACTGCTTTTCCTCGCGGAATATTTCCAGCAGCTTCAGCGCCGGCGTGGATTCGGACACGAACAGGGCCTTGCGCAGGTTGGTGAACAGGTCGAAACCGCCCGAATCGAGCCGGTCCAGCAGCGACTTCACTTCCAGCACCCCGATCACCTCGGCGTCGGAATCGCGGTAGACCGGATAGCGCGAGAACGGCGTGGCCCGCATGCAGGCCATGTTCTCCTCGAAGGTTTCGGTGTCATCCAGCCAGACGATCCGGGTGCGCGGCGTCATGAGGCTCTCGGCGCTGCGGTCACCCAGCTGCAGCACCCGGTTCATCATGTTGCGCTCGTCGTCGTCGATCACGCCCTGCTCATGGCTTTCACTGACCAGCAGCAGGATCTCCTCTTCGCTCACCTTGGCTGCTTCGGTGTCGGAAAGTCGCAGCAGCCGCAACGCCGCATGCACGCTGGAACTGAGCAGCCACACGGCAGGCTTGGCCACCCGCGAGACGGCGTTCATGGGTAGGGCAATCAGCGAGGCGATGCGCTCGGGGGCCAGCAGGGCCAGGCGCTTGGGCAGCAGTTCGCCGAAGATGATGGTCAGGTAGGTGATCAGGCCCACCGCCAGCAGCAGCCCGGTGGTGTCGGCCCAGTTGGCCTCCATGAACGGGACCGTGGCCGCCAGCCCCGGCGCCGCCAGGAGCAACTGCTCGCTGATCGACTGGCCGATCGCCCGACCACCGAACATGCCGGTCAGGATGCCGATGAGGGTGATTCCCACCTGTACCGTGGACAGGAAGCGCTCGGGCTCGTTGGCCAGCTCCAGTGCCTTGCGGGCGGCGCGGCTGTCGCCGGCGCGCTGCCTGAGCCGCGACTTGCGCGAGGTCACCACCGACATTTCCGACAGCGCGAAGAACGCGTTGCAGGCGATCAGCACCAGCACGATCAGGAATTCCAGCATCAGGAGAGTTCCCGTGCCGGGGCGGGGTGGAGCGGGGCGGGCTGGCCGGCAGCGCGGAGGGCGGTGCGGCGGGGCGGTAGGAGAATGTCGTCCATGGGATCTTCAGCGCAACAGCGCGGAGCAGGATGATACCAGCCAGCGTGTGTTGGCGGCCCCTTTGGGGCCGGGTGCCGCGACGGTTTACCGGTGCCGTCACGGACCCGGCCGGGCCACCCGGGGCCACACCCCGCTGTACGTAAAGTGTGACAACTAGGCGAAAGCGTCTTCAAACCGTCATAATCCGCTCCCCGTAGACGCCGGGCATCCGCCGCTGGCATTTGAAAAGGTCTCCAGATGTTTTCCCTGCAAACCATCTTCGGCCGGGGCAACCGGTTCTATTCGCTGCTCGAGGACGCGGCCGTGTCCGCCCAGGATGCTGCCCAGGCCCTGCACCTGATGCTGCGGGAAGCCGATCGCCAGCCTGCGCTGGATGCATTCCGCCTGGCGCGCACGCGCACGCGCGAAACCTCCAGCCTCATCAGCCAGGAGCTGGTGGACAGCTTCATCACCCCGATGGAGCGCGAGGACATCGAGGCGCTGGGGTCGGCGTTGTACCGGATTCCCAAGCAGATCGAGAAGTTTGCCGATCGCTATGCGCTGGCCGTGCAGAACCTGGAGCATATTGATTTCGCCCCGCGCGCGGCCATGCTCGAGCAGGCCGCCGGCGTGGTGGTGGCGATGGTGCGCCTGCTGCCGAAGATGAAGCTGGAGCCGATGAAGGCGCTCAACGACGAGCTGCGTTCGATCGAAAACGAGGCCGACCGGCTGATGCTCGAGCTCTACGGCGACATCTATTCGGGCAAGCTCGATCCGCTGCACATGTTCCTGCTCAAGGAGTTCTTCGAAATCCTGGAAAAGGCCATCGACCGCTGCCGCGAAGCCGGCGTGGTCGCCTACGAAATCGTGCTCAAGAACTCGTAAGGGACCGTCGGGATGCTTACCCTTGTCCTGATCGTGGTCCTGACCGCGCTGGTGTTCGAATACATCAACGGTTTCCACGATACCGCCAACTCGATCGCCACCGTGGTGGCGACCAAGGTGCTCTCGCCGATGCAGGCGGTGGGCCTGGCGGCATCCATGAATCTGCTGGGCGCCCTGGCCGGTACCGCGGTGGCGCAGACCATCGCCTCGGGCCTGATCGACGCCGGCGTGGTGGAAGTTGGATCGCAGCTGATCCTGTGCGCGCTGCTGGGCGGCATCATCTGGAACCTGATCACCTGGTGGTTCGGGCTGCCTTCTTCGTCCTCGCACGCGCTGATCGGTGGCCTGATCGGTGCAGCGCTGGCCGCGGCCGAGATGAATTTCGACGTGGTGATCTGGTCCGAGCCGACCGAGCCGGTGTGGCGCAGCGCCGGGGTGCTGTGGAAGGTGGTCATCCCCATGGTGGGCTCGCCCGTGCTCGGCTTCGCCTCGGGCTTCCTGATGATGGGGGTGCTGTTTTTCATCATCGCCATGTTGGCGCGCGCGGGCGGCGTGTTCGCGCGCATGGTGCGTCCGCGCTGGGTCAATGCTTTCTTTGGCAAGAGCCAGATCGTGTCCGCGGCCGGCATGGGCTTTGCCCACGGCTTGAACGACGCGCAAAAGACCATGGGCATCGTGGCCCTGACCCTGGTCAGCGCGGAAGCCACTGGCGCGCTGGACAACTTGCCGGCCCTGCTGGGTTTCCTGCATCCGTCCGAGGAAGCCCTCAGCGAGGGCGGTATCGACCTGTGGATCAAGATCACCTGTGCGGTGGTGATGGCGGCCGGTACGGCTGCCGGCGGCTGGCGGATCATCAAGACCCTCGGCCACAAGCTGGTCAAGTTGCATCCCATCCACGGGTTCGCCGCTGAAACCAGCGCCGCCTCGGTGATCCTTGGCGCCTCGGCGCTGGGTATCCCGGTCTCGACCACCCACAACATCTCCTCGGCGATCATGGGCGTGGGCACTGCCAAACGCCTGAACGCGATCAAGTGGGGGGTGGTCAACAAGATGGTCTGGGCCTGGATCCTCACCATCCCGATGTCGGGCGGCATGGCCTACGGAATGTTCCGCGCCCTGCAGGCGCTGGGTTGGGCGTAAGCCCGGGTTGCGGCTTGCCCTCCCCGGAGGAGCGCGCCCGCTATGCTGCTCCGATGGATTCGGAGGCAGCCCGCAAACGGATACTGGCCGCAGTGCGTGCCATCGGCCACGGTCGGACGGCGGGTTATGGCGAGGTGGCCCAGCATGCCGGGCTGCCGGGCCGGGCACGCCTGGTGGCTCGCATCCTGGCAGGCAACGATGACCCGTCACTGCCCTGGCACCGGGTGCTGCGCAGCGACGGCCGGATCGCGTTCGAGGCCGGCAGCGCCAGCTGGGTTGAGCAGGTGCAGCGCTTGCGCGACGAGGGTGTCGAGGTGATGGATGGGCGGGTTCGCCGGTCGTCGCCCGCGCGCGGCGAGCGGCTGGACCAGCTGCTCTGGGGACCGGGCAGCGGGGCAAAGCCAGCCGGCCCGCGACGCCGCCGCAAGGCATGATTCCAGATACCGGCGGCGTAATCCCGTCGTAACCGCCGACAGCCCCGGGCCAGGCGGTTATGATGGCCAGTCATCTCAGGAGTGCGGATGTTCTCCAACCTTCCCCCAGTCACCAGGGCCCTGCTGGGCATCAACGTAGTTGTGTTCCTGCTGCAGGCCCTGATCGGGAATCAGCTGTTCTACTCGTTCATGCTCTGGCCGCTGGGTGGCAGCGAGGCCGGCGGCCTGCCGTTCCTGCCCTGGCAGCTGGTGAGCTACGGCTTCCTGCATGCCGGCCTGTTCCACCTGCTGTTCAACATGGTGGTGCTGTTCATGTTCGGTGCGCCGCTGGAGCACACCTGGGGGCCGCGCCGCTTCCTGACCTATTTCCTGGTCTGCGTGGTGGGTGCCGGGCTGTGCCAGCTGGTGGTCGTCTCGTGGTCACTGGCGCAGGGCGGACCGCCGTATCCCACCCTTGGTGCTTCGGGCGGTGTGTTCGGGGTGTTGCTGGCCTTCGGCATGCTGTTTCCGAACCAGCGGGTGATGCTGATGATCCCGCCCATCCCGATGAAGGCGCGCACCCTGGTGATCGCGCTGGGCGTGATTGAACTGGTCGCCGGCATCAGCGGCACGCGTTCTGGCGTGGCCCATTTCGCCCACCTGGGCGGCATGCTGTTCGGCTGGCTGCTGATCCAGCAGTGGCGCGGCCGGCCGCCTTTCAGCAGGCGACCGGGCGGTGGCGGCAACGTACGCCGGTTCTAGGTGTAGCTCAGCGCCAGATGCTGACCTGTTCCGCCTCGGCGCGCTGCATTGGCGTGCCGGGCTTGCAGTCGAAGGCCTCGCCGAAGGCGGGCAGGTTGGCCAGCGGGCCGTTGGTGCGCCACTGGCCCGGCGTCTGCAGCTGGCTGGCCGCGGCGACGGTGGCCGCATCCGGTGACATCTGCTGGCGCCAGAGGCCGGCCCATCCGCGGAAGAACCCCTGTGACGCTTCCTCCGAGGGGGCGTCTTCCGCCGTCTGGAAGGCGGCCCAGGCCAGCTCCAGCCCGGCCAGGTCGGCTGCGTTGGCGTCGCGGCTGCGGGTGCCGTCCACCATGGTGTCGGACGCGCCGGGGAACACATACCCGTGGTACTGGGTGGCCAGACCGTGGGTGCGTTCGGTCCAGGCGGTCTGATCGGCCAGTGCCCACCAGTCGCGCAGATTGCCGTCGGCATCCACGTTGCGGCCGAGGATATCGATGCTGCGGCCCAGCTCGTGGCCCACCAGGGCACCAAAGCTGCCGTAGTGACTGGCTGGGTCGGCAGCCATGTCCAGTACCGGCGGCTGAAGCACGGCGGCCGACACGATCAGGCGGTTCTGGGCCAGGTCATAGCCCAGCGCCGGCTGCTGCGGGAGGACATCCCAGCGCTGGGACACGTTGGCCTGCCCGATCCGGCGCATCTCCTGGGCGTGGCGCCAGGTGGAGGCAATCAGCATGTTGGCGCCAAAGCTGTCGCGGCCCATCGGCTGCACGCTGAAATCCAGATCCTGGACCGGCGCACCGATCTCGATGCGCAGGCCCTGCAGTTTGCGGGCCGCCTCGGCACGGGTAGCGGGTTCCATCCAGGAGTTGTCCTGCAGGGCTGCCGAAAGGGCATCGCGCACCTGCCCGGCGATCCGCTCGGCGCGGGTGCGGGTGACGTCAGGCAGGTGGCGGGCAACGTACTCGCGGGCGAGCATGGGGCCGGCGGCCTGGTTGATCGCGGCGAGCACCTGCTCAGGACGCGCGGCAGGCGCGGTTTCGCCGCGCAGCACCTTGCCGTGGAACTCGAACTCCGCGTCGCGGAAGCTCTGTGACAGGTACGGCGCCATCGCATTGCCCACGTGGAAGCGCAGGTACGACTGCCACTGGGAAGCCGGGGCATTGGCCACCAGATGGTCCAGCAGGCCGAACAGCTCAGGGTTGGCCAGTGACACCTGTTCGCTCTGCACACCCTGTTCGCCAAGGAACTGATCCAGCCGCAGCTGGCGGAACTGCTTGCGCAGTCCGGCCGTAGGAACCGGGGCGTAGTTGATGCGCGGGTCCCGCATTTGTTCCGCTGAGCGCCAATGGCCTGCGATCTGTGTTTCCAGGTCCACCACTGCTTCGACCTGCGCGTCCAGGGCGTCTTCAGTCACCCCGGTCAGGGCCAGGATGCTGCGCACGTACTGGCGATAGCGCTCCATCAGGGCGCCGGTTTCATCGTCATCCCGGCTGTAGAAGTCCGCGCCCGGCAGACCCAGGCCGCCCTGGGTGAAGTAGCCGATGTGGCGGTCGAGATCGGCAAGGTCCACGTCGGCGTTGAATCCGAACGCCACCGGGATACCCACCTGGTGCAGGGCGGTGATGGTGGGCGCAATGTCACGGGCACGGCGGATGCCATCGATACGGGCGAGCAGCGGGGCGATGGGCGTGGAGCCGTCGGCTTCCACAGCGGCCTCATCCAGCCCGCTGGCCCAGAAGTTGCCCAGCAGCTGCTGGATTTCGTTCTGCGGCGCATTCATGGCCTGGTCCAGCAGCTGCCGCTGCTGCCGCGCAGCCAGGTCGCGCAGCTCCTGCAGCGCAGATGCCGAAGCGATGCCCGGGCCGGGCAGTGCGTTCGCTTCCAGCCAGTCCTTGTTGCTGAAGGCATAGAAGTCGGTGCAGGCGGTCGGCGCGGCTGGTGCTGTGGCACGGCGCTGTGCGCTGGCGTCAGCAGCCAGGCCGGCGAACAGGATCGTGGCAAGTGCGAGGGCGGTCGGACGCAGGAAGGCGCGGGACGGGTCGAACGGCATGTGCTGGCTCCTTTGGGGCGGACCGGAGTGACAGGGCCGCGACAGCGCGGAAGTTTAGCAAGCACGCAGGCATCCGGCCCGGCCTTCCACCGCGTGAACGACATGGAGGTAAATGCGCGCCAGGCCGCGTTTTAACGTAGACTTGCCCTGTTCTGCAAAACGGCTGCCCCCTGCTTTCAAGCAGTGACGATCCTGGTATGCCCGCCTCGGCTCCGGCCCGGCTTCTTATCCCGCACGTCCTTTTCGTCGCGCAGACACGGCCCGGAACCTCCGGCAGCCGTCACAAATTTGCCTGCAGCGCGGTATTGGATAGCTCCGGGCAAGCCAAAGATCAGACCGGTCAACGGTGCGCAGCTGCGTGCCGCCTCCGGCGCGATCGCTTTCTCGGAGTAATACAACAATGACGTTTGAAACCCTCGGCCTGTCGCCGGCACTGCTGCGCGCGCTGAATGAAACCGGCTACAACATCCCCACCCCGATCCAGGCCCAGTCGATCCCCGGCGCGCTGGAAGGGCGTGACGTGCTCGGTGCGGCCCAGACCGGCACCGGCAAGACGGCTGCCTTCGGCCTGCCGCTGCTGCAGCGCCTGGCCAAGGAGACCCCGCCCAAGGGCCCGCGCAAGCCGCGCGCCCTGGTGCTGGTGCCCACGCGTGAGCTGGCGGTCCAAGTGGCCGACAGCATCAAGGCCTACGGCCGTCACCTGCGCCTCAACGTCACCATGATCTTTGGTGGCGTCGGCATGCAGCCGCAGATCGACAACCTGCGCCGTGGCGTGGATGTGCTGGTCGCCTGCCCGGGCCGGCTGCTGGACCATCTTGATTCCGGCCACGTGAAGCTGGATGCCATCGAAGTGCTGGTGCTGGACGAAGCTGACCGCATGCTCGACATGGGCTTTCTGCCCTCGATCAAGCGGGTGCTCTCGCGCGTGCCCAAGCAGCGCCAGACCATGCTGTTCTCGGCCACCTTCGAGCCGCGCATCCGGTCTTTGGCCATGGAACTGCTGGACCGGCCGGTGGAAGTGCAGGTGGCTACGCAGAACACGATTGCCGACACCATCGTGCACCGCGTGCATCCGGTTGATTCGGCCCGCAAGCGCGATCTGCTGATCGACATCCTCGCAGCACGCCACACCGACCGGGTGCTGGTATTCGGCCGCACCAAGCACGGCTGCAACCGCCTGGCCGAACAGCTTGGCGAGGCCGGCCTGCCGGCGGTGGCGATCCACGGCAACAAGAGCCAGGCCCAGCGGCAGAAGGCGCTGGACGCGTTCAAGGCCGGCCGCGCACGGATCCTGGTGGCTACCGACGTGGCCGCCCGCGGCCTGGATATTCCCGACCTGCCGCTGGTGATCAACCACGATCTGCCGATGGTGGCCGAAGACTATGTGCACCGGATCGGCCGCACCGGCCGCAACGGCGCGCAGGGTGAGGCGCTGTCGCTGGTCGCTCCCGAAGAGGGTGGCCTGCTGCGCGACATCCAGCGCGTGCTCAAGGCCGAGATCGCGTTGGAGACCGTGCCGGGCTTCGAGCCCAGCCAGCCGCTGCGCATGGATGCCAGGCCCGCTCAGGGCCGTGGTGGACGCGGTGGTGGGCAGAGGCCCGACGGACAGCGCCCGCCGCGCAAGCCGGGTGCCCGAGGACACGGCAAGCCGCAGCAGCGTGGTGCTACCCCGCACGCGGGTCCCAAGCAGCACCGCGGTGGCGGCGGACGGACGCGCCACACCGCCTGACGGCGGACTCTGAAGTAATCAGCATGACGGGCGCAATTGCGCCCGTCATGCTTTCTGGTGTCCGGTTCCTGGCCCGGAAAGCCGGGTTTCCGAGCCTCAAGGTTCGCGCACCAGGCGGAAGCCCACGTCGTCGTAGCCGCGCTCGGTCGAGCGCGGGCCGGCGCCGCTTCGGCGCCAGCTTTCTCCGGCCACGGCGCGGGCGCGGCAATCGCCATTGCAGTCCAGCAGCCACTCCGCCACCGCCTGTACGCCAGCGGTGACTGGCAGCGCGCCGGCTTCACCGGCAGTGGGCAGGCGGTAACGGGCACCGTTCTGCTGACCCAGCCAGCGTGCGTAGGCGTCGGCATCATCCCAGGACACGCAGACCACGGCGTCACTGCCGGATTGTTCGAAGCCGGGAGACGTCCAGTCACGGGGTGACAGCATCCTCAGCAGTGAGGCGCGCTCGCGGCACAGGGCAGGCTCGCGCCCGGTGGCTTCAGCAAACCGGCTGTATTCATTGCGGCTGATGTGCAGCCGGGTCAGTGCGTACGCCCCATCGCCGCCACGCTGCACGGTCATCCGGCCCGGATCCCCCGGCACCACCTGGCCAACCGCGGGGATGGCCCGGACAAGTCCGGCCAGGCGCTCTCGGGCGGTGGTGTCCAGCCCGATCGCCGCTACCGGCTCGAGGCTGCGCTGGGCCGCTTCGCGATCGAACTGCCGCGCGGCTTCCCGCACCCGCGCCTCGATCGCCGTGGCCAGAGTGCGCCGAGCCGATTCCAGTTCTGCTTCCGCGGCGGGGGCCACCAGCTCACCGATCCGGCTGGCCCGTTCCAGCGCGGCGACGGTCCCCGAGGTGTCGCCGGCCTGGAGCCTGCGCGCGCCTTCCTTTCCTAGCGCACTGACCAGCGCCGCTGCCGTCGGGGCGAGTTCAAGATGCTCGGTGTCCTCTGCGATGGCTTCGAGCAGTGTGTCGTAGGCGTTATCACCGGTTGGAGTGGTCAACCGACGGGCCTGGATCTGGCGCTGGGCGTCGGCGATCAGGTGCCCGACCCGCGATTGCGGTGCGGCCGCGTCGCCCACCGGGGTTCCGTCTTCCGCGGTCGTGGCGCCCAGCCGTGGCCGGGTGTCCGACGCTGTTTCCGCGCCAGCACGGAAGAAGCGCTCTGCCGGAGTGCCTGGAACGCTGCCATAGCGCTGCAGGCCCAGGCCCAGCAGCGCGGCCAGGACCAGGCCGCCAATGATCCAGGCATAGCCGGGTACGTGCCGCGGTCTGGAGACGGCGGCCCGCAGCCAGGCGCCCGGCGCGAGGCGTCCCGGGCGGCCGGGCAAAGGCACCTGTTCGATCGCCTGCAGCATGTCGTTGGCGTCGTGGAAGCGCTTGAGGGGGTACTTGGCCAGCGCCCGGTCCATGAAGCGCTGCCAATGGCGCAGGTGCGGCGGCAGGCGCGGGATCGGGTCGCGGGCGTGCATCACCGCCATCGCCAGCGCGTCCTGGGCCTGGTAGGGCAGTTCGCCAGCCAGCATTTCCCAGGCCAGCACGCCCACGCTGTACAGATCGGCGCGCGGATCGACTTCTTCGCCCCGTGCCTGCTCCGGGGCCATGTAGGCGGTGCTGCCCACGGCCAGCCCGGCGCTGGTGACGCGGCTGCCGTAGCCCCGGCGCAGGGCGATGCCGAAGTCCGCCAGCAGCGGGCCGCCGGCGTCGTCAAACAGGACGTTTTCCGCCTTGACGTCACGGTGGATCACCCCGCGGCCGTGGGCATACGCGAGTGCGGAGAGCAGGCCGCGCAGGACTTCGCGTGCGCCTGCTTCGTCGTTGCGGAAATCACGCTGTCCCAGGTGGCCGTTGGCCAGGTAGGGCATGGAGTAATACGGCAGCCCCTCGGTGGTACGGCCGATGTGGAAGATGCCGACGATATGCGGGTGATCCAGCCGGCCGACGGTACGGATCTCGTTCTCGAACCTGCGTCGGCTCACTTCATCGGCCAGCGCATCCGGACGCATCACCTTCAGCGCCACCTGGCGGCCGAGTGACTCCTGCTCGGCCAGATAGACGATCGAAGTGATGCCCTCGGCCAGCACGCGCAACAGCCGGTAGCCCACGATGACCGGCATGGACGCGCTGTTCTGTGGCGATGGCTGCATCGTCATCACATTCCCCCCTGGAACTGCCCGCAAGCATACGGTGCCCCGTTCGCTGCGTCGTGTGAAATGGCCTACGGTTATGGAGAATCAGTGGCCAGGTTGGTCGTCGGGGAGAGCAGGGAATGCGGAGATGGGGGTTGCGGATCGGAATCGTGCTGTTGGCGTTGATTGTGCTGGTGGCAGTGCTGTGGAGTATCTCGCGGGTGCGGGGGGGCAGCCCGGAACAGCGTGCGGCGCTGGAACTGTTCGAGCAGATGCCAGAGCCATCCGGACGTAATGCCTGGCCGCTCGCGTGGCTGTTGCAATGGGATGTGCCCGCGTCCGAAGTTGAGGCGGTGGCGGCGGAGGACGCCGCCCGCTTCAACGCGCTGCCACCGTTTGGGGATGCGGAGCGGGAGGCAGCGGTGGCGGCGCTGGAAAGCGTGGCTGCAGGGCGCTATCGCGACCTGGGGCCGACACTGGTCGACGGGCCGGCGTCATGCGGCTTGGGGGGCGGCCCGGGGGCCGGCGGTTGCTTGGCGCATGTGCGCGACGATCGTGACGCACATGCCGCCCGCTTGGCTGGGGCCAACGATCTCGTGGACCGGGTGGAAGCGCTCGCCGATTATGACCACATGTACAGCCTGATCTCGCCGGTGTTGGATGCGAGGCTGCCGCGGCTGCAGTGGCTGGGCCTGCCGACGACACGCCATGCGCTGTGGTTCGTTGATGGCGAGCATGACCGTGCGCTGGCCGGCAGCTGCCGGGCCATTACCGGCTACCGCAGGCTGGCGACCAATTCAGACACCCTGCTGTTCTCCACGATGGGTTTCGCGGTGATCGGGGGCCAGAGCGCACTGCTTGCCGAGATGCTGGCCGAGCTGCCGGTCGGGCACGTGCTCCCCGGTGAATGTGATGAAGCGTTGGCGCCATTACAGCCTGAGGAGCTGGGTACCTGCCGGGCCATGCGGGGCGAGTGGGCCTGGGGTGCGGAGGCGAGGAACTGGATGGCTGGCACGATGTCCCCGGGCGGCCAACTGGTATATGACCCCGGCACGACCGACGCGCTCATTGCCGCGCATTTGGCCTGGCCTTGCAGCGATGAAGCCGGCCGCCTGCGCGCGCAGGACCTGCCCGTGTCGATTCCGGAACTGCCTGCGGGTCTGGGACGGCTGGAGTGCTGGGCCAACCTGGTCGGCTGCGTGCTCTCGGATATCGCGGCACCGGCGTACGTACATTACGAAGACAGGGCGCTGGATGCGGCTGCAAAGATCCGGCTCCTGCAGACCCTGGCGTGGATGCGCGAACAGGCCAGCGCCGGCGACATCCGCGATGTGCCTGCATTGCTGGCCCGCAGCCCGCATCTGCCACAAGAGGGGGATCGCAGCTTCGAGGTGGGCCCTGACGGCACCCATTTGCGCATGTCGCTTTCGCACATGCCGTTCTCCGATGACGGCAGGCAGACGCACTGGACGATCCCGCTGCCGCCGGAGCTGCACGTGACAGCAGCAGCGCACTGAGGCCTGAGCCTCAGCGACCCGGCTTGCGCCTGGCGTAGACCTGCTTGCGGACCCGGGCGACGACGTCGCCTTCAGCGTCGATCACTTCGGTCCCGAACCAGTGCAGGTACTTCGCGCCGCCAGCGGTGGCCTCACGGATGGTGTCCAGGGTGGCGTCGTCCAGCTCGAAGCTGGCGTGCACGGTGCCGCGGCCGGGCTTGAGGAACTCGATTTCGCCGGCCTGGTCCCAGACGTAGTGGTCGCGGCCGAGGCGCTCCTTGACCAGCATCATCCAGAACGGATCGGTCATGGCAAACAGGCTCCCACCGAAGTGGGTGCCAACGTAATTGCGGTTCCAGGGGCGCATGCGCAGCTCGACCCGGGCGCTGCGCCAGTCGTTCGCGATCGCCGCCACGTGGATGCCGGAGAACAGGAACGGGGGCCACAGGTTCATGCCGTGGCGCAGGGTGGACGGCTTCATGCCGGGCCTCAGAACAGCAGCGAGGCCATCTTCCTGCGGTAGCGGCCCACCACGGCGGGATCCTCGACGATCTGGAATGCGTCGATCAATGCCTTGCGGGGCAGCCCGTCCTGGTAATCGCGGTCACGCTGCAGCATCTCGATGAACTGTTCCAGGCCTGCTTCGGCATCGCCGCCGACGATCAGATGCACGCCGAGCAGATGGCGGGCGCGCAGGTCAGCCGGGTCAGCCGTGATTGCCGCTTCCAGGTCAGCGGGCACCGGCGCGTCGGCCAGCAGGGCGGCGAATTCAAGGCGCGCGCGCGCAGCTACCGTGCGGTCATCGGTGGCCAGGTTGGCAGGGAGGGCGTCGAGCAGCTTGCGGGCCTCATCGGTGGCACCGGTGCGCAGCAGGGCCAGTGCCAGGTCGAGCTTGTGTTCCTCGCTGTCCGGCTCGGCCTCCACCTGTGCCCGCACGCGCGCCACTTCGGCGTGCGGATCGGCCGGTGTGGCCGGTGCGCCAGGGGCTGGGTCGCCATCCTGCGGCTCAAACCCTTCCAGCGCAGGCGCGGCGGGCTCGATACCGTTGCGCTTGAGGAACTCGCGCACCTCGCCCTCGGCGACCGCGCTGGCGAATCCATCCACTGGTTGGCCGTTGACCAGCAAAAATACGGTGGGGATCGAGCGGATCTGGAACGCGGCGGCCAGCTGTTGCTCCGCCTCCACATCCACCTTGGCCAGTACGAAAGCGCCGTTGTACTCGCCCGCCACCTTTTCAAGGATCGGTCCGAGGGTTTTGCACGGGCCGCACCATTCGGCCCAGAAATCGATCAACACCGGAACCTGCGTGGATTTCTGCAGGACGTCGGTCTCGAAATTGGCGGTGGTGGCGTCAAAGACGTGGGGCGAAGAGGGCAGCTGGTTCATTGGGGAATTCCTGATGCGATGCCGCAAGCATGGTGGCGGCGGTTCATGAATCCAAGCCGATGTAAAAAGAAGTTGACATTCGGGCGCTTCAAAGTAAAAGATACTTTACGTTTAGTCCGGTTGAGTTGACATCATGACGATCCAACGATGGGGCTGGGGTGGACTGCTCGGGGTGGCGGGCATCGGCCTGTGGCTGCTGCTGGGCAGCGGACGCGCGTACTGGCGGGACCGGCATTGACCGGCACGCCGATCGCCAATGAAATCCGCCGCCTGCGCTTCGAGCACGGCGAGATGACCCAGCAGGCGTTGGCCGATGCCTGCGGCGTCACCAGGCAGACCATCATCGCGCTGGAGGCGGAGCGCTACGCGCCGTCGCTGGAGCTGGCGTTCCGCATCGCGCATGCGTTCGGGGTGGGTGTGGAAGAGGTATTCCGCTGGGAGGGAAAGCGATGAGCCGATGGATGCAGATGTCCGCCTGGTGCGCGGTGCTGTGCTGCGTCGCAGCTGCGGTGGTGGCCGGGTCGGCGTTGGAAGGCTATTCGCACGGGCTGTATCCGCTGGGCCTGCTCGGTGCCGATGGAGTGCCCGGGGCGATGGCTTTCAACGTGGTGGGGTTCGCGGTGCCGGGCCTTCTGGCGGCGGTGGTGGCGCATGGGCTGTATCTCCGGCTTCCCGCAAGCGCCGGCTGGCTGGCGCGCATTGGTGCACGGATGCTGCTGCTGTCCGCGCTCGCCTTTGCCGCCCAGGGGCTGTTGCCGCTGGATCCCCAGGACCTGGACGCGCCAGCCAGCGGCCTGCATGCCAGCGCCTGGCTGGTGTGGTGGATCGCCTTCGCCGCCGGCGCGCCGCTGCTGGCCGTGGGCATGCCGAGCGTCCGCGCCATCACCGGCGCAGCGGTGGGCACGGTGCTGGCCATGATGTTCATCCCTGCGACGGTGCTGGAGCCACCCATCGCCCAGCGCATCGCGCTTGCCGCCTGGCTGCTATGGCTGGCCCTCGCCCCGTGGCTGGCCACCCGGAACCGGAGCTGATGTAGGAGCGTGCCATGCGCGCGAAGCCGCGTGAATTTGCCCCCCGGGATCGCAGCGAATGCTGAGGGGCCGGTGGGGCATTCCCGGGCGGGACTATCGGCGCCATGGACGGCGCCGATAAGCCTACATGGACGTATTTACGTGCGTGTCCCGTCCGGGAATGCCCCGCCGGCCCGCCCGCGTCAGGGTCACGCGGCTTCGCGCGCATGGCGCGCTCCTACTGGGGGCAAGACGCAGTGGGTACCGCAGTCGCGGGTATGCCGGGAGCGTCCGCGCGGTCAGCACTCGATGACGTTGACCGCCAGTCCGGGCTCAGCCGTGTCGCAGCTTCAGCACCAGGATGGTTCCGGCCAGGACGAAGGTGGTGATGTTGGCGAGGATCATTGGCCAGGAGCCCAGCGCCAGCCCGTAGGCGAACCAGAAGCCGATGCCGACGGTGAAGATCACGTACATCCCCAGCGAGATGCCGCTGGTGTCGCGGCTGCGGATGGTCTTGACCGCCTGTGGCACGAATGCGATCGAGGTCAGGATCGCCGCGGCGTAGCCGAGCCACTCGACGCTCACGGCGCGTCCGCGTGCTTGAACACCGTGCCGTCCTTCATCACGAAGCGCACGTCCATCAGCGCTTCCAGGTTTTCCAGCGGGCTTTGGCTTCGCTGGCGGCGAAAGCAGGGCAGGGCAGGGAACGCCACCAGCTCGCGATCAGGAGTCTGTGCATGTTGGTTCCCCGGTCCAGAATCCTTCCATTAGAAGCACGACCGGTCCGGACGGCAAGCCGCCCCGGCCAATGGCGGGACTTTGTGGGCTGCGGTAGGCTTTCCGGTCCCCTTGCACAGTTGTCCATGCCCGTGTCCGAATCCTCTTCTGCCGCCGCCGACCAGGCCGGCTACCAGCCCGCCAGGGTTGAATCCGACGCCCAGCGCTTCTGGGATGAAACCCGCGCCTTCCAGGTGACCGAGGATCCGGACAAGCCTTCGTTCTTCTGCCTTTCGATGCTGCCGTACCCCTCGGGTGCGCTGCACATGGGGCACGTGCGCAACTACACCATTGGCGATGTGATCAGCCGCTACCAGCGGATGACCGGGAAGAACGTGCTGCAGCCGATGGGCTGGGACGCGTTCGGGCTGCCGGCCGAGAACGCCGCGATCCAGAACCGGACCGCGCCGGCCAAGTGGACCTACGCCAACATCGACCACATGCGCCAGCAGCTCAAGGCGCTGGGCTACGCGATCGATTGGAGCCGCGAGTTCGCCACCTGTTCGCCGGATTACTACGTGCACGAGCAGCGCATGTTCGTGCGCCTGATGAAGAAGGGCATGGCGTACCGGAAGAACGCGGTGGTCAACTGGGATCCGGTGGACCAGACCGTGTTGGCCAACGAGCAGGTGATCGATGGCAAGGGCTGGCGCTCCGGCGCCACGGTGGAAAAGCGCGAGATCCCGCAGTGGTTTCTGAAAATCACCGATTACGCCCAGGAGCTGCTGGACGGGCTGGACACGCTGGATGGCTGGCCGGAGTCGGTCAAGACCATGCAGCGCAACTGGATCGGCCGCAGCGAAGGCCTGGAATTCGGCTTCCGCGTCGATGGCGAGGACGAGCTGCTGCGGGTCTACACCACCCGTCCGGACACGCTGATGGGCGTGACCTTCATCTCCATCGCCGCCGAGCACCCGCTGGCGCAGAAGGCCGCGAACGGCAATCCCGAGCTGGCGGCCTTCATCGAGGAGCTGCGCAAGGGCGGGGTGTCCGAGGCCGATCTGGAAGTGCAGGAAAAGCGCGGCATGGCCACCGGCCAGTGGGCGATCCACCCGGTGACCGGCGAGGACGTGCCGATCTACGTGGCCAACTTCGTGCTGATGGGTTACGGCACCGGGGCGGTGATGGCAGTGCCGGCCCACGACCAGCGCGACTGGGAGTTCGCCAAGCAGTACGGTCTGCCGGTGCGGCCGGTGGTGGTGCCGCCTGCGGTGCACGATGCGCTGGACGAATTGGTGCGCGACGTGGCGGCAGACGTGGACCCGTTCCAGGCCGCGCTGTCCGGAACGACCGTGGACGCATACGACACCTCGGCCGCGGTGGCCGTGGTGCGCGAGTACCTGGAGCACATCGAGCAGCAGGGCGCCTACGTGGAGCAGGGTCACCTGATCAACTCCGCTGAATACAACGGCATGGATTTCGATGCGGCTTTCGACGCGCTGGCCAAGCGCTTCGAGGACGAGGGTATCGGCCAGCGCAAGATCAACTTCCGCCTGCGCGACTGGGGCGTGAGCCGCCAACGCTACTGGGGCTGCCCGATCCCGGTGATCTACTGCGACGCCTGCGGCGCGGTGCCGGTGCCGGAAGACCAACTGCCGGTGGTGCTGCCCGAGGACGTCGAAGACGCCTTCGCCTGCGGCACCGTGCAGTCGCCGATCAAGGCCGACCCGGAATGGCGCCGGACCACCTGCCCGCAGTGCGGGGGCGCGGCCGAGCGCGAGACCGACACCTTCGACACCTTCATGGAGTCCAGCTGGTACTACGCCCGCTACACCTCGCCCGGCGCGGGCGACATGGTGGACGGCCGGGCCAACTACTGGACGCCGGTTGACCAGTACGTCGGCGGGGTGGAGCACGCGATCCTGCACCTGCTGTACTTCCGCTTCTTCCACAAGCTGCTGCGCGACCAGGGGCTTGTGGACAGCGACGAGCCGGCCCGGCGTCTGCTCACCCAGGGCATGGTGATCGCCGACACCTATTTCCGCGAGAACCTCGATGGCTCGAAGACCTGGTTCAACCCGGCCGAGGTCGAGGTCACCCGCGACGACAAGGGCAAGGTCACCGGGGCCACGCTGACGGCCGATGGCCGGCCGGTGGGCATCGGTGGCATCGAGAAGATGTCCAAGTCCAAGAACAACGGCGTCGACCCGCAGGCCATGATCGACCGCTACGGCGCCGATACGGTGCGCCTGTTCTCCATGTTCGCCTCGCCGCCGGAACTGTCGCTGGAGTGGAGCGAGGCCGGGGTGGAAGGCATGGCCCGGTTCCTGCGGCGGCTGTGGGCGCAGGTGCAGAAGCATGCCGATGAAGGCCCGGCGCCGGCGTTGGACAAGGCCGCGCTGGATGACGCCGGCCGCGCCCTGCGCCGCCAGCTGCACCAGACGATCCAGAAAGTGGGCGACGACTACGGCCGGCGCTACAGCTTCAACACCGCGATTGCCTCGGTGATGGAACTGCTCAACAGCGTGGCCAGATACGACGACCGGTCCGCCAACGGCCGGGCGCTGCGTCACGAGGTGTTCAGTGCCATGGCGCTGCTGCTCAACCCGATCACCCCGCACACCAGCCACGCGCTGTGGCAGCTGCTGGGCCATCCTGAAGCCCTGCTGGAAGACGTGCCTTTCCCGGCGGTCGATGCCGATGCACTGGCCAGTGAGACGGCGACGCTGGCGGTGCAGGTCAACGGCAAGCTGCGCGGCACCATCGAAGTGGCGGCCGATGCCGACCGCGACGCCATCCAGGCACAGGCGCTGGCCGAGCCCGCCGTGGCCCGCTTCCTGGAAGACAAACAGGTGCGCAAGGTGATTGTGGTGCCCGGACGGATCGTCAACATCGTGATCGGCTGAACCCCACCCCCACCGGCGGCGGGCCACTGCGTGCACCCGCCGCCGGATTGCTAATCTTGTCGCCCGCCGACCGCTCAGCCACACTGCCCACATGATCCGAGCCGCAACCGCCCTCATTCTTGCCCTCATCCTTGCCGGCTGCGGGTTCCAACTGCGCAGCGCGTTGAGCCTGCCACCCGACCTGGGGCCGATCCAGGTGGAGGGGCAGGGGCGTTACAGCCCGCTGGCCGATTCGCTGGCCCAGGCCCTGATCCGCTCCGGCGCTACCGTGGTCGAGGGCCGCGGCCGCAACGATGAGGTCGCCCGCCTGCGAATCCTGTCCGAGCGTTGGGGCAGTACCCCGATCAGCATCGACGCCCGCGGCCGTGCCCAGGAATACACCCTGCGCTATGCGGTGGTGTTCGAGCTGGTGCGGGCCGATGGCGAAGACCTGGTCCCCCAGCAGGCCGTTGAGCTGGCGCGCGACTACATCCAGAGTCCGTCGGACCTGACCGGCGCGGACAGCGAGCGCGAACTGCTCAGCCGCGAAATGCGCCGCGACATGGTGGTCTCGATCGTGCGCCGGATCGACGGCGCGTCGCGCGCGCCTTGAGCGCTTCCGGTCGAGGACGCGCGCAGGGCCGGAGCCGCGAGCTGGCCCCCGAGGAGCTGATCCGACAGCTGCAGGCCGGCACCCTGCATCCGGCCTACCTGATCGCCGGTCCGGAAACATTGCGGGTGCTGGAAGCCGCCGATGCGGTTCGTGCCCAGGCCATTACCCAAGGCTATACCGAGCGCGAGGTATTCGAGGCCGATGGGCGCAGCTTTGATTGGGCCGCGCTGGAAGCCAGCTTCCGCGCGCCGAGCCTGTTTGCCTCCCGGCGCGTGATCGAGGTGCGCCTGCCCAGCACCAAGCCCGGCAAGGAAGGTGCGGCAGTGCTCAGCGCGTTCTGCGAGCAGCCGCCGGACGACGTGCTGCTGCTGGTCACCGGCGGGGAATGGAGCCGGCAGCACGGCGGGAAGTGGAGCGAAGCAATCGCCCGCATCGGCTGCCTGGTGGTGGCCTGGGCGATCAAGCCGCACGAGATTTCCAGCTGGATCGAGCAGCGCCTGCGCAGCCGCGGCGTAGCCGCCGACCGTGACGCGGTGCAACTGCTGGCCGACCGGGTTGAAGGCAACCTGCTGGCGGCGGCGCAGGAGATCGACAAGCTGGTCCTGCTGGCCGGTGACACCCGCCTGGACGTGGGCAGGATGCAGGAGCTGGTGGCCGACGCGGCCCGCTTCGACGTGTTCCGCCTGATCGATGGCGCCCTCAACGGCCAACCCGCCCAGGTGGCGCGGATGCTGGCCGGCCTGCGTGCCGAAGGCATTGCAGTGCCCGCGCTGATGGGCATGGTGGTGATGGAACTGCAGCGGGCGGCCGCGCTGGCACGGGTGGAAGCGCGCGGCGGCAACCTGGTGTCCGAATTTCGCACTCTGCGCGTGTGGGAGGCCAAGCAGGCGGTATTCCGCCGCGCCCTGCAGCGCCATGGCGCCGCCCGCTGGGAAAAGTTCCTGGCCGAGGCCGGCCACATCGACCGCATGGCCAAGGGGCGCGCCGCTGGCGACCCCTGGCAGGCGCTGGAGCGCCTGCTGCTGGCGGTGGCCGACCGACGCGCGCTGCCAATGCTGGCGTGATGGCACAGGCCGACCTGCTTGTCCTGTACGGCGGCACGTTTGATCCCGTGCACAACGGCCATCTCGCCATTGCACGTGCGGCCTGGCAGACACTGGGCAGCCCGATACGGATGATGCCGGCGGCCGATCCGCCGCACCGCCCCCCGCCTGGCGCCTCGGCCGATGAACGGGCAGCCATGCTCGATCTGGCCGTGGGCGATGAGCAGGGTCTGTGCGTGGACCGTCGCGAGCTCGAGCGCTCCGGCGCCAGCTATACCGTCGATACGCTCCGCGAACTCCGCGCCCGGCAGCCGGACGTGCCGGTGGCCCTGCTCCTGGGCGCCGACAGCTTCCTCGGCCTGCCCGGGTGGAAGGATTGGCGCGAACTGTTCGGCCTGGCGCACTTCGTGGTGGCCGCGCGGCCGGGGCAGGACAGCGTGCTGGATCCGCTGCCCGAGCCACTGGCCGGAGAGGTCCGGGAGCGCTGGGTGGGGACCGCGGACGCCCTGACGGCGACCCCGGCCGGCAAGGTGTTGCGGCTCGGCCAGCCGCTTCATGATGTCTCGGCTACCGGCCTGAGAAGCAGGATTTCAGATGGCCGTCCCTGGAAACACCTGCTGCCGGCGTCGGTTGCTGCCAGAATCGAAGCCCGCGGCCTGTACCGCGACGCTGCCAACACGGCGTCTTCGCTATAATCGGCGCAAATCCCACGAGCCGACCCTTTTGAGCAACCCCGCACAAGTCATCAAGACCCGCCTTCCCGATCCCCCGCCGGCCGCCGACGCGCTGCTCCGGCAGGTTCATCTTGCCCTTGAGGAGCTGAAAGCCAAGGAGGTGACCGAGATCGACGTGCGCGGCAAGACCAGCGTGTGCGACTTCATGGTTGTCGCCTCCGGCACCTCCAGCCGCCACGTGAAGTCGATTGCCGATGAAGTCGTGCGCCAGGCCAAGGTGCTTGATGTGCGGCCGCTTGGCGTCGAAGGGCAGCAGGAAGCCGAGTGGGTGCTGGTGGATCTGGGCGACGTGGTAGTGCACGTGATGCTGCCCCGGGTGCGCGAGTTCTACGCGCTGGAGCGGCTGTGGTCGGTGGGCGATGACGCCGCGCCGGAGTCGGACGGCCCCGCTGGCGACGATGCCGCGCGCTGAGCGCGGCAAATCCGGTCCGGCTGAAGGCCGGCATCCCCTGCATAGATGAAAGCGCGCCTGGTTGCCGTGGGCGACCGCGCACCCGCATGGGTGGCGGAAGGCTTTGCCGAATATCGCAAGCGGCTGTCGCACTGGCTGCCGCTGGAGCTGGTGGAAATCAGCCCCGGCATGCGCGGCAAAGGCCGTGATCCTGCCAGGGCGATCGATGACGAAGGCCAGCGCGTGCTGGCGGCATTGCCGCGGGATATCCACGTGGTGGCCCTGGACGGGCGCGGTCGCGAGTGGGATTCAGAAGCCCTTTCCGTGCGCCTGGAGCACTGGCGCGGCCAGGGACGCGACCTCGCATTCCTGATCGGCGGGCCCGAAGGCCACGCCGATCAGGTGCTGGAGCGGGCCGATGAGCGCTGGTCACTCGGACGCCTGACCCTGCCGCACATGCTGGTCAGGCTGCTGGTGGCCGAGCAGCTCTACCGCGCCGCGGCCATGCTGGCCAACCACCCCTATCACCGCGCCTGAACAGTCCGCTCAGTCGTCATCGCTGGCCGGGTCTGCGCTGTCCCCCGGTTCGCGGTCCAGGCCGCCGTCGTCCGGATCGCGAGGCTGCTTGCCGTCCGGGTTGCGGGCGTCCTCCCGGTCGCGCGGGGTGCGCTCGGGATAGCCGGACTTGTCGTCGTCGCGTCGGGCCGGGATGGTCCTGTCGTGCGGTGTGGTGCGGTGTTTTCCAGTCATGGGGCTCCGGCCGTTCAACGGCCCAGTTCGAAGACCACGTCCAGATTGACCGACAGGGTGCTTTCACCGGGTGAAACCGGAGTCGACTCGTAGCTGTCCATGGCCCGGGAGGCCATCATCTGCATCGGGGGAGGCATGAAGCCGCCGCCTTCGCTGATGCTGACGATGCGCCGCACTTTCAGGCCCAGCTCATCGGCATACAGTCCGGCGCGGGAACGGGCGGCGTCCAGTGCGGCGCGGCGGGCTTCGTTGTAGGCCTCCTCCGGCTCACCGATCTCGAATTGCGGGCCGTGGACCTGGTTGGCACCACTGGCCACCAGCACGTCCAGCACCTGGCCCAGCTTGCTGATGTCGCGCACGGTCACATTGACCGTATTGCGGGCCTCGTAGCCGCTGATCTGCGGAGTTTCGTCCTCGGTATGCCGATATCGGGGGGAAATGCTGATTCCGCTGGTGCGTATATCGCGCTCGACAATGCCGGCGTCGCGGATGGCCGTCATGACGCGGTTCATCTGCTGGGCGTTGGCCTGCATGGCGGCGCTGGAATCCGCCGCCTGCGTCACAACCCCGGTCGACAGTGTCGCCACATCGGGAACGCGCTTGCTCTCACCCTGTGCCGACACAGAGAGCAAGGTGCCGTTCTGGCTGGCTGGGGTAGCTACGGCCGGCTGCTGGGCATGCGCGCCACCAGCAACGGTGCCCACGGCAAGGGCGAGAAGGGCGGCGGGAACAAGAAAACGGGCCATCGGAAGCTCCTGAAAGAATCGGGTTAAGGATTGTCGTCGTCCAGTGAACGGCCCGTGAGCCGGAACGGGGTCGGGGCCGGCTGCGCTCCGGAGTGACGAGGCCTGGAGGGTATCCTTGTCCAGATGCTCTATCTGGCTTCCAAATCCCCCCGCCGCCGCGAACTGCTCGCCCGCCTGGGCGTGCCGTTTTCCGTGCAGGCGGTGGATATTCCGGAAGTGCGCGCCGAAGGTGAGACTCCGGAGGACTACGTGGCCCGGGTTGCGGATGAAAAGGCCGTCGCGGCCCTGGGCCAGCTTGGGCGCGATGCCGGCACATGGGTCCTGGGCTCGGATACCGAGGTTGTGCTGGATGGCGAGGTGTTCGGCAAGCCTGTCGATGCCGATGACGCGGCGCGGATGCTGGCGCGGCTGTCCGGCCGCGAACATCGGGTGCTCACCGCGGTCTCGCTGCGCGCTCCCGATCGAAGCCTCCAGGCCTTGTCGGTGACCGTGGTGGAGTTCGCGCCGCTGACTCCGGCGCAGATCGATGCGTATGTGACTGGCGGCGAGCCCATGGGCAAGGCCGGCGCGTATGCGATCCAGGGCGGGGCCGAGGCGTTCGTCGTGCGCCTGTCGGGAAGCTATTCGGGCGTGATGGGCTTGCCGCTGTACGAGACGGCCTGCCTGCTGCGCGAAGCCGGCATTGAAGGCGGGCCGGCGGTGGGAATGGATACGGAACGCGGGACGGTTCCGCAGGGGGCACAGGCATGAGCGAGGAAATCCTGGTCAACGTCACCCCGCGCGAGACCCGCGTGGCGGTAGTTGAAAACGGCATGCTGCAGGAGCTGTACATCGAGCGCGGCTGGAACCGCGGCGTGGTCGGCAACATCTACAAGGGCAAGGTGCAGCGGGTCATGCCCGGCATGCAGGCGGCGTTCGTGGACATCGGCCTTGAGCGGGCCGCGTTCCTGCACGCCAACGATGTCATGCGGCCGCTGCCCGAGCCGGCCATGGAAGCCGATGCCGCCGGACTGCCGGCGCCGGCCCCGGTGCCGCCGATCACCGAGCTGCTGCGTGACGGCCAGGACATCGTGGTGCAGGTGGTGAAGGAGCCGATCGGCGGCAAGGGCGCGCGCATCACCACCCAGATCAGCATTCCGTCGCGCTTCCTGGTGCTGCTGCCGCATTCGAGCGTGATCGGCGTTTCGGTGCGCATCGAGGATGAGCAGGAGCGGACCCGGTTGAAGACGATCGTGTCCGGCCTGTCGGCCGCGGGCAGCGGACACGGATACATCGTGCGCACCAATGCCGAGGGCCAGTCCGAGGACGCGTTGACCGAGGACACGGCCTATCTGGCCCGTGTCTGGGCGCTGGTGGAACAGCAGTCGCGGGAGACGAAGGTCGGCAGCTGCATCTACGAAGACCTGACCCTGCCCATGCGTGCGGTGCGCGACCTCATGCGCCATGACGTGGAAAAGGTGAAGGTGGACTCGCGCGAAACCTGCGACCGCCTGCGCGCGTTCGCGGCCCAGTACGTGCCCGGCCTGGCGGAGAAGATCGAGCACTACGGCGGTGAGCGCCCGGTGTTTGACCTGTACGGGGTGGAAGACGAGATTGCCCGCGCGCTGAACAAAGAGGTGCCGCTCAAATCCGGCGGTTACCTGGTGATTGACCAGACCGAGGCGATGACCACGGTGGACGTGAACACCGGCTCTTTCCTGGGCCAGCGCAATCTGGAGGAAACCGTCTACCGCACCAACCTGGAGGCGGCCCAGGCGGTGGCCCGGCAGCTGCGCCTGCGCAACCTCGGCGGGATTATCATCATCGACTTCATCGACATGGTGGAGGCCGAGCACCGGCGGCAGGTACTGCGCACGCTGGAGAAATCCCTGGCCCGCGACCATGCCAAGACCACGGTGTACGACTTCTCGCCGCTGGGCCTGGTGGAGATGACCCGCAAGCGCACTGTGGAAAGCCTGCAGCGCCAGCTCAGCGAGCCCTGCGGCGCCTGCGGCGGGCGCGGCATGCTCAAGACCGCCGAAACCGTCACCTACGAGGTGTTCCGCGAAATCACCCGCGCGGTGCGCCAGTTCGATGCCGAGCGGCTGTTGGTGATCGCATCCCCCCCCGTGGTCAACCACATCACCGAGGATGAATCAGTGGCAGTGGCGGAGCTGGAGGAATTTCTCGGCAAGTCGATCCGCTTCCAGGCCGACGACCAGTATCCGCAGGAGCAGTTCGATGTGGTGCTGCTCTGATTCCGTGAGCGGATTGGCGCGGTGAATGCCGCTGCACGCACTGGCTTGCGGATAACGCGGCGGGCGCTCTGGTATGCCCTGGCCGCGCTGCTGGTCCTCATGGCGCTGGGTGCGGTGGTGGCCAGCCGGCTGCTGCCCGCGCTGGAGCGAAATCCGCAGCGGGTGGAGGCGTGGCTGACTGATCGCACCGGGCATCCGGTGACATTTGACGGCCTGCAGGCGGAATGGACCCGGCGTGGGCCTCTGCTGCAGCTGCGTGGCCTGCAGGTGGGCCAGGGCGTAGGCGCGGTGACCATTGGCGAGGCCGAAATGCTGGTGGCCCAGTACAGCGGCCTGCTGCCGGGGCGTTCACTGACCGAACTGCGGCTGCGCAACCTTGACCTGACCCTGGAGCGTGATCCCGACGGCCGTTGGCACGCGCGCGGCCTGCCTGGCCAGGGGAATGGTGGGGATCCATTCACGGCCCTTGAGCGTCTGGGCGAACTGCAGGTGATTGATGCCAGTCTGACCGTGGACGCGCCGGACCTGGCGCTGTACGCCCGGGTCCCCCACATCGACCTGCGCCTGCGTGTCAACGGCGACCGCGTGCGTGCGGCAAGCCGGGCCTGGATATCGGCCGATGACGCCCCGCTGATAGCGACCGCGCGATTTGACCGCAACAGCGGCGATGGGCAGCTGTACGCAAGCGTGGATGGGGCCAATCTCAACGCCTGGTCGGCGCTGCTGCAGCTGGCCGGGGTCCGCCTGGAGCAGGGTCATGGCCGGATCCAGGCGTGGGCTGACCTGCACGACGCGCGCATTGAATCGGTGACGGCGCGCGCTGCGCTGGAAGACGTGGGCCTTGCCCGCACCGCTGACGACGCCGCGCCAGCGCGGATCGGATTTAACCAGCTGGACGCGGAATTCCGGTGGCGCCAGGCGAACGATGGCTGGCGGATCGATGTTCCGGAGCTGCGCCTGCGGCGCGCCGGACAGGACTGGCTGACCACGGGACTCGCGGCCCGGATCGGCAGCGATTTTGCCCTGGCGGCGAATCGGATCGAGGCGGCTCCGCTGCTGGAAATCCTTGCCCTCAGCGACAGGCCAGGCACCGGGCTGCGTGCATGGCTGGACCGGGCAGGCGCCAACGCGGTACTGACGGATGTGGAGCTGGCGGGCGTGCGCGGCGGGCCGCTGCGGGCGCGGGCGCAGATTGAAACGCTGGCATTCGATGCCGTGGGTGACGGGCCCGGGTTGGCGGGCCTTCGGGGCGAACTCGTGGCGGATTCCCAAGGCCTGGTGTTCACCCCCGACCCCGAGGCGCGGGTGCAGTTTGACTGGCCCAGCGGCTTCGGCGAGGTGCATCTGGTGTCGCTGGCCGGCGATGTGGTCGCGTGGGTCGAGGACGACGGCTGGCGGGTGCAGACCCCCGCGCTGCGCCTCGAGGGCGACGGCTACGGCGTCGATGTGCGCGGCGGACTGGCTTTCCTGGGCGACGGCCGCCGCCCGCGGATCGATCTGGCCGCACGCCTGGACGAGACCCGGATTCCGGTGGCCAAGAAGTTCTGGGTCCGCCACAAGATGTCGGAGAAGACGCTTGCATGGCTGGATGCGGCCCTCGTTGAAGGGCTGGTGCGCAACGGGCGCGCCGTGCTGTCCGGCGACCTCGATGACTGGCCTTTCGACGAAGCCCCGGGGCGCGCCGGCACCGGTCTGTTCCACGCCGAAGCAGAGCTGGTGGATGCCACCCTCGCGTTCCAGCCTGATTGGCCGGCTGCGGAACGGCTGCAGGGCCAGCTGCGCTTCATCGGCTCCGGGTTCGACTTCCACGGCACGGGCGCGATCGCCGACGTGGCGGTGGAGCAGCTTGAGGCCGGCATCCCGGAATTCGGACGCGCCGAACTGGCCATTACCGCCAGGACCGCGCCGGACACCGACGCCGGCGATGCCATCGCAATGCTGCAGCGCAGTCCACTGGCGGTCGCGGCGTTGGAAGGGCTGCAGGCCGGGGGTCCATTGCGGGCCGACTTCGCCATGCTGCTGTCTTTGCACGGCGGTGGAAGCAGGCCGCGAATCGAGGGCAGCGCTGGTCTGACCGGGGTGCAGGCCGCCATTCCGGAGTGGGGGCTTTCCTTCCATGACCTGCGCGGCGAGCTGGTGTATGACCAGCATGGCTTCCAGGCCCGATCGCTCAGCGCCCGGGTCGACGGGCATCCGGGCCGGGTGGCGTTGCGCGCCGGCACGGGGCACGTGGTGGATGCGAAGACCCTGTTTGAAGGCGAATTCAGCAGCGTCCTGGACGCGCCCGGGCTGCTGGCCCGCGCGCCGCAGTTGGACTGGCTGCGGCCGCACCTGCACGGTCGTTCAGCCTGGACGGTTGCCGTGACCGTGCCCGGAAACAACGCCGAGGCGACCGCGGCGCGGCTGACCCTGGAGTCCGATCTGGTGGGCACGACGCTGGAGCTGCCTGCGCCGCTGGCCAAATCCGCGGCCCTTGCGCTGCCGGCGCGGGTAGCCATTCCGCTGCCGTTGGGCAGTGGCGATGTGGAAGTGCAGTTCGGCCAGCGGATGTCGCTGCGCGCGCGTGCGGGCGATGGCCCACCTGCCGTAAGGGTGAGCATGGGGGGCGCAGTGGCTGGCGTACCCACTGCGGGCCTCGTGATTGAGGGCCGTACGCCCGAGCTGGCCGCGCTGGAGTGGGCCGGCCTGGTGGCCGGGGACGGCAGCGGCGAGGCGGACGGCCTGGCGTTGGCCGACGTGGATCTCCAGGTCGAGCGGCTGCAACTGGCTGGCGGCAGCTTCGGCAGTGTCCATGTCCGCGCCGGGCGCGACGATGAAGGGACGCGCCTGGACTTCAACGGTGAGGCGATTGCCGGCACGCTGACCCTGCCCGAGGGTGAAAGCACCGCGTTGGCAGGGCACTTCCAGCGACTGCACTGGCACTGGCACCGGGGCCATGGGCAAGGCGCCGCGACTGCGCCTTCCGACGTCCTGGAGGACGCCGTCGTGGCCGGAGAGGGACCGGATCCATCGCGGATCCCACCCATCCGCTTATCGGTCGAGGACCTGAGAGTGGATCAGGCACAGCTGGGAACCGCCACCCTGGTCACCAGCCGGACAGCTGGAGGCATGCGCATCGAGCAGCTGGAAACCCAGTCGCCTGTCCATCACGTGGTGGCCAGCGGCGACTGGACGGGCCGCGGCGGCGCGGCGCATACGCGGATGGAAATGCGCGTGGCCAGCGCCAATTTCGGCCAGCTGCTGGATGGGCTCGGCTACCACGGACACGTCAACGGCGCAGACGGGCGCCTGCAGCTGGCTGCGGCATGGCCTGCAAGCCCGGCCGGCTTCAAGGCTGAACTGCTGGATGGAACGCTCGGCCTGCGGCTGCGCGATGGCCAGCTGCTTGAGGTACAGCCCGGGGCGGGGCGACTGCTGGGGCTGCTCAGCATCGCTGAACTGCCACGCCGGCTGTCGCTGGATTTCCGCGATTTCTTCGCCAAGGGCTTTGCCTTCAACCGCATCGAGGGTGAAGTCCAGGTGGTGGCCGGGCAGGCGCGCAGCGAAAGCCTGGTAATGGACGGGCCTGCGGCCCGGATCCAGATCTCGGGCCAGGCCGACCTGCGTGCGCGTACCTACGATCAGACCGTTGAAGTGTTGCCCAAGTCTGGCAATGTGCTGGCCGCGGTGGGCGCGATTACCGCGGGCCCGGTGGGCGCTGCGGTCGGCGCGATGGCCAACGCCGTGTTGCGCCGGCCGCTGAGCGAACTGGGATCCACCACCTACCGCATCAGCGGTCCGTGGAGCGAGCCGGAGGTGGAGGTGGTCCGCCGCGAAGCCCCGCGCGTGGCCGAGCGTGACCGCCCGCCGCCGCAGCAATAGCCCTGGCGCTGGTACCGTGCCACTGCCAATGGTGGCCGCGCCCGCTTGGCCTTTGACCTTCCCGCCCCAATCAAGGACATCATGACCAATACCGCCGAACCGCTTGCCATCGCCCACAGCCGCCTGCTGCAGCCCGCCGGGCTCGACAGCGGGGGGCTGGAGCGCGCCTTTGGCACCCTGATGGGGCCGGGCATCGACTTTGGCGATCTCTACTTCCAGCACATCCGGCGCGAGGGCTGGGCGGTGGAGGATGGCATCGTCAAGGATGGCGCGCATGCGATCGAACAGGGCGTCGGGGTACGGGCGATCTCCGGCGAGAAGACCGGCTTTGCCTATTCCGATGAGATCGACGCGCAGGCGCTGCTGGCTGCTTCCGGATCGGCACGGGCCATCGCCCGCTCCGGTGACGCCCGCGCCCCGCATCCGCTGACCGCTGGCAGCGGCCGCCTGCTGTATCCGTCCGATGACCCCATCGATGCGCTGGACAGCCAGGTGAAGGTGGAAGCGCTGCGCCGCGTGGACCAGTTCCTGCGCGCTGCCGATCCGCGCGTGTTCCAGGTGATGGTGAACCTGAGTGGGGCCGTTGAAACCTTCCTCGTGGCACGTTCGGACGGCTTGCTGGCCGGCGATGTCCGGCCGCTGGTGCGGATGAACATCCAGGTGATCGTGGAGCAGGGCGGACGCCGCGAATCCGGCTATGCCGGTTTTGGCGGGCGCTATTCCTACGCCGAATTGCTTGGCGATGGCCGCCCTGAACATTTCGCGCGCGAGGCCCTGCGCCAGGCCCTGGTGAACCTGGAGGCCGTGGACACCCCGGCCGGAGTGATGCCGGTGGTGCTGGGCGCCGGCTGGCCGGGCGTGCTGCTGCACGAGGCCGTCGGTCACGGGCTGGAGGGTGACTTCAACCGCAAGGGCACCAGTACCTATGCCGGGCGCATCGGCCAGCGCGTGGCCGCGCCCGGCGTGACCATTGTCGATGACGGCACCCTGGCCGGTCGCCGCGGCTCGCTCAATATCGACGATGAAGGAACGCCGACCCGCTGCACCACCCTGATCGAGGATGGCGTGCTGGTGGGCTACATGCAGGACACCCACAACGCCCGTCTGATGGGGGCCGAGCCGACCGGTAACGGCCGGCGCGAGTCGTTCGCCCATCTGGTCATGCCGCGCATGACCAACACTTACATGCTGGCCGGGCGCCATACGCGCGAGGAAATGATCCGATCGGTGAAGAAGGGGCTGTACGCAGTCAACTTCGGCGGCGGCCAGGTCGATATCACCAGCGGCAAGTACGTGTTCTCGGCCACCGAGGCCTACCTGATCGAGGACGGGCGGATCACCGCCCCGGTCAAGGGTGCAACGCTGATCGGCAACGGCCCGGAAACCATGCAGCGGGTGACCATGGTCGGTGACGACTTCGCCCTGGACGACGGCGTGGGCACCTGCGGCAAGGACGGGCAGAGCGTTCCGGTCGGCGTGGGGCAGCCGTCGCTGCTGATTGACCAGCTGACGGTGGGCGGCACCCGGGCCTGACCCGGCGCGTCGGCGACGCGGGATCTACTCGCCGTCGGCGCTTTCCTCCGGCTGCTCGAGGATCCCGCGCAGCAGCCTGAACAGTTCGCGGAAGGCGCGCGGTGGTTTGTTTTTCTTGCGCTCGGCCTGCACGTTGCGCACCAGCTGGCGCAGCTGCTGGGGTTCGGCCTGCGGGTGTTCGGCGATCAATGCGGCCAGGGCTGCATCACCTTCTTCCAGCAGCCGCTCGCGCCAGGCCTCGACCCGGTGCAGCAGGGCGGTCTCCTGCCGGGACGCCTCACCGCCGGCATCCAGCGCATCGCTGATCGCGTGCAGGGTTTCGTCGTCTTCCCGTCGCATCTGCTTGGCCAGGAACTGCAGCTGGCGCTTGCGGGCGATGTGGGAGGTGATCTTCTGCGTGTCGTGGATGTGCGGCAGCAGCTGATCGGGAATGGGCAGCCGGGCCAGCCGGGCCGAGGACAGTTCCACCAGCGCTTCAGCGAGCGTGCGCACTTCCAGCGCATCACGCCGTTGCTGGCTGCGGCTGGGGCCGCGGTATTCGCCGGTTTCTTCATCGATGCCGCGCATCGGGACTCCTGGATCGTTGGAATGCTGCGACACCGGAATGGCCGGATGGGCGAGAATGGCGCCAGGCAGCGGACTTGCAAAGGATAATCGATTGACGACCCCGACCCCCGTGGCAGCGCAGACCGATGACAGCCGGGAGCGGCTGGTGCGCCTTGAGCAGCTGGCCGGGCGCCTGCTGGAAGCATGCAGGGCCGCCGGCGCCGACCAGGCCGAGGTGAGCTGCTCCGAAGAGCGTGGGCTGAGTGTGGGCGCGCGCATGGGCGAGGTGGAGACCGTTGAGGCCACCCGTGACCGCGGGATCGGAGTGACCGTGTACTTCAACCAGCGCAAAGGCAGCGCGAGCACCGCCGATCTGCGCGAGGCGAGCCTGCAGGCCACCGTGGAACAGGCCTGCGCGATCGCCCGGGTGACCGAACCGGATCCGGCATCCGGCCTCGCCGATCCCGCCCGCATGGCGACCCGGTCGCTCGACCTGGACACCTGGCATCCCTGGGGGCTGGACGCTGAGCGCGCGGTCGAACTGGCGCTGGCCTGCGAGGCAGCCGGGCGGGACGCGGATCGGCAGATCACAAATTCCGATGGCGCCTCGGTGGGCAGCGGACAGTCGCTGGGGGTCTACGCCAACAGCCACGGCTTCGTGGGCGCCGAGCGCGATACCTTGCACAGCATCTCGTGCGCGCTGATTGCAGGGCGCGGCGAAGCCATGCAGCGAGCGGGCTGGTACAGCATCGGCCTGGCCGAGTCCGACCTGGAGCCGGCGGCCGCGATTGGACGCCGCGCCGCATTGCGCACCGTCGGCAGGCTTGATCCACGGCCGCTGGCAACGGGCGAATACCCCATCCTTTTCGATGCCCCGGTGGCGCGCTCACTGATCGGCCACCTGCTGGGCGCAGTGTCCGGAGGGGCGCAGTACCGGCGTTCCAGCTTCCTGCCCGACAGCGTGGGCGAGCAGCTGTTTCCCACATGGTTTGCGCTGCATGAGCAGCCGCATCTGGTCCATGGCCTGCGTTCGGCCTGGTTCGACGGCGAGGGCGTCGCCACCCGTGACTCGGCGCTGGTGGAAGGCGGCGTGCTGCAGCGCTACGTGCTGGGCAGCTACTCCGCGCGCCGGCTGGGCCTGGAAACGACCGGCAACGCGGGCGGCGTGCGCAACCTCCAGGTTGCTGCAAACGCCGGCGGGCAGGACGAGCTGCTGCGCACGATGGGCCGCGGGGTACTGGTGACCGAGCTGATGGGCCAGGGCGTGAATCCGATCACCGGCGATTACTCCCGGGGTGCCGCCGGGTTCCTGGTGGAAAACGGTGAAATCGTGCATCCGGTGGACGGCATCACCATCGCCGGCAACCTGAAGGACATGTTCCGCAATATCGAGGCGGTGGGCAGCGATGTCGACCCGCGTTCGCACACGCGCACCGGCTCGATCCTCATCGGCCCGATGACCGTGGCCGGAAGCCAATAACGCTATGCTTGCGCTCGTTGAGGCCATCCGGGCCTGGAAGGAGGGGACATGACTGAACCAAATCAGGGCGCCACGCCGCCACCGCCACCATCGCAGCCACCGCCGCCGCCGCCGGCTTCCGAGCCACCGCTGCATCCCAGTGGCGTCAGCGCCGAGGAGCGGCAGTGGGCGATGTTCGCGCACCTGTCGGCCCTGCTGGGAGGGCTGGTCACCGCGGGCTGGGGCGCCAGCATCGGCTGCTTCCTGGGCCCGTTGATCATCTGGCTGGTGAAGAAGGAAACCATGCCGTTTGTGGCCGACCAGGCCAAAGAGGCGCTGAACTTCAACATCACCCTGGCCGGGATCATGCTGGTCCTGTTCCTGTTCGGCCTGTTGACCCTGGGGCTCGGATTCCTGCTCGCGCTGCCGCTGATGTTCATCATTGGCATCACCGGGCTGGTGTTCATCATCATCGCCGCGATCAAGTCCAACGACGGTGTGCTGTACCGCTATCCGTTTGCCATCCGGTTGATCAAGTGATTCCGGCGGGCGGCGTGCGCCATGCGCGCCGCCCCGCCGTCCTGCTTCAACGGCTCCGCTCCCCAACCCTGTCCAGACGGTCCATGCGTTCGTCCAGCGGCGGGTGGGTGCGGTAAAGCTGGGCCAGGCGGGCCGGACGCTCGCCAAACGAAGCCATCTTCTGCAGCACCGAATAGAACGCCAGCGGATCGAAGCCGGCGCGCTCCAGGTAGATGCCGGCAGCATGGTCGGCACGATATTCGGCCTCCCGGTCCAGTCCGGTCAGCAGCACCGCCGCGCCGTGCTGGTCCACATAGTCGCGGGCATAGGCCGCCGCGCCGGGGACGTTTACCTGTGACAGCAGGGCGTCCTTGCCGGCCTGGCGCACCTGCTGTTTGCGGATGACTTCGAAGTGATCGCGCTGCACCACGTGGCCGAGCTCGTGCGCGATCACTGCGGCCAGCTCGGCGTCGTCGGCGAGCAGCTCATACAGGCCGCGGGTCAGCATGATGTAACCGCCAGGTGCGGCAAACGCGTTGATTTCGCCGTCATCAATCACGGCAAAGCTCCACGGCAGGTCCGGGCGCGAGGTCTGCGATGCCAGCCAGCGGCCGACGAGATTAACCCGGCGCTGCGCGGCGTCATCTTCCCAGAAGGGCGCGACGCCAAGCACGCGCCCGGTCACCGCCGGACCCAGTGCGCGCTCTTCTTCCGCAATCTCCTGGTCGGACTTGCCCATGGCCCGGTCGGCAACGCGGGTGGCCTGGTTGGCCAGCATGCCGCCCCCCACCCGTGACAGCAGGCCGCGCGCGCTGGACAGGGCGCCACGCTTGTCCGCCTGGGTGGCCTGGACGCCAGAGGTGTCGAGCTCTGAAGCCTCCGCCGGCCAGCGCACCGTGCGGGCCTGCCAGCCCTGGGCCTGCGCATGGGCGGCCGCGCTGGCGGCGTCCACGCGATAGGACTCCATCCGCGCCAGGCTGGCTTCGTCGTGGCGGCCGGCGGCCAGGTCGCTGGCGTCAATGCCGCGCACGGTCGCGGTTTCGGTGACTCGCCCGCGACCGGCGTTGCCCTGCAAAAGGGCGCCGCGGGCGGCATCGGGGGTTTCCGCGCCGGCATAGGCCATGCGCACCTCGTTGACCCGCACATAGCCGCTGCGTCCGTCCTCCAACAGCAGCGCGTACCAGAGGCCTTGCTGGTCGCTGATCCAGACCTGGGTGTCCCGGCTGAGCGTGGTGATCGCCGGCGCCGAGAAATCCGGCGCCTGGCGGACTTCAACCGAGCGCTTGTGGACTACCGCGGGCATGCCGGCTGCCAGCGCTGCGCTGGTCATGAGGGCGCTGGCCAACAGGGCCAGGCTCAGGTTGCGGAAGCTGCTGCGCATGGAACGATCTCCTCGGGTGGATCCAACAGAAAGGGCAAAGGGTTATTGGCTGACAGCGGGCGCTGCGGCAGGCGCTCCAGGTCCTGGCCGAGCAGGGCGCGCAGGCGCAGTCGAAAGACGCTGTGGTCATCGACCTCGCCAGCATTCAGGCAGGTGCTGGTTGAGCACACCATCACCCGTCCACTGCCTTCCAGGCGCTCGCTGTCAGTGTTGAGGGCGGCGTACAGCGCATCCAGGTCGTGTCCGGCCCGCGCGTTCACTGCGGCATGTGTGCTGCCGGTCCAGGTCAGCAATACGAGGTCATCAAGGATCGGCTGCATCCAGTGCTTGCGCTCGATCACGCCTTCGATCATCACAATGTCCGGGCTGGTGTAGACCAGCTTGCGCAGCACCCGGCGGTACTCCCGGCGTCTGCGTTTCACCTGCTGTGCGGACAGGCTTGGGTCGGGTTCGAAACGCAGCCGCACCAGCAGCAGCCAGGGCCGGGCGATGGGATCGTATCCAGGCCGATAGTCCGAGTTGCCCTCGGCGCGTCCGCGCTGGACCGCCGAGTATCCCCGGCACAGGCCGAAGCAGAGTGCGCCGTAGCCGAGGCTGGCAAAGATGTCGATGAACCAGCCGAAGAAGGTGAGCCCTGCGAAGGCGATCGCAAGCAGCGTCAGGTTGAGGGCCACGAACACCGGGTCCACGTCGGTATGCGGCTCGCCGCGCCAGAACACCAGGCACGACAGCAGTACCAGCAGGCTGGCCAGCGCGTACTTCAGCCAGCCCGGGGGCATGCGAATCCAACTGTCCGTGGCCAGCGCCTCGACGGCTTCGGCCAGGATCGCCACGCCCGGCATGGCCATGTCCACCGGGGTGGGTTTGGCATCGTTGATGCCCGCCGCGGTGTGGCCCACGACCACCAAGGTATCCTGCAGGGCCGGCAGCGCTTGGCCGCACACCGGCATGCCTTCGATCAGGTCGGCGGCGCTGGCAAACGGCAGCCCACTGCGCTCGCGCCAATTGATCCGCAGTTCTCCCCCACGTGCAGCCACCGCCGCGTCGACATCGGCGCCGCCCGCCTGCGCCAGCCGCAGCGCCAGGGAGGGCAGGGCCCATCCCCACGCGGCTTCGTAGAGACGCATGTCGCGCAACACGCCATCGCGGCCGCGCTGGATGTTCACCAAGCCCGAGTGGCGGGCCATGGCCTCGCCATAGGGCTGGATCATGGCCACGGTTGGTCCGGGCGCCGGAACATTCGCATCCAGCCGGAACGCCCCGGGCACCCGGCTTGCGCGCAGCGGTGAGGCCGCGTCGAAATCGGGATGCAGCCGCGTGGCGGCGAAGATGAAGCGCCCGTTGCCACCCTCGGCCACGGCATCCAGCAGCGTGTCGCCGGCGGGATCATGCGCCGCGTGGTCGGCAAAGAGGATGTCGATGCCGGCTGCGCGCACGCCCGCCCGGTCCAGCGCATCCAGCAGGTCGGCGTGGCGCTCACGACTCCAGGGCCAGCCGCCTTCGCCGCGGGCGCGGTAGTAATCGATCGAGCAGTCGTCGATCTCCACCACCACGGTGCGTCCGCTGGGAACGGGTTCAACCAGCCGCCAGCTGATGACCCGATCGAACACCGCGTCTTCGGCCTCGGCCAGCGACTGGCCGTGCTGCAAGTCCCAAGCCAGTGCGCCCACCATCACCAAGGCAAGCAGCGGATAGAAGCCGAAGCCCAGCCGCTGAGTGATCCACGCCAGCGGCCGCCGGTAGGCGCGTTCCACCACTGCCCAGGCATCGATGAAGCGCACGCTGGCTGCGGCCATGGCCGAATCCACGGCCCCCGCCAGTCGGCCCCCGATCTTTCCCGCCACTGCTTTCCCTGTGTTGTCCGCTTATCCCCTCCATACACGCCAAACGGAGACGTCGACGGACAGGGTCAGTGGGAGCGGTGGATCGCCAGCTCTGCCAGAGCGCGCAGTGCAGCGGCGCGCAAGTCCAACGACGGTGCGCTTTACCGCTATCCGTTCGCTGTGCGGCTGATCAAGTGATGTGGCCGGCTGACGGGACATCCTCATGCAGGGCGATGCTACGGCGGAAGCTGGCCGGTTCGCCGCGCGGTTCCCGTGAAAGCAGGAAACACATGCCGCGGACGAGGGGATGAACAGCCACATGAACGGCCAGCGGGACGCCGAGGCCCGCGTTAGGGCGGAAGCCGAATTCCACGATTCCCGGATCCAGGGCGAGGACGAAGGCCGGCGTGGTCTCGGGTACGTCTACGCTTCTGTTGCGGACGTCTATGCGTTCGGCTCGGTCCCTGCGGATTTCCTCGACGGCACCGTCCTGGAGATCGGGTGTTTCCGAGGCGACCATGCGTCCGCGCTCCGCAGGTTCCGCGGCCGCTACGTGGGCATCGACATCAGCCCAGCCGCCATTGACCACTGCAGGGAGCTCGGCTTGCCGCCCGCGTTCGAATTCCGCGTCGATGATGCGAACGTGCTCGGCAGTATGGCCGACGGCGAGGTGGACTTCGCGTTCGGCCACGGCGTTCTGCATCATCTGGACCTGCCGCGTTTTGCCCCGGCACTGGCCAGGAAGCTCTCGGCGCGGGGGGTCGGGCGATTCATCGAGCCGGCGCAGGGCAACGTGCTGGTGCGCGCCTTCCGCAGGCTGACGCCGCAGTTGCGCACGCCCGACGAATACCCCTTTGACCACGCGGCCATCGAACTGCTGCGGCGCCATTTCGAGGTGCAAATCGGTTACCAGGCCCTGATGCGCCCGTATGCGCCCATGCTGTTCTTCAACAGCAGGCCTGTCATCCGTGCCTCGCGCTGGGTTGATGACCGTCTGCTGCGCCACCGCTTCTTTCAGGACCAGGCGTGGCTGCTGCAGATCGAGCTGCGCCCGCGCCGGGATGCGGTTGCGGTGTAACCGGTCAAGCAGTGCCGGTGAAGGACCGCTTGCTGGAGGCGGAAGCGGGTCCCGGTCCCACGGCGTCCCTGGGTCCGATCAGTGGGAGCGGTGGATTGCCAGCTCCGCAAGAGCGCGCAGCGGGGCGGCGCGTGGCCCCAGCGGATCCAGCGCGCACGACATGGTGTCGGCCAATTCAACCAGCCGGGAACGCGAGGCCTCGACGCCGATCAGGGCCGGGAACGTAGCCTTGTCCTGTGCCGCGTCCTTGCCGGCGGTCTTGCCCAGGGTTTCGCTTTCACCTTCCACGTCGAGCAGGTCGTCGCGGATCTGGAAGGCCAGTCCGAGCGTATCGGCGAATACGTCGAGCTGTTTGCGCTGGTCATCGTCGGCCCCGGCGGCGAGCGCTCCCATGCGGACGGCGGCGCGGATCAGTGCGCCGGTCTTGAGCGCATGCAGTCGTTCGAGATCCTCCAGGCTGGCCTCGGCGCCCTTGCCGGTGGCCGCGAGGTCCAGGGCCTGGCCTCCGCACATGCCTATGGCGCCGGAGGCCACCGCCAGTTCGCGCAGCATGGCCACGCGCCGGTCGCCTGTGACAGGCGTGTCGGCCAGCACCTGGAAGGCGAGCGATTGCAGGGCGTCGCCCACCAGGATGGCGGTTGCTTCATTGAAAGCCACGTGCACCGTGGGCTGGCCGCGGCGCAGGTCATCGTTGTCCATTGCCGGCAGGTCGTCGTGCACCAGGGAATAGGCGTGGATCAGCTCGATCGCAGTCGCCGGCCCGTCCAGCGCATCGGGATGGGCCCCACAGGCATAGCCACTGGCGTGGGCCAGCAGCGGCCGCATGCGCTTGCCGCCCAGCAGCACGGCGTGGCGCATGCCGGCAGCCAGGCGCGACTCCGCGCCGATGGCCAGATCCAGGGCATGTGCAAGGGCGCTGTCGATTCGCGTGCGCCACGCATCAAGCAGCAGCGCGGGATCCGCGCCGGAGATGTCAGCCATCGTCTGTCGTTCCGGGGAACGGCACGGCGTCTTCTGGCCTGTCGGGGTCGCTGAGCAGTTTTACCCGCAGCTCCGCCTGTTCCAGCGCCTGCTGGCAGCGCCGGTACAGGCCCACGCCGCGCTCATAGGCTTCCAGGGACTTTTCGAGGCTCAGCTCGCCCCGCTCCATGGTGTCGACGAGGGATTCGAGCTGTTCGAGGGATTTCTCGAAATCAGCGACGGGAGAGGGTTCGTTGGCGGGATCTTTTGGCATGCGGGAAGTTTAAGCGATCGTGTTGGGTTAGGACGCGGGTGAAGCCTTGGGCTGATACGGCGCGGGGCGCCGGGTGCCGAGGCTCTTGAATGCGAATGTCCCCCGGCGTCGGCCTGCGGCCGCCACCTCCTCCTTTATTTCGCACTCAAGACCTCGACACCCTGCGAGACGGGTGCGCGGTGGTTCAGGAGCAATGCCCGGGCTCCGGCGGACTGAACGCTTTTTCGTTCCGCAAGCCAAGGCCTGTCGTGGCCGGGAGCCTTCGCGGCGAAATAAAGGAGGAGGCATCCGCCTTGGCGGAGGCCGGGGGACATTCGCAGCGAAGGCTCCCGGCCGCGACGGGGCCCGTCAGGTCGCGCCGAATCGCATCGAAGCCGGTATCCAGCGTTTCGACTGGAAGAAAAGCCACAAAAAAGCCCCCTTGCGGGGGCCTTTCGAAACTGGCGGAGAGGGGGGGATTCGAACCCCCGAGGCGCTATAAACGCCTGCCTGATTTCGAGTCAGGTACATTCAACCACTCTGCCACCTCTCCGGTGGTTTTCGCCGCCAGCCGGCAGCGAAGTCGGACATGATAAGCGGCGGCCGGGCAGGGAACAAGGCGCCCGGCGGCCTTGCGGTTAAACTGCCGTTCCCAGATCACACCGGTGCCCAAGCCCATGCCTGAAGTCCAAGTGCCCGTTTCCTTTGGCGAACTGCTCGACAAGATCGCCATCCTGCAGATCAAGTCCGAGCGGATGCAGGACCCCGGCAAGCTGGCCAACGTGCGCAGGGAGCTGTCGGCGCTGGAAAGGACCTGGATGGCGCACCCGGCGGCCGGTCGCGACGTGGTCCGCCTGCGCGCCGACCTGAAGTCGGTCAACGAGCGTCTGTGGGAGATCGAGGACGAGATCCGCCTCCAGGAAAAGGCGGGGGCGTTCGACGAGGAATTCGTCCGCCTGGCGCGCAGCGTGTACTTCGAAAACGACGAGCGGGCTCGGATCAAGAAAGAGATCAACCTGGCGCTGGGCTCGTCCTTCGTGGAAGAAAAGTCCTACCAGGACTACCGCGGCGAGAGCGCCTAGCCTTTCGCCCCGGGGTCGTCGGCGCGGAAGCGCTCGAACGCGGCGATCGCGTCGTCCACCGTCACCAGCTCCATCACCCCGTCGTGCTCGATCTTGGTGCCCCAGCGCAGCTCTGCCGCCGGACGTTTGAGGTATTTGCGGGCGGCGGCGTCATAGCGGTCCACGCAGTAGCGCCGGTCCGAATAGGGCCCGCTGCGGGCGGGATTGCTGGCCGCGTGCAGGCCCAGCACCTTGGTGCCCATGGAGTTGGCGATGTGCATCGGGCCCGAGTCCGGGGTCATCACCAGGTCGGCGCGGGCCAGCAGGGCCGGCAGCTGTTTGAGCGTGTCCTTGCCGACCAGGTCGATGAGCGGCGCCTGGGTCCCGGCGGCGATGGCATCGGCGGTCTCGCGTTCCAGCGCACTGCGGCCCCCGCACAGCACCACCCGCCAACCCGCAGCCGCGGCATGGTCGGCCACGGCGGCGTAGCGGTCGGCGTACCAATTGCGGCGCACGTGACTGGAGCAGGGCGAAATCACCAGCGTGCGCACGTCATCCCTGGGCCATTGGGCGCGCGCCCACTCGTGCGCATCATCCGGTACCGGCAGGTTCCACACCGTCTTGCCGCGCGCCAGCCCCAGCGGCTCGCAGAAGCTGCCGATGGCGTCGAGCACGTGGATGCCGGGGCGATCGGCGATGCGTTCATTGATGAACAGTCCGTGCAGATCTTTCGAGCGCGCACGGTCGTAGCCGATCCTGCGCCGTGCCGGGATGAAAGCCGACAGCAGGTTGGCGCGGCCGGCCACTTGCAGCTGCAGCAAGGCATCAAAGCGGCGGTTCCCGAGTTCCCGGCGCACGGCGCGCATGCCGGCCACGCCGGACTTCTTGTCGTACACCACAAACTGCACCCCCGGCAGGCCGTCCAGCAGGCGCCGCTCGCCCTTGCCGATCACCCAGGTAAGCGAAGTTTCAGGCCAGGCCGAACGCAGGGTGTGCACCAGCGGCAGCACGTGGGTGACATCGCCAAGTGCCGACAGCCGCAGCAGGCAGATCGACCCCGGGACCGGGGTGCGGGAAGGCGGCGGTGGAAGTGGCATAAGGCTTGTTAGACTCGCTGGATGGTGAGATTCGACGCCACTGAAAGCCTGACGCCGTTCCGCGATGAAGGCGGCGGGTTTGGATCGATTCTGAGCGATGCCGCGATCGTGCGGCAAGTCGAGCAGGGCTGGTTCGACCCTGCCTGGTGGGGAGATGCTGCGCGCCGGGTGACCAGCGGCGGACGTGGTGGGGCGTGGTTCGTTGACAGCCCTGTCGGCCCGGCGGTGCTGCGCCACTACCTGCGTGGCGGGCTGGTGGCCAGGTTGAATCGCGACCTTCATCTGTGGCGGGGCAGCGAGCGAGTGCGCAGTTTTGCCGAATTCCGCCTGGCCCGCGAGCTGCACAAGAATGGGCTGCCGGTGCCCGAGCCGATCGCCGCCTGCTACCTGCGCCGTGGCCTGTTTTACCGCGCGGCCATCCTGGTTCAGCGGCTGAAAGACGTCGTCAGCCTGGCTGACCTCGTCAAGGCAGACAGCGCCGCCGCACCCTGGGAGCAGACCGGCGAGCTGGTGTCACGATGCCACCGCGGAGGACTCGACCACGTCGACCTGAACGCCCACAACATCCTGTTTGGAAACGACGGTCGCGGCTGGGTGATCGATCTGGACCGCTGCCAGCGTCGCCTGCCGCAGACCGGGTGGCGCATGCGCAACCTGGCGCGGCTGGAACGCTCGCTGCTCAAGCTGCATGGCGGACGCCCCAGGGCCGAGGTGCAGGCTGGTATCGCCCGTCTGCGCGCCGCCTATGACGCGCGCTGGGACAAGGGATATTGAGCATGGGCTGGGCGCTGCGATTTCACGGGGTTGGCAACGCCGACGCGGTCGAGCTGGGTAATTCCATGGCGACCATCGAACGCGATGGCGAGCCGTGGCTGACCATTGACTGCGGCAGCGAGGGATTGAGCGCGTACCTCGCCCATTACGGCCAGCCACCGCGGGCGCTGTTCATCACGCATACCCATATGGATCACGTGTCGGGGTTCGAACGGCTGTTTTCGCGGATGTATTTCGATCCGCAGCGGCGCGGTCGCGTGCCCGTTTACGTGCCGGCCAGCGTGGTGCCACTGCTGCACCAGCGGGTTGGTGATTACCCCAATGCGCTGGCTGAGGGCGGGGCGAATTTCTGGGAGGCATTCCAGCTGATCCCGGTGGGAGACTGGTTCTGGCATGACGGGGTGCGGCTGGAAACCTTTGCCGTGCGTCATCACTGGCCGCGCACCGCGTTCGGCCTGCGCCTGCCGGGCAGCCTGGTGTGGAGCGGGGATACCCGCCCGATCGCCGAACTGTTGAAGGTCTATGCGGCTGCCGGCGAAACCGTGGCCCATGACTGTGCCCTGCACGGCAATCCGTCGCACGCGGGATTGGACGAGCTGGAGCGTGAATACCCGCCCGAGCTGCTGGAACGCTGCGTTCTCTACCACTACGCAAGCGCCGCAGACGGCGACGCCATGCGGGCGCGCGGGCATCGGGTGGCCGCACCCGGCGAAATTTTGGCGTTGCAAGCGCCAACGTCGGGCATCATGGAGCAGTCATGAGTGCCGCTCCTGTCCCGAACCAGACTCCGCTTCCGCTCGACCGCCTCGGGCGTCCGCTGCGTGACCTGCGGCTGTCGGTGATCGAGGCCTGCAATTTCCGCTGCGATTACTGCATGCCGGCGGATCGGGTGCCCGACGACTACGGGTTTGATTCGGCGTCGCGGCTGTCGTTTGACCAGATCGAAACCCTGGTGCGCGGCTTTGCCCTGGCCGGCATGCGCAAGCTGCGCATCACCGGTGGCGAGCCGCTGTTGCGGCGCAACCTGCCCGAACTGATAACCCGGCTGGCTGCGGTCCCGGGCATCGAAGACCTGGCCCTGACTACCAATGGCAGCCTGCTGGCCCGCCAGGCGCAGGCGCTGCGTGATGCCGGCCTGCGGCGGTTGACCATCAGCCTGGATGCGCTGGAACCGGAGGTGTTCCGCCGGCTCAGCGGCGGGCGCGGCGAAGTCGCCCGGGTGCTGGAGGGCGTTCGCGCCGCGGAAGCGGCCGGATTTGAATCAATCAAGTTCAACTGCGTCGTCCAGCGCGGGATCAATGACGATCAGGTGCTGCCGCTGGTGGAGCATTTCCGCGGCAGCGGGCACGTACTGCGGTTCATCGAATACATGGACGTTGGTACTTGCAATGGCTGGGACCGGACGCGGGTAGTACCTTCCGCCGAGTTGCACGGGCTGATCCATGCGCGCTGGCCGCTGCGGTCGCTGGATCCGCAGCACCGCGGGGAGGTGGCCGAACGCCATGCTTTCGAAGACGGCGCCGGCGAAGTCGGCTTTGTCAGCTCGGTGACCGCGCCGTTCTGCGCCGACTGCAACCGCGCGCGGGTTTCGGCCGATGGCCATCTGTACACCTGCCTGTTCGCGGCCGGTGGGGTGGACCTGAAGCCTGCCCTGGACGGCGGCGAACTGGCCATGGCCGAGCACGTGGCCGGCCTGTGGTCGCGCCGCGCCGACCGTTACAGTGAACAACGCGGCACCGCCAGCGGCTCCGGTCGCCGGGTGGAAATGTTCCTCATCGGCGGCTGATCCGGCGCAGGCGTTTGCCGGGGGCCGGTATCATCAGGGGCCGCATTGTTTCCGGATGGCCATGTCCAGTTCTTCCCCCCAGGGCAAACTCACCCATCTCGACGCTTCCGGCCGCCCGGCCATGGTGGATGTGTCGGGCAAGGCGGTGACCGCGCGCGAAGCGGTTGCCGAGTGTCTGGTGCAATTTCCCGATGCTGTCGCCGCCCAGCTGCGCGAAAGCGGGCTGCGCAGCGCCAAGGGCGGCATCGTCGATACCGCCATCGTCGCCGGCACCATGGCGGTCAAGCGCACCCACGAACTGATCCCGTTCTGCCATCCGCTGCCGATCGATGGAGTGAAACTGTCCATCGACTGGCATGGCCAGAGCGAGCTGCTGGTGGTGTGTTCGGTCAAGACGGTGCACCGCACCGGGGTGGAGATGGAGGCGCTGACCGGAGCCACCATCGCCGCCCTGACCATCTACGACATGTGCAAGGCGCTTTCGCACGACATCGTGCTGGGCCCGGCCAGCCTGGCCGGCAAGCGCGGCGGCAAACGTGATTTCGGCCGCTCCGGCGGGGATTCGGGAGCAGGCGCATGACCCGCGTGACCGTGCTGTATTTCGCCAGCCTGCGCGACGCCGCCGGCTGCGAGCGCGAAACCTTGCCGACCGCAGCAGCGGACCTGCGCGCCCTGTACCTGGAGCTGCAGCAGAAGCACGGCTTTGCGTTACCCGCCGATCGGCTGCGGGTCGCAGTGGACGGCGCCTTTGCGCGCTGGGAGGACGCACCCGCCGAAGGTGCGGAGATCGCATTCATTCCGCCGGTCAGCGGCGGCTGAGCAGACCGATATGAAACGCTTCCGTATTTCCGACACGCCTTTCGACGCATCCGCTTTGCACGCGCGGCTGCAGCACGACGCCGCCGGCGCCTGCAGCATCTTCGAAGGCTGGGTGCGCAATTACAACGAAGGCCGGCCGGTGCGCGGGCTGCGCTACGAGTCCTACCGCGAGCTGGCCGAGTCCGAGGGCGAAAAGATCCTGGAAGAAGCCTGCGAGCGCTTTTCACTGGCCCAGGCGGTCTGCGTGCACCGGGTGGGCGAGCTGGCCATCGGCGAGCTGGCCGTATGGGTGGGCGTGTCCGCCGGGCACCGCGACATGAGCTTCGAGGCCTGCCGCTGGGTCATCGACGAGGTCAAACACCGCGTGCCGATCTGGAAGCACGAGCATTACGTGGATGGCGATGCCGGCTGGCTGCATCCAGATGAGGGTGCGCCTGCCTGAAAAGGCGATGACCCCGCCAGTTGACCTCGGCACCCGCGTCGAACGATACCGTTGCTGCCTTCCGGCCCTGGCGGAGTTTTCGATCTAGCGTTGCGAGGGACCGACGGGGTCACCATAGATTGGCGGAGAGAGGGGGATTCGAACCCCCGAAGCGCGGTTTAGACGCTTACACACTTTCCAGGCGTGCTCCTTCAACCGCTCGGACACCTCTCCGCACTGGGTCCCGGCGCCGATGAACAGGTGCCGGGCCGGCAATTCTACGCTCCGGCACGATGCGGAACAAGGAACATGATGAACCGGCTGGAAGGGGCGGCCGGCATGGCAGAATGGGCGCATGTCCTATCTCGTCCTCGCCCGCAAGTGGCGCCCCCGCCGTTTCGATGAACTGGTTGGCCAGGAGCACGTGGTCCGGGCCCTCAGCAACGCGCTTGATACCGGCCGCGTGCACCACGCGTTCCTGTTTACCGGCACCCGGGGCGTGGGCAAGACCACCATCGCCCGCATCTTCGCCAAGAGCCTGAACTGCGAACAGGGCACCTCGGCCGAGCCCTGCGGCCAGTGCAATTCCTGCCGCGATATCGATGCCGGCCGCTTCATCGACCTGCTTGAAATCGACGCCGCCAGCAACACCGGCGTCGACGATGTGCGCGAGCTGATCGACAACGCCCAGTACATGCCGTCCCGCGGGCGGGTGAAGGTGTACCTCATCGACGAAGTGCACATGCTCTCCAAGTCCGCCTTCAACGCGCTGTTGAAGACGCTGGAAGAGCCGCCAGGACACGTGAAGTTCCTGCTGGCCACCACCGATCCGCAGCGCCTGCCGGTGACCGTGCTGTCGCGCTGCCTGCAGTTCAACCTGAAGCGGCTGGACCTGGACCAGATCGAAGGCCAGGTCGCGAAGATCCTGCAGGCCGAGGAGATTGAATCCGAGCCAGCGGCCATCCGCGAGCTGGCCAAGGCCGCCGATGGCAGCCTGCGCGACGCGCTGTCGCTGCTGGACCAGGCCATTGCCTACACCGGCGGCAAGCTGGACGATGCCGGCGTGGCCGCGATGCTCGGCACCGTGGACCGCACCCGGGTGGCAGCGCTGCTGGACGCGCTGTCGGCCGGTGACGGCCAGGCCCTGCTGGCCGAGGTGGAGACCCTGGCCGGGTTCTCGCCGGACTGGGGCAGCGTGCTCGACGCCATGGCCGAAGCGCTGCACCGGATCCAGGTGCGTCAGCTGGTGCCGGGCAGCGTGGTGGAGGCCGACGGCGTGGACCTGGACGCGCTGGCGTCCAGCCTCAGGCCCGAGGTGGTGCAGCTGTGGTACCAGATGGCCCTGACCGGGCGCCGCGACCTGCCGCTGGCGCCCAGCCCGCGCTCGGGTTTCGAGATGAACGTGCTGCGGATGCTGGCATTCCGCCCGCAGCAGGGCGAGAGCCCAGGATCCGCCGCGCAGCCATCCACCGCGTCGAGCGGTCGGGGCGCTGTCAGCGGGCATGCCGCTGCGGCGATGGCCCGGGCGGCGTTGGATGCTGCCCCCGCGGCGCAGGCCGCACGCGCCCCGGAGCGTCCCGCGCGGCCGTCGGCCAGCCAAGCTCCGCCGCCCGTTTCTCCGCCGCAGCCCCCGCCGCAGCCCACGCCGGAAGAGCAGCCGGCCAGTCGGCAGCAGGCGCCGCCGCCGGTCCGCCAGCCCGCGCCGGACGCAGCTCCGATCCGCGCCAGCATGGATCGTCCCCGTATGGATCATCCGTCGGCACCGCCGCACTCCGACCCCCCCCGCTCCGAGCCGCCCCGTTCCGAGGCGCCAGCCCGGGCGGCCACGCCGCCGGCCGCTCCTGCTCCTGTTAATGCTCCCGTTGCTGCCGCCGTTGATGCAGCCACGTGGCCAGACCTGATCACCCGCCTTGGGCTGCGTGGACCGGTTCGCGAGCTGGGTGCGCATACCGCGTTCGTGGGCTATGACAGCGGCGTGCTGCAGCTGTCGTTGCCGCCCTCGGACGACCATCTGAAAGCGCCCTTCCTGGTTGACCAGCTGGCCGCCGCGCTCGGCCCCCATTTCGGCGCCGCGCCGCAGATCCGTTTCTCCGCCGAGGCGCCGGCCCAGGGTGAAACCCTGCATGAGCGCCGCGTGCGCGAGCAGGATGCCCGTCAGCGTGAGGCCGAAGGCGCATTCATGGCCGACCCCGACGTGCAGCGCCTGATGGCCCAGCCGGGAGCCAAGCTCGTGCCGGATTCCATACGCCCCTTCGACGATAATTGACCGTCGCAACCCAGACCCTACGACCCGAGGTGAACCCGATGCGTGGAAACATCGCCCAGTTGATGCAGCAGGCGCAGAAGATGCAGGAAAACATGCAGCGCGCCCAGGAAGAGCTGGCCAATCTAGAAGTCACCGGCAGCGCCGGCGGCGGGATGGTGGAAGTGACCCTGACCGGCCGCATGGAATGCCGCAAGGTGAGGATTGATCCCGCCGCGCTGTCGGACCCGGAAATGGCCGAAGACCTGGTGGCCGCCGCGTTCAACGACGCTGTCAACAAGGTCAACGCCCAGTCCCAGGAGCGGATGGGTGCGGCTACCGCCGGCATGAACCTGCCGCCCGGCATGAAGATGCCGTTCTGACCACCTGCCTGCCCGGGAGAGGGTGATTGTCAGTCCTGCTTGAACAGCTGATCGACGCGCTGCGGGTGCTGCCCGGCGTCGGTCAGAAGAGCGCCCAGCGCATGGCCTATCACCTGCTCGAACGCGAGCGTGAGGGAGGCAGGCGGCTGTCTTCTGCGTTGGCCGAGGCGGTCGAACGCGTCGGCCATTGCGAGCGCTGCCGGGACTTCAGCGAGACAGCCGAGTGTGCTGTCTGTGCCAGTCCTTCGCGCGATGGGCACCAGCTGTGCGTGGTGGAAACCCCCGCGGACCGGCTGGCGATCGAACAGGCCACCGACTATCGCGGGCTGTATTTCGTGCTGCAGGGCCGGCTGAGTCCGCTCGACGGCATTGGCCCGCGTGAGCTCGGGCTGGACCGGCTGGCCGAACGCCTGGCCGGTGGTGAGGTGCAGGAACTGATCATTGCCACCAACCCTACGGTCGAGGGCGAAGCCACAGCCCACTACCTGGCACAGCTGGGCCGTCAGCACGGCGTGCGTCCCAGCCGTCCGGCGCACGGATTGCCGCTGGGCGGCGAGCTCGAGTACATCGACCGGGGCACGCTCTCGCACGCCTTCGGCAGTCGCAGCGAAGTCCCGTAGCCGCGCGGCGCGCGATCCTGCGGCCTCCTACAATGGAGGCCCCTTCCAGGAGCCGCACGATGAGCGAGGACACGATTTTCCACAAGATCATGCGGGGCGAGATCCCGGCCGATATCGTCCATGAGGACGAACACATGATCGCCTTCCACGATATCGCCCCGCAGGCGCCGGTGCATATCCTGTTCGTGCCGAAGAGGACCATCCGTTCCCTGGATGAAGCGGGCCCGGCGGATGCGGAGCTCGTGGGCCGGCTGGCGACTGCCGCGGCCGACTATGCGCGGCGGGAAGGTCTGGCCGAGCGCGGCTATCGGATCGTCATGAACTGCAACGATGAAGGCGGCCAGACCGTGTATCAGATGCACCTGCACCTGCTGGCAGGTGCGCCGCTGGGGCGCTTCGGCACCGCCGCGTAAACCGGCTCAGGTCGGGCGGCTCACCACCACCATCCGTACGGATGCCAGAAGTACGGGTGGGGGTGCGGGTGGTGGATGATGGTGCGAGTGTCGCTGCGTTCGGGCCACAGATAGACCACGTCGGCATCCATGCGCGGCAGGCGGTAGTCGTATTCGCCAATGCGGGTGTCCTCATAGCCGGCAATGCGCCCGGTAAAAGTCACCTCACGATCAGCGTTGAACACCGCCGGGTCGTAGAAACCACTGCGGCAGGCCATGAAACGCCCGTCGCCTCCATCCGGGTTCTGCGAGGGGCGGCCGTATGAGTCCAGTTGCGCCGACAGCATGGTGAAACAGGTGCGGTCCGCCTGCGGCTCCACCTCGATCACCCGCCCGCCCCAGCGCACAGGAGCGCCGGTGTGGTTACCGGCACTGGCTTGTTGCGGGGTCACCGGCAGGTACTCGCCTTGCAGCGGGACCGGCTGGGTCACGCAGCCGCTGAGCAGCACGCCGGCCAGGGCCAAGCCGGCAATCAGGGCACCCAGTTTGTTGCGGGGCCGCTTGGTAAGGGGTGTCATGTCGGATCCTCCAGTCTGGCGTTGCGCCGCGGCCGGTGCGCGAGCAGGTCGCGGACCAGGGCGCGGGCAGACGCCGGGTCAGCCTTGCGGTCAGCGTAGCGCCATTGGATGAAACGCGCGCTGAGCGGCTCCAGTGTGGTGGCGGCATCGGGCAGGGCAGCGGACACCCGACGGGTCCACGCAGCGGCGGGCTCGTGCGGATCAGGCGCCATCCCCAGCCGGGCGTAGCGCTCACCCATGCGGCGCCAGGCACGCAGCACCGGATCCCGCTCGCGCTCACCGCGCGCCACCAGCCACAGCATCCACGCCAGGGCCAAGCCCGCCAGTGCCGAAAACAGGATCACCAGCTGCGATACGCCAAGGTCCTGGATGCCGACGGGCGCCAGCAGGCGCCGCTGCCGGGAGGCGTCGAAGCCAAGGAAGGCGTTGTTCCAGCCGCGCCGCATCCAGTCGCCCAGTTCCGATGCCACGGCAATGTTGCCGAAGATGTCCAGCCCGACCTGCGGGCGGTCTTCCAGGGTGTCGAAGATACGCTCCGGCGCCACCGCGGCAGTCGGGTCCACCCGCACCCAGCCGCGTCCATCCAGCCACACCTCGGCCCAGGCGTGTGCGTCCATGCGCCGCACCACCCAGTAATCGCCGAAACGGTTGCGGTAACCGCCCGCGTAGCCGGTCACCACCCGCGCCGGGATGCCGGCCGCGCGCATCAGCACCACGAACGCCGAACTGAAGTGCTCGCAGAAGCCGGCCTGCTCATCGAACAGGAATTCATCCACAGAATGGCGGCCGGGCAGAGGCGTGGCCAGGGTGTAGGAAAACTCGTTGGTGACCCACTGCAGGGCGCGCTTGACGATCTGCAGGTCGTCCGTGGGTCCGGCCTCGGCGCGCCACTGCCGGGCAAGCGTGAGGGTGCGCGGGTTGAAGCCTTCGGGCAGGCGCAGTGCGGCCTGGCGCAGCATCGGGCGCAGTTCCGCTTCGAAATCCTCCGCCGGAGCGGAACGCATGCGCCAGCGTTGCACCTGCCCCAGCGGCCGGGGCGACACCATGCTGTAGTCGTGGGCCAGGTGCAGTCCATCCGGCGCGGACAGCGGCAGCTCCAGCGCCACCACGTGGCGACGGTCGGTCGGCTCGGCCTCGATGTCGTATTCCCAGACGGGTTCGCCGCGGACCACCCCGGCAGGCGGCAATCCGCGTGACCAGGCGGAACGCTCCCAGGTGCGGCCATCGAAGTCGATCAAAACCGGCCCGCGCCAGTACATCTGGTAGGCCTCCGGCACCGGACCGTGGAACTTTACCCGCAGCGCGGGCGAATCATCGCCCATGAAGTCGATCCATTCGCCGGGTGACATGGTGTCCGACAGGCCGGGCCGCGCGACTGCCCGGTCCGGCACACCCCACATCGGTGAGGCGATGCGGGGAAACAGCCAGAACGCCGCCAGGGCCAGCGGCAGGCCCACGACAACCAGGCGGCCGGTGGTGCGCAGCCTCCACCAGGCCCGGCGGGACCCTTGCGCCGCCCGCGGGCCATTGGCTGCCGGCCCGGCATCCCCCGACTCCAGCTCCGACAGGCGCAGCAGCGCCATCAAGGCCAGCACTGCGCCCATCAGGCCCAGCAGCAGGGACAAGGGGCCCTGATCAAGCAGGAAGGTGGCGAACGGGGCGAACAGGGCGAAGCCAAGCAGGCTGCGGGCATCGCGCAGGCTGCGCAGTTCCATCGGCTTGATCGCCAGCATGGCCGCCAGAAGGGCGCAGCCGGTATCGCGGCCCAGGTGGAAGTTGAAATTGACCAGCACCAGGCCGAACAGGGCCAGCGCCAGCAGCGGTCGCGGCCAGGCCGGGAGGTGTCTGCGCCAGGACAACAGCAGCGCCAGCAGGCCGAGCCCGGTGATGCCGCTGGCCACGTTGCCCGGCAGCTGCAGCAGCAGCGGCAGCAAGCAGGCGCCTGCGGCGGCCAATGACCAGCGCCGGCTGGACAGATCCAGGGGTGGGGAAGGGCGGCGACGGCGGGCCATCAGGCGGCCTCCTCGCCGGGCAGCAGTGCCAGCGCACGCAGACAGGCGTGGCGATGAGCAGGGCCGCTGGCCGGACCCATTGGCGGGTGTCCGGGCAGCAGCAGCCGGTAGCGACGCTGATCGCGTTCGGCCTCGTCGATCCAGCGTGCCAGCCGCCGGATCCGTGCTTCTGCCGCCAGCGCGTCGAGCGCACTCCAGTCCAGGACGATATCGGCGCCCTGGGGTTCCTCGTACTCGCGCACCAGCAGCACATCGCGCCGAGCAGAAGGCTTCCAGGCAATGGCCCGGCGGCTGTCACCGCTGCGCCAGGTGCGCAGGTGGTGCAGGTCGTCGCCGGCCGGGTGCATGCGTGCCTGGGCGTTGTCGCCGGCGCCCAGGGGAAGAGGCGGACCATCGGCCTCGGGTGAGGGATAGACCAGCAGCGGCTCCTGCGGCCAGACCCAGCTCCAGGCCCGTGCCAGCCCCAGCGGGCGGGTGGTGGAAATCCGCAGGCGGTCCAGGGGCAGCCATCCGCGGCGGACAGTGGGGATCTCCAACGCCGCTTCCCCACCGCCCCGGTCGAGCGATAGGCGCGTAGTGGCGGTTTCCGCTTGCACCAGCAGCCCGCGCCGTGGCCTGCGTGGATCGGCGCGCAAGTGCACGCGCAGCAGCAGGGGTTTGCCGGCTGCAACCGGCTCGGCACCCACCGCATGCACCACCAGGCCGCTCAGCTGCAGGTGAGCTGCGATCAGGCTGGCCAGGGCGGTGCCGGCCAGCATCAGGGCCAGCAGCAGGGCAGGGTTATTGTTGTAGTTGAGCGCGCCCACGCCCATGGTCACCAGCAGGATCAGGAAAAAAAGCCCGAACGCCGTAGGCAGCACATAGGTGCGACGGCGGTCGAACCGGACCGGCAGCGGTTCCGGGTGGCGTGGGCGGGCGAGCAGCTGCAGCCGGCGGACCGGTCCGCGCGCGCCCGGGTCAGTCCACCGGGACCGCATGCAGGATCGCCCGGGACAGGGCCACGCCGTCGGAGGCGTCGGTTTCGGGCACCAACCGGTGACCTGCCACCGCGGCAAACAGCGCCTGGACGTTATCGGGCAGCACATGGTGCTGACCGCGCATCAGCGCATGCGCCCGCGCCGCGCGCAACAGGGCGATCCCCGCCCGCGGCGACAGGCCCACGCGGACGCCGTCATGGTGGCGGCTGCGGTTGACCAGCGCCTGCACGTAGTCGACCAGGGCCTCGCTGGCATGCACTGCTGCGGCTGCTGCGCGCAGGCGGGTCAGGTCCTGCAGGTCGAGCACCGCAGTGGTGCTGGCGATCAGGTCGCGGCGATCGCGACCGGCCAGCAGCTCGCGCTCGGCAGCCTGGTCGGGATAGCCCAGGCTGATCCGCAGCAGGAACCGGTCGAGCTGCGAGTCGGGCAGCGGGTACGTGCCGGCCAGGTCCAGCGGATTCTGGGTGGCGATGACAAAGAAGGGGTCCGGCAACCGATGGGTGCGACCGTCCATGCTGACCTGGCGCTCGGCCATGGCTTCCAGCAGGGCGCTCTGGGTGCGGGGCGGCGCGCGGTTGATCTCATCGGCCAGCAGTACGTGGGTGAACACCGGGCCCTGGTGGAACTCGAACTTGCGCGTGCCGGTGTCATAGATCGACACGCCCACGATATCCGAGGGCAGCAGGTCGGAAGTGAACTGGGCCCGCTGGAAGCCGAGCCCCAGGGTGGCCGCCAGCGCATGGGCCAGGGTGGTCTTGCCCAGGCCGGGCAGGTCCTCGATCAGCACGTGGCCGTCTGAAAGCAGGGCGGTGAAGGCCAGCCCCACCGCTTCGTGTTTGCCCAGTACCAGGCTGTTGACCTGTCCCTGTGCCGCGTCGAGCGCGCTTAACAATCCGTCGGTTAGCATGTCCGCCGGCGCTGGGGATACTGACATCTGCCTCTCCGGTTCTCGGGGCGCAATTTCGCGCTGGCGCCAATCCAGTGTAACGGGTGGAATACGGATGCCGAACGCCAACGACATGCGTGATGATGGACTGCAGATCGCCGGGGCGAAACGCGCCTTCGTTGCGCTGTGGCTGGTCGTCCTGCTGCTCAAGCTTGGGGTTGCCACCCAGCTTCCGCTGTTCGTGGACGAGGCATTCTACTGGCAGGAAGGGCAGCATCCCGGCTGGGCCTATTCCGACCTGCCGGGACTGACCGCGTGGCTGATCAGGCTCGGGGTTGAAGTAGCGGGCAACAACCATTTCGGCGTGCGCCTGCCCTTCCTGCTGATGGGCGCGGCGCTGCCGTGGATGATGGTCGGGATGGTGCGCCGCGAGCTGGGCGAGGGCAGCGCGCCCTGGCTGGCCGGCAGTGCGACGGTGCTGCTGCCACTGGCCGGCACGCTGGGCATCATGGCGCTTCCCGATGTGCCCATGGCGCTGGCCACCATGCTGTGTCTTGACGCGGGCGCGCGCCTGCTGCGTCGCGTGGATAACGGCGCGGTGCTGCTGTTGGCGCTGGGGCTGGCGATCGGTGCGCTCAGCCACTATCGCTTCATTGCGGTGATCGGCGTGGGTGTGATCGCGCTGGCGCTGCTGCCGGGCGGACGGCGGGCATTGCGTGATCCGCGGGTGTGGATCGCGGTCGCATTCGGCGCAGCCGCCTGGGTGCCGCTGCTGGCCTGGAATATCGAGAACGCCGAGGCCGGGCTGCGTTTCCAGCTGGTCGAGCGTCATCCCTGGGCGCTGCATGCCAGCGGCTTCAGTTTCATTCCGCTGCAGGCCGCCTTCGTGACTCCGCTGCTGCTGGCCGGACTGCTGCTGGCGGGCTGGCGCGGCGCGTGGCGCGGCGAGCGCGAGGTGGTGCGGCTGTTCGGCCTGCTTGGCGGACTGGTGGTCCTGGGCTTTTTCGCCCTGGGCTTTTTTGCCGATACGGAGCGGGTCAGCTTTCACTGGCCGCTGCCGGGTTACCTGGCGTTGATCCCGCTGCTGCCGGCGCTGTTGGCAAGCTGGCCGCACTGGCTGCGGCGCGCCACCTGGGCGCTGGCCGCTGCCGGGCTGGTGGCGGTGTTCGCCTACTACGCGGCCGTGTCGATCCCCTCCGTGCGCGCCCAAAGTGCCGCCTGGAAGTGGTATCCCTCCAACTTCGCCGGCTGGAACGTGCTGGCTGACGCGGTGGAGGAAGAGCTGGCGCAGATGCCGGAGGGCACGCGACTGGTGGCCGACAACTTCAAGATCGGGGCCGAACTGGGCTTCCGCCTGGACAACCCCCGGATCAAGGTCCTGGATCATCCGCTCAACCGGTTCCATGGCCGCGCGCCGCAGCTGCAGCTGTGGGGGCTGGAGACAGCGGGCCGGTCGCAGTGGGGCGATGACCCGGTGCTGCTGGTGGTGGGCGCCAGCGATGTGCCCTACCGCAACCTCCTGCGCCGCTACCACGCGCTGTGCGAGCGCGTCGGGCCACTGCCCGCGCCGCGGCGGGTGCTCAACGTGGACCATGGCAGCCAGCGCTTCCTCCTCTTCGCTCTTGACCCTGATGCAGGAGACAGTGCCGGCTGCACCGCGCCGGCGATGGCCTGGATTGATACGCCTGTGAGCGGTGGCCGGACCGGCTGGCCAATGGAGGTCACCGGCTGGGCGTTCAAGGATGGCGTTGGTATTTCGCGGGTGGAGGTGCTGCTGGACGGGGCGACGGTAGCCGACGCCGAATACGGGCTGGATTCCCCGGGGGTGGCGAACTACTGGCAGATCTCCACCGATCCCCTGCATCCGCGCGTCGGATTCCAGGCGACGGTCGAGGGTCAGCCGCTGACGCGGTCCGGACGCTACTGGCTGGGTCTGCGCCTGCATGGGCGCGATGGCAGCGTTGAAGAGTGGAGCGAGCAGCCGGTCATCATCGAATGACCCGCCCTAGGGCAATGCAAACCCCGCAGCGCGCAGCAGGCGGCTGGTGGCAATCAGGGGAAGGCCAACCAGGGCCGTGGGGTCCGTGCTGCGGATTGATTCAAACAGGGTGATGCCCAAGGCTTCGGCCTTGAAGCTGCCCGCACAGTCGAACGGCTGCTCGGTATCCACGTAGCGTTCAATCTCCCCGGCGGACAGCGGCCGGAAGCTGACCGTCGTGGTGTCCAGCGCAGCGTGGACCGGCTCGCCATGCTGGGCCAGGGCCACCGCAGTGTGGAAGCGCACCTCACGCCCGGACATTGCGCCCAGCTGCGCAATGGCGGCCTGGCGATGGCCCGGCTTGCCAAGCGGGATGCCGTCCAGTTCCGCCACCTGGTCGGAACCGATCACCCAGGCCGTGGGTTCATCCGCGGCGACCACCTCCGCCTTCAGTTGCGCCAGTCGTCCCGCCAGCGCAGCAGGCGGCTCGGCGGGCAGCGGGGTTTCATCGGCCTGTGGCCGGATCGTGTCGAACGTCAGGCAAAGCCGCTGCAGCAGTTCGCGTCGATACGGTGAGGTTGAAGCCAGGATCAGTCGCATGGGCAATTCCCGGTGTCAGTGCTGGGGCGCCCGCGCGCGCTCGATCTGCAGCAGCTGCCCTTCGATGCGTTGGCGGGCGTGATCGATCGATTGGCGGACCGCGTCAAGCTGCTGCAGCGAGGCGCTGGCTCCGTGTTCCTGCAGCCACAGGCGCTGGCGCAGCATTTCCTGCAAGGCCTCCTGCACCGGGTTCTGGTGGTCACCGGCAACCGCCTGGATCTCGGCCCGGGCGGCGCGCAGTCGCGTTTCCAACGCATCGGCCGCATCAAGCACGCCGGACATGGCGCGGTTGCGACGCCCGACCGCGCGGCGCCTTGAAAAGGCCCAGGCACAGGCGAGAATGAGCGCTGCAGCGAGAAGTGCGGAGAGGAGTGGGGTCACGGCATGGGAGGCGGTGGGTCAGCGGCCAGTCTGCAGGCCACCGGCGGGACGGGCAAATTTCCCCGCCGCGCCCGGGCAATCGGAGCAGGGGTGGTTTGACACCGCGCCGCTGCAGCCCTACCATTTCGCCTCTTATGTCCGCGGAACTGTCCAGAAACGTCGATTGGCGGCGCGCAGTCGCTGCAGGTCGGGAACTGGAAGGACAGTTGCCGCTGGCCGGGATGGCGCGTCTTTGTGATTTGCTGTTCGATGCCGAAGGCCAGGTGCAATGGTCGGCCGGCTTCGGGCGCGATGAACTGGACGTGCCGTTCGTGGAAGTCCGTGTGGATGCGCGGCTGCCGCTGGAATGCCGGCGGACGCTGCAGCGGTTCGAGCATCCGGTGCAGATCGTGCAGCGCTACGGGATGATCCGTGACGAGGCCGATGAAGCCGCACTGCCGGAAGGCTATGAGGCGCTGCTGCCGGATGGGGACGGATACGTGGATCCGGTTGCGCTGGTGGAGGATGAACTGATCCTCGCCGTGCCACTGATCCCGGTCAGCCCCGGTTCGGAATCGGTGGAGCGGGACTGGCCCGTTCACGCGGACGAAGAAATGCGCGCCAACCCGTTTTCGGCGTTGGCGGAACTTAAAAAGAAACTTTAGAAACAACTGAACCTGTTGCTGGAGCAATTCCCATGGCTGTGCAGAAATCCCGTGTCTCCCCCTCCCGCCGTGGCCAGCGCCGCGCGCACGACAAGCTGACGGCCAAGCAGCTGTCCACCGATCCGACCACCGGCGAGATCCACATCCGCCACCACATCACCGCTGACGGTTACTACCGCGGCAAGCAGGTGATCGTGCCGCGCGCGGGCGTCGTCGAAGAAGACTGATCCCAAGCGCCGCCGTCGCAGGACGGCGGCCCTGCGGGCAACGCGTGCCGCTGCGCCCGTGTAGCATGCCCCGGAGAAGCCGGGCATCCGGCCGAGGACGGGTTGCAGATGAATCAAACGGGTACGCCCCAGCGCGTGTTTTCGCGCATTGCGGGCACTGGCAGCTATCTGCCGGAGAATGTGGTCACCAACGACGACCTGGCCAAGGTCGTGGACACCAGCGATGAATGGATCGCGGCCCGCACGGGCATCCGCCAGCGTCACGTGGCGGCCGAGGGTGAAACCACTTCGGACTTGGCTTACCACGCGTCGATGCGCGCGCTGGAAGCGGCCGGCGTCAAGCCGGAAGAGCTCGACCTGATCGTGCTCGGTACCACCACCCCTGATCTGATTTTTCCCTCCAGCGCCTGCCTTTTGCAGCACCGGCTGGGTGCCAACGGCTGTGGCGCGTTCGACGTCAACGCCGCCTGCTCCGGCTTCCTGTTTGCGCTGTCGGTCGCCGACAAGTTCATCCGTACCGGCGATGCGAAGACCGTACTGGTGGTGGGCGCGGAAACCCTGACCCGCATGGTCGATTGGGAAGACCGCACCACCTGCGTGCTGTTTGGTGACGGCGCCGGCGCGGTGGTGCTCAAGGCCGATACCGAAACCGGCATCCTCAGCACCCACCTGCACGCCGACGGCGGCAAGAAGGAGCTGCTGTGGAACCCGGTGGGCGTGTCGGTCGGCTTCAAGGAAAACGAGAAGAACGCCGGCGTGCGCATCAGCATGGCGGGCAGCGAAGTGTTCAAGCACGCGGTCCGCGCGCTGGATTCCGTAGTCGATGAGACGCTGACGGCCAACAACCTGGACAAGAGTGATCTTGACTGGCTGATCCCGCACCAGGCCAACCTGCGCATCATCGAAGCGACCGCCAAGCGGCTGGACATGTCGATGGACCGGGTGATCGTGACCGTGGATCGGCATGGCAATACGTCGTCGGGTTCGGTGCCGCTGGCATTGGACGAAGCGGTGCGCTCGGGCAAGGTCGAGCGGGGCCAGCTGGTGCTGCTGGAAGCTTTCGGCGGCGGTTTCACCTGGGGTTCGGCGCTGCTGCGCTACTGACCCCGGATGCCCGCAAGGCGGGCATCCCCCTGGCTGTCACCACGGGCCGCCCGCATGTTCGCGGGCGGTTTGCGTTTTGCGTGCGGTGCGTGAAAACGGCGCCAGTGCGCGGTCGTACGGCCAACAGGCCCCTGTTTCCGATAGTGCTACATACGCCGTCGTACAGACATCCTGACGGCCAGGCCGGTATCATTGGCGGTTGGCTTTCGACTGCGGGTGTGTGTGTTGACCGATTCCCGGCTTGCTTTCGTGTTTCCCGGCCAGGGTTCCCAGTCGCTGGGGATGCTGGCCGATCTGGCCGCCAGCCACGCGGAGATCACCACCGTGTTCGCCGAGGCCTCCGAAGGCGCCGGCGTGGACCTGTGGGCGCTGGCCCAGGGTGGCCCGGAAGAACAGCTGAACACCACCGAATTCACCCAGCCCGCACTGCTGGCCGCAGGTGTGGCGGTTTACCGCGTTTGGCAGGCACGGGGTGGGGCGCAGCCGGCGTTGATGGCCGGGCACAGCCTGGGTGAATACGCCGCGCTGGTCGCCGCCGGGGTGTTGCCGCTGGGCGACGCCGCCCGACTGGTACGCCTGCGCGGACAGCTGATGCAGGCTGCGGCGCCCGCCGGCACGGGTGCCATGGCGGCCGTGCTGGGTGCCGAGCACGAAGTAGTGGCCGAGGCCTGCGAGCAGGCTTCCGGCGATGGGGTGGTGGTGCCGGCAAACTTCAATTCCCCCGGACAGGTTGTGATCGGCGGACATGCGGCCGCGGTTGATCGTGCGCTGGCCCTGCTGGGCGAACGCGGCGTGCGCAAGGCGGTCAAGCTGGCGGTCAGCGTGCCCTCGCATACGCCGCTCATGCGCGAGGCCGCCAACCGGCTGGCCACCGCCATGGGCGAGCTGCAGTGGAATGATCCCGAAGTGCCGGTGGTGCAGAACGTTGACGCCGAGGTGCACGAGGGCGCGCATGCCATCCGCGATGCGCTGGTACGCCAGCTGTACCTGCCGGTGCAGTGGACCGGCTGCGTGCAGGCGCTGGCGTCACGCGGTGCCGGCGTGATCGCCGAGTGCGGCCCTGGCAAGGTCCTTTCCGGCCTGGTCCGGCGCATCGACCGTTCGCTCCAGGCGCTGCCGCTCGGCACGCCGGAAGACTTTGACGCCGCGCTGGCACAATGGAAAAGCTGACGCGGCACCATCGCACCTGCAAGGAACCCAACCCATGACCCAACCCCTGAAGGGCGAAATTGCCCTCGTCACCGGCGCCAGCCGCGGTATTGGCGCATCCATCGCAGACCTGCTGGCAGAGCAGGGCGCGACCGTGATCGGCACTGCCACCAGCCAGGCCGGCGCGGATGCGCTCGCCGCGCGCCTGGCCACGATCGGCACGGGCCACGGCCGGGTGCTGGACGTGGCCGACGGCGACGCCATCGACGCGCTCATCGCCGAGATCGGCAAGGAATTCGGAGCCATCTCCATCCTCGTCAACAATGCCGGCATCACCCGCGACAACCTGTTGATGCGGATGAAGGACGAGGATTGGCAGGCGATCCTGGATACCAACCTGACCAGTGTCTACCGCGCTTCCAAGGCGGTGATGCGCGGCATGATGAAGGCGCGCAAGGGCCGGATCATCAACATCGCCTCGGTGATCGGGGTGATGGGCAACGCCGGCCAGTCCAACTATGCCGCGGCCAAGGCCGGCGTGATCGCCTTCAGCAAGTCGCTGGCCCGGGAAATCGGCTCGCGCGGCGTGACCGTCAACGTGGTGGCCCCCGGCTTCATCGCCACCGACATGACCCGCGACCTGCCCGAAGACGCAAAGCAGGAAATGTCGAAGCAGATCGCGCTGGGCCGCCTCGGCGACCCGGCAGACGTGGCTGCGGCAGTGGCTTTCCTTGCCGGACCGTCGGCTGCCTACATCACCGGCGAGACCCTGCACGTCAATGGCGGCATGTACATGCCGTAACCCCCATTCCGGGGCGTAAGCCCCTGAACAGGAAAGGGCGGCGGCGGGCTTCGCCGAACGCCCGGCTTTCCCTTAAACTATCCGGCCGCAAGAATTTTCGGCCCCACGGAGCAAAGTACCCATGAGCAGCATCGAAGAACGCGTCAAGAAGATTGTGGTGGAGCAGCTGGGCGTGAAGGAAGACGAGGTCAGCGCAAGTGCTTCCTTTGTCGACGACCTTGGCGCCGACTCGCTGGACACCGTGGAACTGGTGATGGCCCTCGAGGAAGAGTTCGAGTGCGAGATCCCTGACGAAGAAGCCGAGAAGATCACCTCGGTGCAGCAGGCCATCGATTACGTCAAGACCAACGTCAAGGCGTAATCGCGAACGGTCGGGATGCGCAGGCCATCGGTCGCGCATCCAGGGCCGTGCACCGCCCCGGGCTGGTCCAGGGGCGGGGCACTGATGGACACGGGGCCGCATTTGCGGCCTCGTGCATTTCCGGGGCAGCGCGATCAGCGCGCCCGTCAGTTACCGGTATCTATCCAAGGAGCACTCCATGTCCAAACGACGCGTGGTCATCACCGGCCTGGGCATCCTGTCGCCGCTGGGCGCGGACCTGGCTTCCAGCTGGGATGGCATCGTGGCCGGGCGTTCGGGCATCGGGCCGATTACCCACTTCGACGCATCCGCGTTCCCCACCCGGATCGCCGGCGAAGTTCCGGACTTCGACGCCACGAAGTGGATCGCGCCCAAGGACGTGAAGAAGATGGACCCGTTCGTGCACTACGGCGTGGGCGCCTCGATGATGGCCATTGCCGACGCCGGGATGGAGATCGATGAATCCAACGCCGAGCGCATCGGTGTGGCCCTCGGCGCCGGGATCGGCGGGCTCAAGGGCATCGAGGAAACCACCATCAAGTACCACGAGGGTGGTCCGCGCAAGATCTCGCCGTTCTACGTGCCCAGCACCATCATCAACATGGTTGCCGGACAGGTGTCGATCATGACCGGCGCCAAGGGACCGAACATCGCCGCGGTGACCGCCTGCACCACGGCCACCCACAACATCGGCCTGGCAATGCGCATGATCCAGTACGGCGATGCCGACGTGATGATCGCCGGCGGCGCCGAGTACGCCACCACCCCGACTTCGCTGGGCGGCTTCTGCTCGATGCGTGCACTGTCGACCAACAATGAAAACCCGCAGCAGGCCTCCCGTCCGTGGGACAAGGGTCGCGACGGCTTTGTCATGGGCGACGGCGCCGGCGTGCTGATCCTGGAGGAGTACGAGCGGGCGAAGGCGCGTGGCGCGCGCATCTACGCCGAGCTGGCCGGCTTCGGCATGAGCGGCGACGCGTACCACATGACCGCGCCCAGTGAGAGCGGCGAGGGCGCGGCGCGCTGCATGGCACACGCCATTGCCGACGCGCGCCTGGATGTGGAGCGGATCGGTTACATCAACGCCCACGGGACTTCGACGCCGGCCGGCGACCTGGCGGAAACCATGGCGATCAAGGCTACCCTGGGCGCGCACGCCCGGAAGGTGGCGGTCAGCTCCACCAAGTCGATGACCGGGCACCTGCTCGGGGCCGCGGGCGGGGTGGAAGCGGTGTTCTCCGCCATGGCGATCCAGTCCGGCATCCTGCCGCCCACGATCAACCTGGACGATCCTTCCGAAGGCTGCGACCTGGACTACATACCGCACACCGCCCGCGAGGCAAAGGTGGACGTGGTGATGTCCAACTCGTTCGGATTTGGCGGCACCAACGGCACCCTGGTCTTTACCCGGGTCTGACCCACCGGGGCGCACCGCGCCCCCGCTGTCCAGGACCGGCTCCATGCTGATCTCCCGTCCGCTGCCGGCCGATCCTGGCCTGCTGGCGCTGCACCGTGCGGCGCCCGCGCGCTATCCGGTGCTGCTGCAGTCCGTTGCCCATGGCACGGCCCAGGGGCAGTGGGACATGTTGCTGGCGTCAACCGGCGCTTGCCTGACTCTCGATGCCGACGGCCTCACCCGTGATGGCGCGGGAACCCTGCTGGACACCCCCTTCCTGGAGGCGCTGGATGCACAGTGGCGCCAGCTGCGGACGCCACGGGTGGAGCCGCGGTGGCCCTTCCGCGGCGGCTGGGCACTGCTGCTGGGCTATGAGCTGGCTGCCCAGGTGGAACCGGTCCTGCGTCTGCCGCCGGCGCCCGGCAACCTGCCGGCAGCCGTTGCGCTTCGCTGCCCCGCAGCGGTGCTGCGTGATCGAGGCAGCGGTGAATGCGTGGCGGTGGCCGAGCGTGGACATGAAGACCTGCTTGATCGGATCGTGGCCGACGCCGCGGTGGTGGCAGCACAGCCTGCGCTGCCGCCGTGGGCGGCGCCGGTCGATCTGATGGAAGACGATCCCGAAGCCTTCACCGCAGGGGTGGAAAGGATCCTGGCGTACCTTGCCGCCGGCGATGTGTTCCAGGTCAATCTTTCCCGCGCCTGGCAGGCGCGCTTTGCCATGGCGCCGGAGCCAGCCGCCGTCTATGCGCGGCTGCGCGAAGCGAGCCCCGCGCCGTTTTCCGGCCTGTTTTGCGGTGGGGGCTGGGCGGTGGCCAGCGCGTCGCCCGAGCGCCTGGTCTCGGTGCGCGGGGACGTGGTCGAGACCCGGCCGATCGCCGGGACCCGGCCGCGCCTGCCAGGTGACGACGATGCCGTCCGGATCCAGGAGATGGTGGGCGACCCCAAGGAGCGCGCCGAGCACGTGATGCTGGTGGATCTTGAGCGCAACGATCTGGGCCGGGTGTGCGAGCCGGGTAGCGTGGAGGTCGACGAGCTGATGACAGTGGAGAGCTATGCCCAGGTCCACCACATTGTCAGCAACGTGCGCGGCCGCCTGCGCGCGGATACGACGCCCGGCGAGGTGATTGCGGCGGTGTTCCCCGGCGGCAGCATCACGGGCTGTCCGAAGGTGCGCTGCATGCAGATCATCGCTGAACTGGAAGGCGTCGGCCGCGGCGCATACACCGGAGCGATGGGCTGGTTGAACCGCGATGGCGACATGGACCTGAACATCCTGATCCGCAGTGCGGAGGTGGAGGGAACGACCCTGCGTTTTCGCACCGGCGCGGGCATCGTTGCCGATTCGGTGCCCGGGCGCGAGCTGGCCGAAACGCGCGCCAAGGCTCGCGGCATGCTGCTTGCACTGGGTGGATCGGCTGCTCCTCCCGCGTGAGCCATCAAGGTATCCTGAAGCCATGATTGGATCTCCAACTTTCCAGGGCGTCCGCCGGTGAGTGCAAAAGGCGGACGCAGGCGCGCAATCGGGCTGTTTTTCGTGGTCTCGGCGCTGCTCGCCGGGGTCTTCGCATACCTGGCTTACGCACGCTGGCAGAACTTCGTGGATGGCCCGCTCACGGGTATCGATGAAGGCCAGACGCTTGTAGTGGAGCGCGGCGACTCGTTCCTGCGGATGCTCGACAAGCTGCGCGAGGCCGGCATCAGCGACGGCCACCGAATCGAGTGGCAGCTGCTGGCCCGCCGGCTCGACGCCGGTGGCCGGCTGCACGTGGGTGAGTACCGGCTGGAGCCTGGCATGAGCGCGCGTACGCTGCTGCTCGCCATGCGCGAAGGCCGGGTGATCCGGCACCGCTTCACCCTCGTGGAGGGCTGGAACATCCGTGAGTTGCGCGCGGCCCTGGCCACCGCGACGCCGCTGGTGCACGAGACCCGGGACTTCGATGACGCCGGGCTGATGGCAGCGCTCGAGCGCCCGGGCGTACATCCGGAGGGCCGTTTCCTGCCGGAAACCTATCTCTATACCCGTGGCGACAGCGACCTGGACCTGCTGCGCCGCGCCGCCGCCGCCCTGGACCGCGAGCTGGAGCAGGCCTGGGAGCAGCGTGCCGATGGACTGCCGCTGCAAAGCGCCGAAGAGGCGTTGGTGCTGGCGTCCATCATCGAGAAGGAAACCGGCATTGCCGAAGAGCGCGGCACGATCGCCGGCGTGTTCACCCGCCGCCTGCAACGCGGCATGCGCCTGCAGACCGATCCGACCGTGATCTATGGAATGGGCAGCTCCTACGACGGAAACATCCGCCGTCGCGACCTGCAGACCGATACCCCTTACAACACCTACACCCGCGACGGCCTGCCGCCGACGCCGATCGCCATGGCCGGGGCCGACGCCATCCGCGCCGCCACCCGGCCCGAGGCAGGCGATGCGCTGTACTTCGTGGCCGTCGGCGATGACAGCGGCCGGCACGTGTTCTCCCGCACCTATGCGGAGCACCAGGTTGCTGTGCGCGAATACGTGCGCCGCTACCGGGAGCGTTTTGCCCCGGGGGCCCGGTCGCAATGAGCACCTTGCCGACTCATCCGCGCTTCGTCAGCCTGGAAGGCGGCGAGGGCGCCGGCAAGACCACGGTACTCGGCACCCTGCGCCGCGCCCTGGCGACCGGTGGCGACGAAGTGGTGCTGACCCGCGAGCCGGGCGGGACGCCGCTGGCCGAAACCATTCGCAGCCTGCTGCTGGATCCCGGACACGAACCCGCTGCGCCGGAGACCGAGCTGCTGCTGATGTTTGCCGCGCGTGCCCAGCACGTGCGTGAGGTGATCCGTCCCGCGCTGCAGCGCGGCGCCTGGGTGCTGTGTGACCGCTTCACCGATTCCAGCTATGCCTACCAGGGCGGCGGCCGGAGGCTGGATGCGGGCTTGATTGAAACCCTGGAGCACGCGGTGGTTGGCCTGCGTCCCGGGCTGACCCTGTTGCTGGATCTTGATGTGGTGACCGGGCGCGAGCGAACCCGCGGCCGCGACCTGGTGCCCGATCGCATCGAACGTGAGCGCGACGGCTTCTTCGAGCGCGTGCGCGCGGTGTTCCGCGACCGTGCCGCGGCCGAGCCATCGCGGTTCCGGGTGATCGATGCCGCGCAGCCAGTGGAAGCGGTGGCTGCGGCCGCGCTGGCCGCGCTGCAGGTGTGGCGGGAGGCGCAATGAGCAATACGCACGACCAGCCACTGACGCCCTGGCAGCAGCGCGTGTACGACCAGGCCGCGGCGTCGCTGGACGCTGGCCGCATGGGCCATGCGCTGTTGTTCAGCGGGCCGGCCATGCTGGGCAAGCGCCGGGTGGCCGAACGCCTCGCCGCGCGCCTGCTGTGCCAGGCGCCCGATCACGGCGCGCGTCCCTGCGGCGCCTGCCGCGGCTGCAGCCTGTTCCAGGCGCGCTCGCAGAAGGAGCCGCTGGAGCAGCGCCCTGACGGCTCCCTGTCCCATCCCCGGGGGCACCCGGCGCACCCCGATGCGATTTTCGTGGGCCATGCCTGGCGCATGACGCCGTCGCCGCCCAGGCAGATGACGGTCATCCCCGTGGACCAGGTGCGCGCTTTGTCCGAGCGCCTGGCTACCACGCCCCAGTACGGCGTGGTGAAGGTTGCCATCATTGATCCGGCCGAGGACATGAACACCAACGCCGCCAACGCCCTGCTCAAGACGCTCGAAGAGCCGGTTCCGGGGCGCTACCTGTGGCTGTTGAGTGCCAATCCGGCGGGGCTGCCCGCCACCATCCGCAGCCGCTGCCAGCGGCTGGAATTCCGCTTGCCTTCCATGGCCGAAGGTCTGTCCTGGCTGGAACAGCAGGGGCATGCCGCGACGGCTGCGGCCGAAGCCCTGGATGCCGCACGCGGCCATCCGGGCCTGGCGGACTCCTGGCTGCGCGACGGCGGCATCGAGCTGCGGCGTGAAGTGGCGGCGGACCTGGCGGGTCTGGCACGCGGTGAGCTGGCGCCTTCGGAGGTGGCCAAACGTTGGACCGATGGCGATGTCGCCGCCCTGCGCCTGCGCCATGCGGCCGACTTCGTCCTGGCCAGGGCGACGGACTTGACCGACCCCCGGTCTAGCCGCAGTCTTGCTGAATGGTTTGATGAAGCCAACCGCACCCGCGATCTGCTGCGTACCACCGTACGCGCGGACCTGGCGGTGGGCGCACTGCTGCTGCAATGGCATGACCTGACCGCGGCCCGCCGCGAGCCGGGTAGGAGGAGATAGACATGGGGGCAACCGTACCGGGCATGCGCCAGGGGATCCTGTCGCTGGTGCTCAAAGACAAGGCGGGGCTGTACAACGCCTACATGCCGTATCTCAAGCACGGCGGCATCTTCGTGCCGACGCCCAAGCGGTACTTCCTCGGTGATGAGGTCTTCCTGCTGCTGACCCTGCCCGAAACCCAGGACCGGGTGCCGGTGGCCGGCAAGGTGGTCTGGGTGACGCCCACCGGTGCCCAGGGCAACCGCACCGCCGGCGTTGGCGTGCAGTTCGCCGACAGCAACGAGGGTGAAGCGGCCAAGGGCCGCATCGAGACCCTGTTGGCCGGGACCCTGAATTCGGACAAGCCGACCCACACGATGTAGGCCGGCTGCTGCCGGTGATTACGCCACCGATGCTTCCCGCAGGGTCGGGTTGTCCCAGCCCGGGCGCGGGGCGAAGCGATCGCCGTACCGGCCCTGCAGCGCCTTCAGCCGCTCCAGCAGCTTGTCGGCGCCGATGGTGCGGATGTGCTGGATCGGCCCGCCGCGGAACGGCGCGAAGCCGGTGCCGAAGATCACCCCTGCATCGAGCAGGTCGGCGTCTTCCACCACGCCTTCGTGCAGCGCCGCCACGGCCTCGTTGAGCAGGGCCAGCACCAGCCGGTCCTCGAGGTCATCGGGCGCCTTGTAGTCCTTGGGCAGTTCGGGCTTCTTCGGCTTGCCGTTCTCCCATGCATACAGGCCCTGGCCGTCCTTCTTGCCGCGCTTGCCGGGCTCGGGCGGCGTCGCCAGTGCAGGCGGGATGTCCAGGCCGAGGAACGGGGCCAGTTCGCGGCCCACGCCCGAGGCGATATCCAGCCCCACGGTATCGATCAGCTCGATCGGGCCCATGGGCATGCCGAACTTCACCGCCGCCCGGTCGATCGCCGCGCCCGGGATGCCTTCCGAGTACGCGGTGGCCGCTTCCAGCATGTACGGAAACAGCAGGCGGTTGACCAGGAAGCCCGGCGTACCCGCCACCGGCACCGGCAGCTTGCCGATGGCGCGGCAGAACGCGGCCAGCCGTTGCGCGGTGGCCGGGTCCATCGCATCGTGGCGCACGATCTCCACCAGCGGCATCTTCGCCACCGGGTTGAAGTAGTGCAGGCCGGCGAACCGGGCCGGCTGCTGCAGGCCATTGACCAGCTCCGCCAGCGGGATGGAAGAAGTGTTGCTGGTCAGCAGCGCGCCCGGCGCGAGCTTTGGCTCCACCTGCGCGTACAGGCCGCGCTTGGCGTCCGCGTCCTCGATGATCGCCTCGATCACCAGGTCCGCTTCGGCCAGGCCAGCGCCTCCCAGGTCCGACTTCAGCCGCGCCGCCACTTCCGGCCGCTTGGCATCGTCCTTGACCCGCTTGGCGAACAGCTCCTGTGCGCGCTCCAGCGCCTTGTCGATGTATGGCTGCTCGCGGTCCTGCAGGGTCACCTGCATACCGCGATATGCCGACCAGGCGGCAATATCGCCGCCCATCACGCCGGCGCCGATCACGTGCAGACGCTGCACATTGTGTTCGCCGCGGCCCTGGGCCTTCAGCCGTTCCTGCAGGAAGTACACGCGGGTGAGGTTGCGCGCGGTCGAGGTGCCGGCGAGCTTGACCACAGACCTGCGCTCGGCATCCAGCAGGGCCCGGGTCCCGCCACCGCTGCGGCGCCAGGTTTCGATCAGCGAATACGGGGCGGGGTAGTGGTCCTTGCGTGCCTTGCGCGCCACCTGCTTGACCAGGACTGGCGCCAGCGCCTGGCGCACCGGCCACAGATTGGTGGCCCAGCCCATGAAGCGCTGCTTGAACGGGCGCGTGGTGCCCTTGAGCGCCAGGCCGGCAGCAACATCCACCAGCAGTGCCGGTTCGGCCACCTTGTCCACCAGGCCGATCGCGCGGGCTGCCTTGGCCGACAGGGCACGGCCGGTCAGCATCATGTCGAATGCGGGCGGCGCGCCCACCAGCCGCGGCAGACGCACGCTGCCACCCCAGCCGGGATAGATGCCCAGGTTGACTTCGGGCAGGCCGATGCGGGTCGAATCATCGCTGCTGGCCACCCGGTAATCGCACGCCAGCGCGATCTCGGTACCGCCGCCCATGCAGAAGCCGTGGATCGCGGCCACCGTGGGGCAGGGCAGCTCGGCCAGGCGCTGGAACACCTGCTGGCCGCGGCGGATGGAATCGCCGATCGTGCCTTTTTCATCGAACTGGCGGAATTCACGGATGTCTGCGCCGGCAATGAAGCCCTTGGCCTTGGCCGAGCGCAGCACCAGCGCCTTGGGAGGATCCAGGGCCAGGCGTTCCAGCAAGCTGTCCAGCTCGAGCAGCACGTCCTGGGAGAACGTGTTGACCGACTCGCCCTCGCGGTCGAGCGAAAGCACCAGCACGGCGTCTTCGCGCTGCTCGGCTTTCCAATGGCTGAAACGCAGTCCGTCGAGGCCTGCAATCATGCGACACCATCCGTTAGGGTATGGGAAACCTCCTATGATCCAGAGGTCGCTCACCCGGCGTCAAATCCTGCCATGCGGCGTTGGATCGCTCCTTCACATCTGCCGGGGGTTGCCTGATCGGCCTCACGCCCCCAGTTTGAACCATTCACGGTGGGCGCACGGACCAGTCCAGCCCGCTACCCAGGCCGCAGCGCCCGGCAGATTGCCGGGTCAAGAAAGGAGCCCGGCCCGATGGCCGATAACGACACCCAGCAGTTGGACCAGGAACTGGTCAAACGCGTGCAGAACGGCGACATGGCCGCCTTCGACCTGCTGGTGCGCAAATACCAGCATCGGATTGCTGGCCTGATCGGTCGTTACGTGTCGGACTGGAGTGAATGCCAGGACGTGGCCCAGGAAACGTTCATCCGCGCCTACCGGGCGATCGGCAGCTTCCGCGGCGACGCCCAGTTCTATACCTGGCTGCACCGCATTGCGGTCAATACCGCCAAGAACCATCTGGTCTCCCTTGGGCGCCGGCCGCCGGGCTCGGACATTGACGTTGCGGACGCCGAACAGTTCGATTCGGGCGTGCGATTGCGCGACACCGATACCCCGGAACGGGAAATGATGCGCCAGCAGATGGAACAAACGGTGCTGCGTGCTGTCGAACAACTGCCTGAAGAGCTTCGGGTTGCGATCACGCTGCGAGAGGTGGACGGCCTGAGCTACGAGGAGATCGCCCAGAGGATGGGCTGCCCGGTGGGGACGGTGCGTTCGCGCATCTTCCGCGCCCGGGAGGCAATCGACGAGGAGCTCAAACCATTGATGGACAGTGAAACCAGCTCGGAGCGTGCAACACGATGATGCAACACGAAGACAGCGACAGCATCCAGATCCTGCCGGATGCGGACAAACTCGATCGTTACCATCGCCAGCAGCTGTCGGCGATGCTTGATGGCGAGCTGTCACCGGACCAGGCGCGCTTCATGCTGCGCCGTCTGCAGCATGACGTGGAGCTGGCCGAGCGCTGGGAGCGCTGGCAGATATCCGGTGACGTGCTGCGCGGGCAGCGCAACGCGCTGTTGCCGACTGATTTCGCCAGCCGGGTCTCCATGGCCATCACCGAACAGGAATCCCAGCCTGTCCCGCAGCGGGCCCGCGGCGGTGGGCAGCGCGTGTTGCGCTGGGGCGGTGGGGCCGCGCTGGCGGCTTCGGTGGCCATGGCGGCGCTGCTGGTTGGCCGCCAGGGCGGGCCGATGACGGAACAGGCGCCCGTGCGGGCAGTGCCTGCGCTGGCCGCCACTGCAGGGGCTTCCCCCGGGCCGGCTGTTTCAGCTCCCTCGGAGTCTGAGATTCAGAGTGCGCCGGTCATCGACGGTGTGGCGTCGCCGACCGGCCCTGTCCTGGCCGAAGCACCGCACAGCAGCGCTGGGAGCCCCGACGCGCAGCGGCAGGTGCAACCGGCAGTGGCGTCGCGTTCGAGCGCTGGCACAGCCAGTGTGCGGTCCTCGCAGATGCTTGCCGCGGCCGACGCCGCTCCGGCTGCAGCTGCTGCATCGGTGGAAACGCCCACCTCGCGGGAGGCCGTCGTGGTGCCATTTCCAGCAACACAGGGCAGCGCTGTGGCCCTGCTGCCCAGCTCGTCTGAGGGAATTGACACAGATCCGTTCCATTCACTGCCGATGACCGTCGGCAGCCGGCCCTGGCCGCGCGCCGGAGTGTCCGGCGCCGGCAATGCCTATGCGGTCGGCCTGGGCCAGACAATGCAGCCGGCAGCGACTTGGCTGATGGCGGCCCCGCCGGAGCCGCAGGCCGCAGCAGAGCGGTTCGGACTTCCGCCCGAAGTGGCGGCACGCATGGTCGGCAGGCGCGTTGAGACGGCCATTGGTGCCGGCGCCGTTCGCGGTGCGCAGGCGCCGGCCGTGCCCGCGTCCGCGCAGCAGATCGATCCCGATATCGGCCCACGCTGAGCAGATTCCGGCTGCGCCTTTTGCGGCGCGCCGTTCCCTTCATTGATCATTTGAGGACGCTTCCAGAATGAAAGCCCGTATTCCTGTTTTGATATTGGTGTTGGCCACCGCGGCGACAACCGCTGCCGTGATCCTGCCTTCCGCCACTGCCGAACCCGCAGCCCAGGAGGCAACGAGTGCACGCGCCGCCCAGGCCGCAGCTCCCGAACTGGTGACCGGTCTGCCGGACTTCACCCGGCTGGTGGAGCAGGTGGGGCCCGGCGTGGTCAGCATCGAGGCCACCATCACCGGCCGTACCGCCCAGCGCAGGGCCCCTAGCCAGGACATGTTCCCGGAGATTTTCAGGCGCTTTTTCGGTCCGGGTTTTTCGATGCCGGACGCGCCGGGTGGTCCCCAGGCACCGGCGCCGCGGGGCCTGTCGATGGGCACCGGCTTCCTCATCAGCGAGGACGGCTACCTGCTGACCAATCACCACGTGGTCGCCAATGCCGACGAGGTGCGCGTGCGGCTGCACGATCAGCGCCAGTACGACGCGGAGGTCATCGGCAGCGACGAGCAGTCCGACGTGGCCGTGCTCAAGATCGAGGCTGATGACCTGACCGTGCTGCGCCCCGGCGATGCCGGCCGCGTGCGCGCCGGGCAGTGGGCGGTGGCGATCGGCTCACCGTTCGGGCTGGAACAGTCGGTCACCGCCGGCATCGTCAGTGCGGTCGGCCGCTCCAATCGCTATGCCAACCAGCAGTACGTGCCGTTCATCCAGACCGACGTGGCGATCAACCGCGGCAACTCCGGCGGCCCGCTGCTCAACACCCGCGGCGAGGTGATCGGGATCAACTCGCAGATCTTCAGCAACAGCGGCGGCTACCAGGGCGTCAGCTTCGCCATTCCGATCGATATCGCCATGAACGTGGCCGAGCAGATCAAGGACACCGGCAGCGTGCAGCGCGGCCTGGTTGGCGTGAACGTGGGGCCGGTGAGCCGGGACGCCATGGCCGGCTTCGACCTGCCCGATACCCGCGGTGCGCTGGTGATCGGCGTGCAGCCGGACAGCCCGGCCGAGGATGCCGGGATCGAGATCGGCGACGTGATCCGCGCCGTTGATGGTACGGCCGTTGTCCAGGCCAGCGATCTGCCGCCGATCGTGGGCAACATGGCCCCGGGTACCAAGGTGCGCCTGGAGGTGTTCCGCGAAGGCCGTACCCGCAATTTCGATGTCACCCTGGCTGCGCTGGACGATGCTGCCTTGGCTGGACCGGCCTCCGGCCCTGCCCGTGGGCAGGATGCACGTCCGGACGCCGCGGAATCGAGCAATCCGCTGGGGCTGGTGGCCACTGACCTCACCGACGCCCAGCGCCGCCAGGCCGGCCTGGCTGACGGTGAGGGCGTGCGCATCGTGCGGGTGGAAGGGCTGGCCGCGCGCAGCGCCGGCATCCAGCCGGGGGATGTGATCTCCCGGGTCGGGCGCACGGCGGTTGGCAGCGCACAGGAGCTGGATCGCCAGCTGCGTGACGTCAAGCCCGGGCAGACGGTCATGCTGCTGCGCCATCGCGGTGGCGGCGCGGAGTTCGTGGCGGTCACCCCGCGCGACTCCGACGACTGAACTCCGGCCTGGCGCCCCGGCGCCAAGGTCGATCCAGCGCCCGTTCCTGTTGCAGGGGCGGGCGCTTTGCTATGCGATAATGTCTCGTTTCCCCGCCACCTCGCGACAGTGATGCTTGCCCAATGAGTGATCCGATGCGGAATATCCGCAACTTTTCCATCATCGCCCACGTCGACCACGGCAAGTCGACCCTGGCCGACCGCATCATCCAGCTGTGTGGAGGATTGACTGCGCGCGAGATGGAACAGCAGGTCCTCGACAACAATCCGATCGAACGCGAGCGCGGCATTACCATCAAGGCCCAGTCCGTATCCGTGCCGTACACGGCCAGGGACGGGCAGACCTACCACCTGAACTTCATCGACACCCCCGGGCACGTGGACTTCAGCTACGAGGTCAGCCGCTCGCTGGCGGCCTGCGAAGGCGCGCTGCTGGTGGTCGATGCGGCCCAGGGCGTGGAAGCGCAGTCGGTGGCCAACTGCTACACGGCGGTAGAGCAGGGCCTGGAAGTGATTCCAGTGCTGAACAAGATCGACCTGCCCACGGCCGATCCGGAGCGGGCCAAGGAAGAGATTGAAGCGGTGATCGGCATCGACGCCTCCGACGCGATCGCGGTCAGTGCCAAGACCGGGCTGAACGTTGAAGACGTGCTGGAAGCCATCGTCACCCGCATCCCCGCGCCCCAGCGCGGCGACACCGACAAGCTGCAGGCGCTGATCATCGACTCCTGGTTCGACAACTACCTGGGCGTGGTCTCGCTGGTGCGGGTGATGCAGGGCGAGATCAAGAGCGGCGACAAGCTGCGGGTGATGTCCACCGGGCGTACCCACCAGGTGGACGGCGTGGGCGTGTTCACACCCAAGCGCACGCCCACCGGCAAGCTGTCGGCGGGCGAGGTGGGCTGGGTCACGGCCAGCATCAAGGATGTGCACGGCGCTCCCGTCGGCGACACCCTGACCCAGGCCGGTGATCCGGCCGAAAAGCCGCTGCCTGGTTTCCAGGAAATGCAGCCGCGGGTGTTCGCCGGACTGTTCCCGGTCGATGCCGATGACTATCCCGACCTGCGCGAGGCGCTGGACAAGCTGCGCCTGAACGACGCGGCCATGCGCTTTGAGCCGGAAAGCTCCGAAGCGATGGGCTTCGGGTTCCGCTGCGGCTTCCTCGGCATGCTCCATATGGAGATCGTGCAGGAGCGGCTGGAGCGCGAATACGATCTGGACCTGATCTCCACCGCGCCCACGGTGATCTACGAGGTGCTCAAGATCGACGGTGAAGTACTGCCGTTGGACAACCCGGCCGACCTGCCGCCGTCCAGCGAGGTGGAAGAGGTCCGCGAGCCGATCATCCGCGCCAACATCCTCACTCCGCCCGATTACGTTGGCTCGGTGATCACCCTGTGTGAAGAGAAGCGCGGCAGCCAGATCGGCATCCAGTACCTGGGCAGCCAGGTGCAGGTGAGCTATGAGCTGCCGATGGCCGAGGTGGTGCTGGATTTCTTCGACCGGCTCAAGTCGGTCAGCCGCGGCTATGCCTCGCTCGATTACCACTTCCTTCGTTTTGACCCGGGTCCGTTCGTGCGCGTGGACGTCCTGATCAACGGCGACAAGGTGGACGCGCTGTCGATCATCGTCCACCGCAGCCACGCTGACCGGCGCGGCCGCGACCTGGCCGAAAAAATGCGCGAGCTGATTCCGCGCCAGCAGTTTGACGTGGCGATCCAGGCCGCGATCGGCGCGCAGGTCATCGCCCGCACCACGGTCAAGGCGCTGCGCAAGAACGTGCTGGCCAAGTGCTATGGTGGCGATATTTCACGCAAGAAGAAGCTTCTGGAAAAGCAGAAGGCAGGCAAGAAACGGATGAAGCAGGTGGGCAGGGTGGAGATCCCGCAGGAGGCCTTCCTGGCCGTGCTCAACACCGGCCGCGATTCGTGATTGCTCCCAAGGAGCCCCAATGAAATGGTTTGAAATCGGCCTGGTTGTACTGACCTTCACAACCGGCATCATCTGGCTGCTCGACAAACTGGTGTTCGCCAAGCGGCGGGCGGCGAAGGCGGGGCTCCTGGAAGAAAGGGAGCCGATCGCGGTCGACTACTCCAAAGCGTTCTTCCCGGTGCTGATCGTGGTGTTGATCCTGCGCAGCTTCGTGGCCGAGCCGTTCCGCATTCCTTCCAGCTCGATGATGCCGACCCTGCTGATCGGCGACTTCATCCTGGTCAACAAGTTCTCTTACGGGCTGCGCCTGCCGATCAACAATAAAAAGGTGATCGCGATCGGCGAGCCCAAGCGCGGTGACGTGGTGGTGTTCCGCCCGCCCCACCAGCCCGAGCAGGACTGGATCAAGCGCGTGATCGGTATCCCGGGCGACACGATCGATTACGTGGACAACACCGTCTACGTCAACGGAACCGCCTTTGAATACGCTCCGATCGGTGACTACCAGGGGCGTGGGCGTGGACGCGATATGGACGGCGCCCAGCTGCTGGCGGAAACGGTGCCCGGCCGCGGGCGCAGCCACCAGGTGCTGGAAACCTACCTGCCGATCGCAGATCCGGCCGAGCGCGGCCCGTGGACGGTTCCCGAGGGTCACTATTTCGTGATGGGCGACAACCGGGACAGGAGCGATGACAGCCGCTTCTGGGGTACGCTTCCGGAAAGCCAGCTGCGTGGCAAGGCGTTCCTGATCTGGATGAACTGGGACGGCGATGCCGGGGGCATCGGCTTCGACCGGATCGGCAACCGGATTCCGTAACAGCGCATGGCAACAACGCGTTCCTGGGGAGAGGAAGAATGAAGCGCAAACAAGAGGGGATGACCCTGCTCGGGTTCGTGATCGTGTTGGCCGTGGTGGGCTTTTTCGCCTACGTGGCCATGCGTCTATTCCCGATGTATTCGGAGTATTACAGCGTGCGTTCGGCGATGAAGGGGCTGGCCAACGAGCCGGGCATCGCCACCCAGGATCCGGCAAGGATCCACGACCTGTTCTTCCGCCGGCTGTACATCAGCTATTCGGAAAACGTGAAAAAAGAGCACGTGAAACTGCGCCGGGTCGACAACGGCTGGGAAATGAACGTCGAGTACGAGGTGCGCCGTCCGCTGGTGGGCAACCTCGATGTGGTGGGCAAGTTCAATTCAGTCCAGATGCTTACGCGTGCCGGCAGCATCGACTGATTTCCCCGGTCACCGCTTCAATGACCAGGACCTGCTCAAGCAGGCCCTGACCCATCGCAGTGCCGGGGCGCCGCACAATGAGCGGCTGGAATTTCTCGGCGATGCGCTGCTTGGCCTGATCGCCGCCGAAGCGCTGTATCAGCGCTGGCCCCGGGCCGACGAGGGCGCCATGACCCGTGCCCGCGCCGAACTTGTGCGCGAATCCACCCTGGCCAGAATTGCCCGTGGGCTTGATCTGGGGCCGCGGCTGGTGCTGGGCCCGGGCGAGATGAAATCGGGCGGCCACCGCCGTGATTCGATCCTTTCCGACGCGCTTGAGGCGGTGATCGCGGCGATCTACCTTGACGCTGGAATGGACGCCTGCCGCGCCGTCGTGATGGGCTGGCTGGAGCCGGAGCTCGGGGCACTGGCGGTGGGCAAGGTGGAAAAGGACCCCAAGACCAGGCTGCAGGAGTGGCTGCAGGGACGGCAGCATCCGCTGCCCAGCTACGAGCTGCTCGGCGAAACGGGTTCCGACCATGACCGGATCTTCCTCGTGCGCTGCAGCACGTCGCAGCCGGCTGCCACTGCCGAGGGCGAGGGTGGCTCCCGTCGCGCTGCTGAACAGCAGGCCGCAGAAAATGTGCTCGCCCAGCTCGAGACCCGTCCTACAATGGGCGCATGACGAATTCAGCCCCCCACCGTGCCGGCCATGTGGCCGTGATCGGCCGCCCCAACGTCGGCAAATCCACCCTGGTCAACGCCCTGGTAGGGGCCAAGATCAGCATTGTCTCCAATCGCCCCCAGACCACCCGCCACCGGATGCTCGGCATTGCCACCTTCCCGGCCGGCCAGTTGGTGCTGGTGGACACGCCTGGGCTGCATCGTGACCACGGCAAGGCCACGGCCAGCGCCATGCACCGTTGGATGAACCGCTCCGCGCGCGGAGCGCTGGAAGGCGTGGACGCGGCCATGCTGGTGGTGCACGCAGGACGCTGGGAAGACGAGGACAGCGCGGCCTATGACACCCTGCGTCAGGCCGGCGTGCCGGTGATGCTGGTGGTGAACCAGGTCGACCGGATCCAGGACAAGGGCTCGCTGCTGCCGTATCTGGCAAAGATCAGCGAAGGGCGGGAGTTCTCCAGCGTGCATCCGGTCTCGGCGCTCAAGCGCAAGGGGCTGGACGGGCTGGTGGAGAGCGCCCTGGCGCTGCTGCCGGAGCAGCCGGCGCTGTACGGCGAAGATGAAATCACCGATCGCAGCCAGCGCTTCCTCGCGGCTGAACTGCTGCGCGAGCAGTTGATGCGCCAGCTCGGCGCTGAACTGCCGTATGCCACCACGGTGGAGCTTGAATCCTTCGTGGAGGAGCCTTCGCCCAGGGGCGGTGTGCTGTTGCGCATCGGTGCGGTGATCTGGGTAGAGCGTGAAGGCCAGAAGGCGATCGTGATCGGCAAGGGCGGCGAACGCCTGCGTGAGATCGGGACCCGGGCGCGCGAGCAGATGGAGCGCCTGTTCGGCTCCAGGGTGTTCCTCCAGACCTGGGTACGGGTACGCCAGGGCTGGTCCGACGACGAGGCGGCGCTGCGGGCGTTCGGCTACGAGGAACCGTAATTGCGCTACCTCGCCGAGCCGGCCTACGTGCTGCACGCGCGGCGTTGGCGGGAGACCAGCCTCATGGTCGAAGTGTTGAGCGCCAACCACGGCAGACTGGGGCTGGTGGCGCGGGGGGTGACCGGGCCGAAGCGCCAGTCCCTGCGCGCGGCGCTGCAGCCGCTGCAACACATCAGGGTGAATGCCACGCAGCGCGGCGAGCTGGCGTGGCTCAATTCCGCCGAACAGGTGGACAGCGCGCCGCTGCTGGTCGGCGAGGCCAGCATGGCGGGCTTCTATCTGGGTGAGCTGGTGCTGCGGCTGGTACCACGGCAGGACCCGCAGCTGCAGCTGTACTCGCTGTACGGGCTGGTGCGCGAGCGCCTGCGAAACCTTGAGCCACTGGCGTGGACGCTGCGCCGTTTCGAGCGGGACCTGCTCGAAGTGTTGGGGGTCGGGTTTGATTTCAGTGTGGATGCCGAGGGGGCTCCGCTGGATCCGGCGGGGCGCTACCGGGTCGAGCCCGAGCTCGGACTGTGGCGGGTACGCGATCAGCGCGCCGGTGAGCGCAGCGACGCATCCGGGCGCGGCCTGTTGGCGCTGGCGGCCGATACGCTGCCCGAGCGGGAAGACATGCCCGGCCTGCGTCGCGCACTGCGCGAGACGCTGACCCATCACCTCGGTGGACGCGGGCTGAAATCCTGGGAGCTGATGGGGGAGCTGGCGCGGATCAGCAAGCAGTGAGCCGGTCGTGTCCGGACGGCGCGACGCGGGTACGGACAGTCACGCGGCAGTGGCTTCCACCGCCTCCATGAAAGTCTGCAGGCGGACCGGACAGTGGGGAGCGTCGCGCAGGGCGTGCCCGGCAGCGTCCAGGCGTGCGGCGCCGACGAAACCGCAGCTGGCACGGAGCCTGTGCAGGGTGTCGTGCATGGCGGCATGGTTGCCGGCCTGCACCGCCGCCATGATCTCGTCGCGCGCGGCGGGCAGTTCGGCCAGGAACAGTCCGCGCAGGGCATCGACGTTGTCGCGGCTGCCGCCGAGCGCGGCGATCGCGGCCTCGTCGTCCCACACTGGCAGCTGCGTGGACGCATAGCCGGCTGGGCTTTCGCCGATGGGCAGCGGTGCGGAAGCCTGGGCCAGCGCGGTGCTGACGGCCTGGCGCCATGCTCCGGCACTCAGGGGTTTGACCACCACATTGGTAAAGCCCTGGGCCAGTAGGCGCTGGCGTTCCCCGGTCTCGACGGCCGCGGTATGGACCAGGGCCGGAGTGGACAGTCCGCGCCCGCGCAGTTCAGCCAGCAGCCCGCCGCCGGTGCCGTCAGGCAGGTTGGCGTCGAACAGCCACAGGGCGTGGGTGCCGCCCGCGGCGAGGTCCCGGCCCTGGGCCACGGTCTGTGCGGTGTCGATCTCCACGGGCAGTTCCGCCAGCGCGGTGACCAGGAACATCCGGCTCGTGGGCTCATCCTCAAGCAGCAGCAGTCTCGGCTTCATTGTCCGCTCCCGTTCCCTCGGTATGCTCGCGGCATGGTGCGTTGCATCCTACTACTGATGCTGGGAACGGTCCTGCTGGCCTGGGCGCCATCAGGACAGGCGCGCGTGCTGGAAGCCCGGATCGATCGCATCGACAGTCCGGTCGCGGTGCTCCACCAGGTGACGGCAAGGCTGGAGTGGCCGGAGCTGTCCGAAGAAGGCCGGCTGCGTCTGACCGTCGGCCGCGTGGCAGCAGCGGATCTGGGTTACGCATTCCAGGATCTCACCTGGGAGTGTCCGTTGGAGCGGGCACCCGATGTGCAGGGCGGATGGCTCTGCGAAGGGGTGCTGCGATCAGGACCAGGGCCGGGAATGCGCCTGGCGGTGGACCTGGGTGCTTCCGGGCTCCATGCCTCGCTGGCCGTTGGTGATTCGCGGATCACACTGGCCCGTGACGCGCGCACGCCCGACCTGACCCGGATCGAGCTGGTCCAGGTGCCGCTGGCCTGGGCCCAGGCGCTGGTGGCGCAGGCATGGCAGGCGGCGCAAATGGGCGTGGGCACCCTGGATGGAAGCGTGCGGATCAGCTCGCCGACTGGCGGGACGCTGGGGCTGGATGCGCAGCTGCGGCTGGCGCAAGCCGCGTTCGAAACGTCTGATGCCAGCGCAGCCGGCGAAGGGTTGGAGGCGCAGTTGCACGTGGGTTTCCGCAGCCCCGGTGGCCGCAACCTTGTAGCGGTCGATGGTGTGGTGGGCGGCGGCGCATTGCTGTTTGGCAACGCCTTCATCGACCTGCCGGAAACTCCGGTGCCGGTACGGGTGGCTGCGGTGCGCGAAGCGCCCTCGTCCGGCTGGCTGCTGGAGCGATTCAGCTGGCAGGACGGTTCGACGCTGGCAGCGCGTGGCGCTGCGGAGTTCGGGCCGGATGCCGCACTCAGGTCCCTGGACGTGGAGCTGGCCAGCGACGACGCCTCCCTGCTGCCGGCACGCTACCTGTCCGGCTGGCTTTCGCTGGTGGGCCTGGCCGAGCTGCAGATGCGCGGCGGCCTGGATGCGCGCATTGGCTTGGGTCCGGAGGGAGTCCGCCACGGGCGTCTGCGATTGGATGATCTGGATCTGCTGGGGCAGGGCGGCCGGTTCGCTTTCGAAGGCCTCGAAGGCGAAGTCGCACTTGCGTCCGGCACCGCTGCAGACAGCCTGCTGCAGTGGCGCACTGCCGCGGTGGGTGGGCTGCCCTTCGGTCCGGCGCAGCTGGCGCTGCAGGGACTTGATGGGGAACTGCGCCTGCGTGAGCCGGCCCAGGTCGAGCTGCTGGGCGGAAGGGTGGTATTGGATCCGCTGTCCGTGCGCCTGCCGGCGGCGGGTCACGGACTTCGGCTGGATTTCGGCCTGGCGGTGGAAGATGTGGAGGTTGAGCAGTTGGCGGCGGCTTTCGGCTGGCCGGCCTTTGGCGGCAAGCTGAGCGGGCGGATCCCGGCCGGGCGCTATGAGGATGAGCGGCTGGAGTTCGAAGGCGGGCTGTCGGTCGATGTGTTCGACGGCCGGATCGACGTGGGTTCGCTGTCCATGGACCGGCCTTTCGGCGTCGCGCCGACCCTGTCTGCGGACCTGCAATTGTACGAGCTGGACCTGTTTGCGATCACCGAGGTGTTCGACCTGGGCCACATCACCGGCCGGCTGTCGGGCCACGTGGACGGCCTGCGGCTGGTGGACTGGCAACTGTCCGCGTTTGATGCCGAGCTGGGCACGGTGCCACGCCGCGGCGTGCGCCAGCGGATCAGTCAGCGGGCGGTGCAGAACATTTCCAGCGTAGGCAATGGCTCGTTGATGGGCGGCTTGCAGGGCCAGCTGATCGGCTTCTTCGATGACTTCGGCTATTCGCGCATCGGCATCAGCTGTCGCCTGGAGAACGGGGTATGCCGCATGGGCGGCCTGCGTTCAGCCGGCAACACATTTACTATCGTGGAAGGCGCCGGCATTCCGCGGCTGCAGGTGGTCGGCCACAACCGCAACGTTGACTGGCAGACGCTGGTGGAGCGGATCGGCGCGGCGATCGGCGGTGATGTGTCACCGGTAGTGGATTGATGCGGGCATTGATGCCCACTCCCTGGAATCGAATGGAGATTGACGAATGAAACGCTGGCTGGGATCCGGTTTTGCCGCAGTGCTGTTGTTGACGGCCTGCGTGACGATCAATGTGCATTTCCCGGCGGTGGAGGCGCGCGAAGCGGCCCGCGAATTCGTCGATGACGTGATCGGGCGCCCGGCGGAAGTCCCGGCCGACGATGACCTGCTGTTCCCCGAAGAGCAGGGCGGCATGGCTTCGGCACCGGTCCGGTTCGACCCGCTGGTACTGCTTGGCATTGGCACTGCGCATGCCCAGAGCCCGGATATCACCGTCAGCACGCCGGCCATCGACGCCATTCGGGCGCGTATGCGCGACCGGTTCCGCAATACCCTGCGTCCGCATTTCGACAGCGGTGCGCTGGGCTTCGGCAGCGATGGTTCGGTCCAGGTGCGCGATGCGGGTGCGATCCCGCTGTCTGCGCGGGTGGCGGCAAACCAGGCGGTGGCAGAGCAGAACCGCGATGCGCGTGCGGTCTATCGGGAAATCGCGATAGCCAACGGCCGTCCGGAGTGGGAGGGGCAAATCCGCGGAGTGTTTGCGCGACAGTGGATCGAGCGGGCGCGGGCCGGCTGGTGGTACCAGGATGCAGGCGGAAGCTGGCGGCAGAAGTAACAGGCTGCACACACATCGGGCCGGACAGGGGCAGGGTCGTGGATGAGACAATAGCGACCCTTCCCTCATCCAAGTGACGCAGTGGCCCGAATAGACCAGACGCCGTTTGAAATCGAAATCATGGAGTTGGGCCACGACGGCCGTGGCGTAGGCCGTCGTGACAACGACAAGACCGTACTGGTGTCGGGCGCGCTGCCGGGCGAGCGGGTGCTGGCCAAGCAGACACGGCGCACGCGCGAGGCGGATCTGGCGGCCACCGTAGAGGTGCTGCACGCCTCGCCCCACCGGGTGGAGCCGCGATGCCCGCACTTCGGCGTATGCGGCGGCTGCGTGCTGCAGCATCTGGATGGAGCGCAGCAGATCCTGGCCAAACAGGCCCGGCTGCTGGAGAAGTTCCGCGAATCCGGGGTCACCCCGGAGACCGTGCTGGAGCCGCTGGTGGACGCTGCCTGGGGTTACCGGCGCAAGGGCCGGCTGTCGGTGCGCCGGGTGCAGAAGAAGGACAAGACGCTGGTCGGCTTCCGCGAGCTGGATCCGCGCTTCGTCGCCGACCTTGCCGAATGCCATACCGCCATCCCGCAGGTGGGCATGAAGATCGCCGCGCTGTCGACTCTGGTCGAGTCGATGCAGGCGCGGCAGGTGATCCCGCAGGTGGAGTTCATCGCCGGTGATGCGGCCGTCGCGCTGATATTCCGCCATATGGAGCCGCTGGTTGCGGACGATTTGAAGGCATTGGAAGCGTTTGGACGCGAGCACGATCTGGCGATCTTCCTGCAGCCGGGCGGCGTGGATTCGGTGCACCCACTGTGGCCGGCGGAGCCGCCGCCGCTGTCATTCCGGCTGGAGCCGTGGGATGTGGAGCTGTGCTTCCAGCCGTTGGATTTCATCCAGGTCAACGCCGGGCTCAATCAGAAAATGATCGCGTTGGCGCTCGAACTGCTGGAAGTGGGGCCGGGCCAGCGGGTGCTGGATCTGTTCTGCGGCCTGGGCAATTTCACCCTGCCGCTGGCACGCACCGCCGCCGAGGTGGTGGGCGTTGAGGGAGATCCCGGCCTGGTGGCGCGGGCGCGAGCAAATGCGCAGCGCAACGGGCTGGGGCACGTGCAATTCCACGCAGCGGACCTGACCCAGGACCAGAGCGGAACTGCGTGGATGGCGCAGGGATTTGACCGCCTGCTGCTGGATCCGCCGCGTTCGGGCGCGATCGACGTGCTGCACCAGCTGCCGCTGGAGCGCTTCGGCCGCATCGTGTACGTGAGCTGCCACCCGGATACGCTGGCCCGTGATGCCGCCTATCTGGTCAACGAGCGCGGCTGGAAGCTGCGCAAGGCCGGGGTGATGGACATGTTTCCGCACACGGCGCACGTGGAATCGATCGCAATGTTTGAGCGCGGCTGAGGAGTCCGGATGGCCATCGAGATTGAACGCAAATTCCTGGTACGTGGCGATGCCTGGCGCGAGGCCGCCGAGCGCTCCGAGGCCATGGCCCAGGGCTATCTGAATCAGGTCGACGGTCTGGCGGGCCGTGACCTGGCCAGCGTGCGTGTGCGCCTGGAAGGGCCGCGGGCGGCGCTCAACATCAAGTCCTGCGAAGGGGGGCGCAGCCGCCAGGAGTTCGAGTACCCGCTGCCGGTCGATGACGCCCGCGCGCTGCTAGCCCTGTGCACCGGCGGGCGGGTGGAGAAGCAGCGCCACTACGTCCGCCATGGGGCACACCTGTGGGAAGTGGACGAGTTCGAAGGCGAGAACGCCGGGCTGGTGGTGGCGGAAGTCGAGCTGGGCGGGGTGGACGAAGAGTTCCTGCGTCCCGACTGGCTGGGGCCCGAGGTCACCGATTTCCAGCGCTACTACAACATCGCCTTGTCCAGGCACCCGTTCGCGGCATGGAGCGAAGCGGAAAGACAGGGGCCGGAGGAGGCTGACGATGCGCGTTGATCTTTGGTCGGACCTGGTATGCCCGTTCTGCTGGATCGGCATCACCCACTTCCGTCGCGGCCTGAAACTGTTGGGCAGTGACGCGCCGCCGGTGGAGCTGCGCTGGCGGGCCTTCATGCTCGACCCGGACGCGGATGCGACCCCCGTTCCGTTGGCCCAGGCTTACGCCCAGAAGTTCGGTGGGGAAGAACAGGCCAGGGTCATGTTCGAGCGGGTACAGGGTGCCGGGCGCGAGGCCGGCCTGCCGATCGACCTCAGCCGCGGACAGGTACGGGTGACTACCCGCCATGCGCACCGGCTGATGTGGCTGGCGCGGCAGCAGGGGATGGATGTCGACGCCGTGGCCGACGCCCTGTTCCATGCCCACTTTGCCGAAGGCCACAGCCTTGCCGATCCGGCCACCCTGGTGCGGGCCGGGGCCGCAGGCGGTCTGGCGGAAGAAGCTGTTCAAGCCCTGCTGGCGGGAGAGGACGGCGAGCAGGACGTGCAAAGCGACATGGGCCAGGCCCGGCAGATCGGGATTTCAGCAGTTCCTTTCTTCGTGCTGGACGGCCGGCTGGCCGTGCGCGGCGCGCAGCCGCCAGAAGCGTTCGCCGACGCCATCCGCCAGGCGCTGGCGCTTCCGCCAGCATCGCATCTGCCACAATGACCACAGTGATGCCGCACCGGCATCAACGGAGGAAAACCGCATGCTCGTGATCGGCATTGCCGGCGCCGAATTGACCCCGGCCGAACGCGAGTGGTTGCAGCATGACGCCTGTGCCGGCGTGATCCTGTTCACCCGCAACTTCGCCTCACGCGCGCAGGTGGCTGACTTGGCCGCCGCAATCCGCGAGGCCGCGCCGCGCCCGCAACTGGTGTGCGTGGACCAGGAGGGCGGCCGGGTGCAGCGCTTCCGCGAGGGTTACAGCGCTTTGCCCCCGCTTGAGGTCTTCGGCAAGCAATACGCCACCGATCCGCAGGCGGCGCTGGCGGCAGCACGCGACCACGCGTGGCTGATGGCCAGCGAGATCCTGGCCACCGGTGTGGACCTGAGTTTCGCGCCGGTGGTTGATCTTGGTCGCGGCAACCTGGCCATCGGCGACCGCGCCTTCCACGAGCGACCAGAGGTGGTGGGCGAGTTCACCCGCGCCTATGTCGAAGGCATGCACGCCGCCGGCATGGCGGCCACGCTGAAGCATTTCCCCGGCCATGGCTCGGTGCGGGAAGACACCCACTTCGACCACGCCATCGACGATCGTCCGCTGGAAGTCATCCGTGCCGAAGACCTGGTTCCCTTCGCCGCCGGCATCCAGGCCGGTGCCGACGCGGTGATGCTGGCCCACGTGGTCTATCCGCAGGTGGCGCCGGAACCGGCGGGATACTCGAAACGCTGGATCAACGACATCCTGCGCGGGGAAGTGTCCGATGGAGGCCTGGGCTTTCGCGGCGTGGTGTTCTCCGATGACATCGGCATGGCCGCCGCCCACGGCGTGGGCGGGGTGAAGGCACGGGTGGATGCGCACCTGGACGCCGGCTGCGACGTGGTGCTGGTCTGCCACCCGGAGCTTGTGCCCGAATCATTGGCGGCGGTGGAAGGCCGCAGCCTCAACACCATGGCACTCGCGGGATTGATTGGCCGCGGCGCACTGGGCTGGGATGGATTGATCGCCGATGCGCGTTACACCGATGCGCAGGGCATGTTGGCAGCACACGGGAGAAGCGTGGCATGAGTAGTGGACAGTTGGCCGATGCGCTGCGCAATGCGGAGCTGCTTTTCGACCAGGAGGCGCTTGACGACGTCATCGGAGAAATGGCCGACGAAATCGTGGCCGATTACAGCGATGACGAGGTGGCGCCGCTGTTCATTACCGTGATGAAGGGTGGTCTGCACTTCGCCGCCGAGCTCTCGTTTGCCCTGGGCGAGCGGGGGCTGGATGTGGAGTTCGATTACCTGCATGCCACCCGCTATCGCGGCCGCACCTCCGGGTCCGGACTGGCCTGGCTGCACCGGCCAGATACGCCGCTGCGGGGCCGCCGGGTGCTGCTTGTCGATGACATCCTTGACGAAGGCCACACCCTGCAGGCCGTGCAGCGCTGGTGCGAAGACCAGAATGCCCAGGACGTTCGCATTGCCGTACTCACCGAGAAGGTGCACGACAGGCGGATCGAAGGCGTGGAAGCCGACTACTGCGGCGTGGAAGTTCCCGACCGCTACGTATTCGGCTACGGCATGGACTATCAGGAACAGGGACGCAACCTGCCCGCGATCTACGCGCTGGCGGAGTGAGCGGCATGGCGGAGAATGCGCCCGTGCTGGCGGTGATCGGCGGCACCGGCCTTTACCGGCTGAGCGGCCTGGAAGATGTGCGTACCGAACAGCCGGATACGCCTTATGGCGAGCCCTCCGGGCCGGTGCGCATCGGCCGCATCGCCGGGCAGCCGGTCGCCTTCCTTGCCCGGCACGGCGAAGAACATTCGGTGCCGCCACACCGGATCAACTACCGCGCCAACTTGGCGGCGCTGCACGCCCTGGGCGCCCGGAGCGTGCTTGCGCTCAATACCGTGGGCGGCATCGGCGACGCGTACGGTCCGCGGGTGCTCGCCTGTCCGGACCAGATCATCGATTACACCTGGGGCAGGATCTCGACCCTGTGCGAAGAACCGGGCACCGAGGTGCTGCACGTGGACTTCGGCGATCCATATACGCCTTCGCTGCGGCGACGGGTACTGCAGGCGGCGCATCAGGCCGGCGTGGAGATGGTGGATGGCGGCTGCTACGGCGCCACCCAGGGACCGCGGCTGGAAACGAAAGCCGAGATCGAACGCATGCGCCGGGATGGCTGCGACCTCGTGGGCATGACCGGTATGCCGGAGGCTGCCCTGGCACGCGAACTGGGGCTGGATTACGCCAGTATCGCTATCGTTGCCAACTGGGCCGCAGGCTGCGGAGGTTCCGTGGACGAGATCACGCTTCAGGAGGTACTGGATAACGTGGAAGCCGCTTCTTCCCGCCTCCCGGATGTGCTGCGCGAGCTGCTGAAGCAATAAAGGCGTTGATGTTGTCAACGTTGCTTTGCATACTCGGCTGGCGCGACAGCGGAAACGCGCGCGCATTCGTAATCCAGACGAGGTGGAAAGTTCATGCAATACGGCACAGTGAAGTGGTTCAACGACGCCAAGGGATTTGGCTTCATCGCACCGGAAGATGGAAGCTCGGACGTGTTTGTCCACTACAGCGCGATTTCCTCCGACGGTTTCCGCAGCCTGCAGGAAGGCCAGCGCGTCAGCTATGAAGTCACCCAGGGCCCGAAAGGCGCCCAGGCATCGGCGGTGACGCCGGTCGCTTGACCGGTCCGATTTCAGGTCACCTGGAACCCCGCATCCGTGCGGGGTTCTTTTTTCAGGGAGAGCCGGGCCCATGCACGCTTCGTCGCCTGATCACACCGCCGGCGCGCTCAACCAGCCGCCGGAGTTCGCGCCGCTGGACCTGTGGGAATCGGACGCCGTGCTTCGCGAGGCCGTTTCACGCGAGGGCGCCGGGGAGTTCACCGACCGCCTGGCCCGCTACGGGCGCCTGGCCGGAGACGAGCTGTACCGGCTGGGTTTTGATGCCAACCGCGACCGGCCGCGCCTGCGCACCCACGACCGCTTCGGCCAGCGCCTGGACAGGGTCGAGTTCCATCCCGATTACCACGCGCTGATGCGCCATGCCATCGAAAGCGGGGTGACATCGTTGTCGTGGACCGACCCGCGGCCCGGCGCGCATGTGGCGCGGGCGGCGCTGAGCTACCTGCACTACCAGGCGGATGCCGGCAGCAGCTGTCCGCTGACCATGACCCACGCAGCAGTGCCGGTGCTGAAGCGGCAACCGTCCCTGGCCGAATGGGCGGAAAAATCGATCGCCGCTGCGTATGACCCCGCGGACGTACCGATCAGCGGCAAGCGCGGCGTCACACTTGGCATGGGCATGACCGAGAAACAGGGCGGCAGCGATGTGCGCGCCAATCTCACCCGCGCCATTGCGCTGAGGGGCGAGGGCGAATACGCGCTGTCGGGGCACAAGTGGTTCTTCTCAGCGCCGATGTCGGATGGCTTCCTGGTGCTGGCCCAGGCACCGCAGGGGCTGAGCTGTTTCCTGCTGCCGCGCTGGCGGCCGGATGGCACCAGGAACACGCTGCGGCTGGTGCGCCTCAAAGACAAGCTGGGCGACTGGTCGAACGCGTCGGGCGAAGTCGAGTTCGACGATGCCTGGGCGGTTCGGGTTGGAGAAGAAGGGCGCGGGGTGCCGGTCATCATCGAGATGGTGATGTTCACCCGGCTCGACTGCATGCTCGGTTCATCCGCGCTGATGCGCATGGCATTGGCGCAGGCGGTTCATCACGCCCGCCACCGCGAGACCTTTGGTCGCAAGCTGGTGCAGCATCCGCTGATGCGCAACGTGCTGGCCGACCTGGCGCTGGAGGCGGAGGCGGCGCTGGCACTGTCGATGCGGGTGGCGCGCGCGGTGGGCGCGGCGCCGGGTGATGCGAGTGAAACGGCATTCGCGCGCATTGCCACCGCCATCGGCAAGTACTGGATCTGCCGGCGGACGCCGGCGTTCGTCAACGAGGCCCAGGAGTGCCTGGGCGGCAACGGCTACGTCGAGGAATCGATCCTGCCGCGCCTGTATCGGCAGGCGCCGTTGAACTCGATCTGGGAAGGCAGCGGCAACATCCAGTGCCTGGACGTGCTGCGCGCGCTGGCCCGCGAGCCGGCCAGCGGCGAGGCGGTGTTGGCCGAACTGGATGCGGCAGCCGGCATGGATGGATACCTGGACGCCGAATGCGGGAGGCTGCGCAAGCAGCTTGCCGATCCACAGGCGCTGCCCGAGGCCGGCGCGCGGCATTTCGTCGAGCGGCTTGCGCTGGCGCTGCAGGCATCGGTGCTGCTGCGCGCTGGCAGTCCCGCGGCGCCGGACTTCTGCCGCGGCCGGCTCGGTGACAGCCATGGCCTTGCCTTCGGCACCCTGGAGCCGGACGCGAGATTCGAGACCCTGATCGGTCGCGTGTTGTCCTAGAGCCAATCCTGCAGCGAGATCCCCAGGCCCACGTAGGTGGCCCGGTGGTTGTAGTCGATCATGCTTTCCCCGTAGCCGTTGAAGATCTGGACGTGACCTCGGAACGCACGGTGGATCGGGAAGCCCCAGTCGAACTGCAGCGCCCCGTGCGAGCGGTCGCCGCCGCGCAGCGAATGCCGCGCCATCAGGGTATAGCGATGGCCCCCTCGCACATGGGTCAGGGTGACATCGCCGCGGCCCATGTAATTCTCCATGTCGGGGTTGTCGTCGTCGCTGCCATCGGAGATGCGCACCCACGGCCGGACCATCAGAGCCCAGTCTTCACGGTCGAAGCCGAAGTTGAACATCACCCGGTTCCAGCTGCGGGACAGCGGATCACCGCGGCCATTGGACTGATGGTTGATGCCCACCGCAGCCATTCGCCCGCGCCAGCCGCCGGGCAGGCCGTAGCCGTTGCGGAACACCAGCAGCGCCTCGGGCTCGTAGTTGGTCTCGCGGAACGGGCGTGACAGGTCGTTGTTGTACACCTGCCAGCGCGAGCTCTGGGTGTAGCCCAGCCACAGATCGCCGTTGTTGCCGAAAATATTCTCCAGCGCCTTGGTCTTGAAGCTGATCTGGAATTTCGCTTCCAGGCTGTCCAGCTCCTGCGGGTCGGTGACCGTGTTTTCCGGATTGGCCGATTGCGGCGTCGGGTTGGTACTGCTGGTCCAGAACGCAGGCAGCAGGTACACGGGCTTGTAGGCACGGAAGTTGAACAGGCCCAGCTTGGAGCCGGCGGCCAGCTCCCAGCGGGTATCGAGCAGCGACCCCTGGCCCACGTTGGCGATCGCTTCGGCATGCGGATCGCTGCTGTCGTAGACGAACATGCTGTCGATGGCCTGGCGGGCGCGTTCGCGACGGGTCGCGTTGGATTCCTCCGCGCTGGTCTCGGATGCCTGCGCCAGCCGCGCTGCCTCTGCAGCTTCTGCCGCCGCTTGCGCCGCCGCGTCCGCTTCGGCCACGCTGGGCGTCTGCCTGTTGGCGAACTTGTCATAGCAGGCCAGGCGCAGGGCGTCAGCGCCGATCGCCGCGCAGGCCCCGAGGCTTGCGGGCGCTTCCTGTGCGTACGCACAGGCGCCCGCAAGTGAAAGGCTGATGGCGAGCGTGAGGCCGGAAGTAGTTTTCATCGGTATGGACCCTGAACCCTGAAAGGTGCGCTATGCCAACAGCCAGGCGAGCGCGAAGATGCCGATCATCGCAAAGGAAAGGGCCAGCTTCAGCCCCACCGCGATCACGATTCCCATCCAGGTGCCAATGCCGACCCGCGCTGCCTGCCCGATCCCGTGCCGGTCCACGCTGCGAAGGTGCGCCAGCTCGCCAATGACGGCCCCGGCGAAGGGGCCGATAAACACGCCGATCAGGCCAAAGAACAAGCCCACAATGGTGCCGATCACAGCCCCGGCGAGCGCCTTTCCACTCGCTCCCACCCTGCGCGCGCCCATGGCACTGGCCCACAGGTCCACTACCAGTGAGAGCAGGGTAAGAGCGCCCAGCACCCCAAGAGTGACGACGCCGACGTGGGTAAACCCTTCGGCCCAGGCAGCCAGCAGCATGCCCGCAAACACCAGCGGCACACCCGGCAGGGCAGGAAGTACGGCGCCGGCCAGTCCCGCCAGTACCAGGATCGCCGCGATCAGGTACCAGACGAGGGTCAGATCCATCGCGCCCGTTACTGCGCCCAGGCGCGACCGTTCTGGATGCGCACGTAGGATCCCTCGCGCAGACCATCCAGGTTGTCTTGGGTCACCACGGTGCTGCGACCGTTATCCATGCGCACGTGCACACGATAGACCGCGCCGCCTTCAACGCGATTCTGGATGGCGTTGCCGGCCACCGCGCCTGCTACCGCCCCGCCGGCGGTCGCCACGTTGCGCCGGCCGTCGCTGTCGGTATTGCGTCGCGCCAGTTCCTTGCCCGCCACCGCGCCAACTACGCCGCCGAGCACCGGGCCGATCACGTTCGGTGAGCTGGTGGTTCCGGCGCGCTCGATGCGGGTCACCGTGCCGCAGGAGTCACAGGCTCGGCTGCCGTAGCCCGGAGCATTGCCGTATCCCGACCCGTAGCTGCCGGCGGGCGTAGCGCACCCGGCCAGGGCAAGGGATGCGGCAACTGCGGCAGCGGCACTGATCTGGCGGAAATTCATGGCAGGGCTCCTCGTCATCAAGTCAGCTTTGACGATAGGAACCCGAGGATGAACGCGGCGCCAACCACGCCCGATCGCTGCGGTGCGTGCAGCGGGCATTCAGCCCGCGACGCTGGCCACATCTCAGCTGCGGAAATCCCGGTGACAGTCGCGACAGGAATCCTGCAGCTGCTTGTTGGTGGTCTGCACGCCAGCGCAGTTCAGCGGTGGCGACTGCAGCGCCGCATCCAGGGTTGCGCGCATGCGTGCGGCATGGCGGGCGAAGCGCTGGTCCTCGCCCAGGCGCGGGAAGGCCGGTTCCAGGTCTTCCGCCAATACGCGCAGTGCCCGCAGGTGCGGCAATACATCGGTGGGATTGCAGCGGTTCTCTTCTGCCCGCCGATGCAGCTGGGTCATGTGCCACTCCTGCACGTGCATCACGCTGGAAGCAAAGTGGTCGCTGCGCGCCTGTATCGCCCGGATCACCACCACGGCCGCAAAGATGCCCACCGCCATTCCGAGTACGAACACGATCAGATAACGCGCGGCGGCGGACGGCTTCCGGTCGCGAGAAGGCATGGGCAGGTTGGGCATTGATCGGTCCTGATGGTTGGCAGGGCGCCATAGTATGGCCAACCGATGCGACGGATCGCCCGGCATCACTCTAAAATGGGCGCATGGAACCTGATTGGATGGACCGCTTCGGCGGCATTGACCGCCTGTACGGCAGCGGCGCCGTTGCGCGCCTGTCGCGCATGCAGGTGGCGGTGGTGGGCCTGGGTGGCGTCGGCTCGTGGGTGGCCGAAGCGCTCGCCCGCAGCGGAGTCGGGCGCTTGGTGCTGATCGATGCGGATGACCTGTGCGTCTCCAATACCAACCGTCAGCTGCCGGCACTGCAGGGCCAGTACGGGCGCGGCAAGGCCGAGGCGATGGCGGAGCGCTGCCTGGCCATCAATCCGCTGGCCACGGTGGAACCCGTTGCCAGCTTCCTCACCCCCGGCAACCTGGACGAGCTGCTTGATTGCGGCCACGACCTGGTGCTGGACGCCTGCGACAGTCTGCGTACCAAGGTGGAGGCCATTGCCTGGTGCCGGCGGCGCAAGCTGCCGGTGATCACCGTCGGATCGGCCGGGGGGCGGATCGATCCGACCCTGGTGCGGATACGGGATCTGTCGCGCACCGAGCACGACGCCATGCTGGCCCTGGTGCGGAAAAAGTTGCGTGGGGATTTCAGCTTCCCGCGCGGCCCCAAGCGCTACTTCGGCGTCCCAGCGGTGTACTCGCTGGAGAACGTCCGCTACCAGCAGGGCGATGGCAGCGTGTGCGGCCTGCGCCCGCAGCTTGATCCGGATGCCGCCCTCAAGCTGGATTGCGGCACCGGGCTGGGTGCCGCCACCCATCTCACCGGCACGTTCGCCTTCGCGGCGGTGGGCAAGGCACTGGAGATCCTGCTCAGGCAGCCGCCGGCGGCAGCTTGAACAGACGTCGGGCGTTGGCGGTGGTGGCAGCGGCAATCTCTGCGCGGTCCTGGTCGCGCAGCCTGGCGATCACGTCCAGCACCCGCACCAGCAGGGCCGGTTCGTTGCGGCCGCCACGGTTGTCGGCATCGGGCTGGTCGGGCGCGTCGGTTTCCAACAACAGCTGATCCAGCGGCATGTCCGCCACCAGCCGCCGCAGCCGCTGTGCGCGTTCGTAGGTCACCGGGCCACCCAGGCCAATCATGAAGCCCAGGTCCCACAGCTGCCGCGCCTGCTCCGGGCTGCCTGAAAAGCTGTGCACCACCCCGCGCAGCTTTCCAACCCGTCGGATCGCGCTGATGGTCGCGTCCACCGCACGCCTGGCGTGCACGATCACCGGCAGGTCATGGTTACGCGCCAGTTCCAACTGGGCGTTGAAGTAGTACTGCTGGGCGTCGCGGTCCAGTTCCTCGATGAAGTAGTCCAACCCGCATTCACCCACTGCCACCGGCTGGTCGCGTTCGATCCAGGTGGCCAGTGCGTCGAGGTGCGCGATCTTGTGCTGCTCCAGGAACACGGGATGCAGGCCATAGGCCGGGTGCAGCCCCGGGGCGCTGGCGCAGACCTCGCGCAGCTTGGGCCAGGCATCGGCGTGGGTGGCGGGCACCACCTGTTCGCCGATCCCGGCCGCTTGCGCGCGCTGGATCACGGCATCGCGGTCGGGATCGAACGCGTCTGCGTCCAGATGGCAATGACTGTCGATGAGGAAGGTCATGCGCCTGCTCCTCAGCGTTCGCGCTTGGCCTGGCCGTCGATCGGCGGCCGCGCGCCGGTGGCGGGAGCAACCTTGCCGCGCCGCTTCCAGTTTGCCAACAGCAGCGTGCCCAGCCCCAGAAGGAGCTCGTCCACGAAAGGAATTGGATCCGGGATCACCAGGGTCAATGCAAACAACGTGGCAGTGACCATGAACAGCCGGGGAAAGCTGAGGCGGGTAAGCCAGCGCAGCAGCGGGGCCAGCAACAGGTGGCGCATGGCGTAGTTCTCCAATGCGATGGATGGCGGTCACGCTATCACGGTGTACTGGGGACGATATTCATGGCCCGGTCATTTTCAGCGCCCCCAGCCGTGTCCGGTTCAGCTTGGAAGTGGTCGAATCACTCTGCACGCAACGCAGGCGATGTGCCTGCAGGAATGACAAGGAGCGCGACATGAAAAACAACACCCTCGCAATCGCTTTGGCATCGCTGCTGGTTGGCGGCGTAGCCGTCGCCGCGTTCCAGAACAACACTCGCGATGACATTGCTCACGACGATGCAGCGACCTCTGCGGACGACATTGAAACGGGGGCTGGTATCGACTCGATTCCGGTATCCGGGCGTCTTGATTACGCCGACGTCCTGGACGTGCAGGCGGTGACCGAGCAGCAGGACTTCTACGCCCAGGTGCTGGGCGTTGAGCCGGTGAGCGAGACCACTACCTCCAGCACGCCGCGCCAGGTGTGCCAGGACGTGGTGGTGCAGTACGAGGCTCCGACCCGCGACCCCAACCGCGTTGCCGGCACCACGATCGGCGCGGTGGTGGGCGGCGCGCTGGGCAACCAGGTCGGTGGCGGTGACGGGCGCAAGCTGGCCACGGTGGGCGGCGCAGTGGGCGGTGCATTTGCGGGCCGCGCCATCCAGGGCCGCCAGCAGGCCAACAACGTACAGACCGTGACGGAGCAGGAATGCCGCACCGTCCAGGACACCTCGCAGTCGTCGCGGGTGGTGGCCTACAACGTGACCTATCGCAACCCCGATGGAAGCACTGGCACCATGCGCACCGGCAGTGAGCCCGGCGAGCGCATCAAGCTGGGTACGGAAGAGGTGCCGATCGCATGGGATGTCACCTATCAGTACGAAGGAGACGAGCGCACGGTGCGCATGCAGCAGCAGCCGGGTGACCGTCTGCCGGTTCTGGATGGGCAGGTAGTGCTGCAGACGGCCGCCGCCAGCCAGGAAGACGGCGCCACGCGTCAGTAATTCTGTCGTAGCCGGAAGTCAACGAGGGGTCGGAGCAATCCGGCCCCTTTTTCTTTCTTCTCCAATTGGAAAAGCGCAGCGCTGACACGACGCGGGGCCGCTTGGCGCTACCCACCAAAGGCCCAAGAGGGAGGCCGGATCGATACAATGGGGGTTTCCCGCCAACTTCCAGAGTGCCATGGCCCTGAATCCCCTTGATCTCTACGACGTCCGTTCCCTGCTCACCGATGAAGAGCGTGCGGTGCAGGACACCGTGGCGCGCTTCACCGACGAGAAGGTGCTGCCGATCATCGGCGAATGCTTCGATGAAGGCCGCTTCCCCACGGAGCTGATCCCCGAGATCGCGGGCCTGGGCCTGCTGGGTGCCACCCTGCCGGCCGAGTACGGAGGCTCGGAGCTGGGCGATGTCAGCTACGGCCTGATCTGCCAGGAGCTCGAGCGCGGCGATTCCGGCCTGCGCAGCTTCGCCAGCGTGCAGTCCTCGCTGTGCATGTACCCGATCTTTGCCTACGGCACCGAAGAGCAGAAGATGCGCTGGCTGCCGGACATGGCGGCAGGCAAGGTGATCGGCTGCTTCGGCCTGACCGAGGCCCACGGCGGCTCCGATCCGGCCAACATGAAGACCCACGCCCGGCGCGACGGTGACGACTGGATCCTCAACGGCTCCAAGATGTGGATTACCAACGGCAACCTGGCCGACATCGCCATCGTCTGGGCGCAGACCGACGACGGCATCCAGGGCTTTGTGGTGGAGAAGGACTTCGCCGGTTACAAGGCGCAGGAGGTCAAGCACAAGATGAGCCTGCGCGCATCGGTGACCAGCGCGCTGTTCTTTGACGAGGTGCGCGTGCCCGAGGCCAACCGGCTGCCGAACGTGAAGGGCCTGCGCGGGCCGCTGGGCTGCCTGACCCAGGCCCGCTACGGCATCACCTGGGGCCCGATCGGCGCGGCCGTCGCCTGCCTGGACGAGGCGCTGGGGTATTCAAAGGAGCGCATGCTGTTCGGGCGCCCGGTGGCGGCAACCCAGAGCGCGCAGATCAAGATGGCCGACTGGGCCCGCCGCATTACCAGCGCGCAGCTGCTGAGCCTGCAGCTGGGCCGGCTGAAGGAAGCCGGCAAGATGCAGCCGACCCAGGTGAGCGTGGCCAAGTGGAACAACTGCCGCATGGCGATCGACATCGCCCGCGAAGCCCGTGACCTGCTGGGCGGCGCCGGCATCACCACCGAGCACTCGCCGATCCGCCACGCGCTGAACCTGGAATCGGTGATCACCTACGAGGGCACCGAGACCGTGCACCAGCTGGTGGTGGGCCGCGAGCTGACCGGCATCAACGCGTTCTGATCCTGCCGTCGCCGTTGCCGGGCCGCGTGTCCCTTGGACCAGCGGCCCGGCAGGCGGCGATGCGCATAGCCCTGGGAGGGGCTTGGATGGCACTGGCCGAGCTTCGCATTGAAACCCCGCGCCTGATCCTGCGGGTTCCGCGGATCGAGGATTTCGACCGCTTTGCCGAGCTGCAGGGCGATGAAGCGGCTGCCCGCCATATCGGCGGTGCGGTCTCGCGCACGGAAGCCTGGCGCAGGTTTCTGTGGCAGCCGGGTGCCTGGCAGCTGCAAGGATTCGGCATGTTCGCGGTCATCGACCGGGACAGCGGCCGGTGGATGGGCCAGACCGGGCCATGGCGCCCGGAAGGCTGGCCCGGCAACGAGATCGGCTATGCCTTCCATCCCGATGCATGGGGCCGCGGCTTTGCGCTGGAAGCCACTTCGGCGGCCATCGACTGGGCGTTGGAGCACCTGGGGTGGGACGGCTTCATCCACTGCATCGCGCCTGAAAACACCGCTTCGCAAAAGCTGGCCGCACGGCTCGGATCCACCCTGCAGGGGCCGTCCATGCTGCCGCCGCCACACGCGCACATCGCCGTGGATGTGTGGGGCCAAACCGGTGCGCACTGGCGCCGGAATCACCCCCTTGGCGGGTCCGGCCCCGCCAACTGATATTCGCCCATGGCGGGCCTGCGCCCGCCCTACGAGAGAGCAACATGTTCGCAAAGGTTCCCGATCCCATTCCCGCCCGCATGAGGGGCCTCAACCGCGCCGAGATCTGCGACGTCAATTTCCAGGAGTTCGTCCGCGGCTGGGAAGGCAGCGCCGCGCGCGCGCCATCGCCGGGCGCGGCGGTGCTGGAGGGCAGTGCCCTGGACGCCCAGGGCTTTCGCGAACTGTTCGAGTCGCAGCTGATCAGCCGCCACCTGGACCTGATGGCCCGCGTGCTGCGGGTGCAGAACAAGGTTTTCTACACCATCGGTTCGTCGGGTCACGAGGGCAACGCGATGGTGGCCCGGCTGACCCGGCATACCGATCCGGCATTCCTGCACTACCGCTCCGGCGGCTTCATGGCCGAGCGTTTCCGCAAGCTGCCGGGGATGGACCCGGTGATGGATTCGGCGCTGTCGTTTGCCGCCTCGAAGGAAGACCCGGCTTCCGGCGGCCGCCACAAGGTGTGGGGCAGCAAGCCGTTGTGGGTACTTCCACAGACCTCGACCATCGCCTCGCACTTGCCCAAGGCAATGGGGACCGCCGTGGCGATCGAACAGGGCCGGGGCATCGGCCACCAGCTGCCGGTGCCCGATGACAGCATCGTGGTGTGTTCGTTCGGCGATGCTTCAAGCAACCATGCCACCGCCCAGACCACGTTCAACGCCGCCGCCTGGACGGCCTACCAGGGGTTGCCGGCTCCGGTCCTGTTTGTGTGCGAAGACAACGGCATCGGCATCTCGGTCAAAACTCCCGACGGCTGGATCGCGCGCAACTTCCGCGACCGCCCGGACCTGGATTACTTCCATGCCGACGGCCTCGATTTGGCGGGGGGCTATGGGCAGGTGCAGCAGGCGGTGGAGCACTGCCGCCGCACGCGCCGGCCGACCTTCCTGCACCTGCGCACCACGCGGATCATGGGCCACGCGGGCACGGATTTCGAAATCGAATGGCGCAGGCTCGAGGAGCTGTGCGCGGTGGAGGCGACCGATCCGCTGCTGCGCTCGGCCACCATTGCGCTTGAATCGGGCCTGATGTCCAAGGACGAGGTGCTCGAACTCTATGAAGCGACCCGGGTGAAGTGCTTTGCCGCCGCCGAGGATGCCGATCGGCGCCCGCGGCTGGAATCGCTGGAAGACGTGATCGCTCCGCTGGCGCCGTACACCCCGTCAGCGGTCCAGGCCGAGGCCAAGCGCGCCGACTATGACGAGCGCCGGCTGCAGGCGTTCGGCGGCGAAGCGAAACTGCCGGAAAATCTGCCCCCCAGGCACTTGGCCATCCAGATCAACCAGGCCCTGCACGACCTGTTCGCCAAGTACCCGGAAACCCTGCTGTTCGGCGAAGACGTGGCCCAGAAGGGCGGGGTGTACACGGTCACCAAGGGCATGCAGAAGGCATTCGGTCCGCGCCGGGTCTTCAACACCCTGCTCGACGAGACCATGATCCTGGGCCTGGCGCAGGGCTATTCCAACATGGGCATGCTGCCGCTGCCGGAGATCCAGTACCTGGCGTACTTCCACAACGCTGGTGACCAGATCCGCGGCGAGGCGGCCAGCCTGCAGTTTTTCTCCAACGGCCAGTACCGCAACCCGATGGTGATGCGGATTGCGTCGCTGGGTTACCAGCGGGGTTTCGGCGGGCACTTCCACAACGACAACTCGATCACCGCGCTGCGCGACATCCCGGGCCTGGTGATCGGCTGCCCCAGCCGCGGCGACGATGCGGTGACCATGCTCCGCACCCTGACCGCGCTGGCCAAGGTGGACGGCCGCGTGTGTGCGTTCCTGGAGCCGATCGCGCTGTACATGGCCAAGGATCTCTACGAAGCGGGTGACGGTGGCTGGCTGACGTCTTTCCCGGCCCCGGGCGAGGCCATGGAGTTCGGCGCCGAGCGCGTCTACAACCCGGAAGCCACCGACTGCGTGATCCTGACCTTCGGCAACGGCGTGCCGATGAGCCTGCGTGCCGCCCGCGACATCGAGGCCAAGCACGGGTGGAAGGTGCGGGTCGTCGACCTGCGCTGGCTGCTGCCGCTCAACGAAGAGGCCATCGTCCGCCACGTTGGCGAATGCGCGCGCACGATCGTGGTCGATGAAGGCCGGCGCAGCGCGGGGATCGGCGAGGGCGTCATCACCGCCATCGCGGAAGCCGGACTGGGAGATCGCCCGCTGCAGCGGGTGGTGGGGGCGGATACGTTCACCCCGCTCGCTGGGGCGGCGTTCCTGGTGATCCCGTCCGAGGACGACATCGTCGCCGCCGCCGCCGCCCTGCCGTAGGAGCGCGCGAAGCCGGGTGACGGCCGGCGTTGCCGCGGGGCGCCGGCAACGTCGACCTATCCGACGCCATGCCGCGTGACCAGAGTCACGCGGTTTCGCGCGCGCGGCGCGCTCCTACGACGGAGGCGCCGCGGGGCGGGGGAGGTCAGTCCGCGAACTGGACGCGCACCTCGACCCTGCGGTTGGGAGCCAGGCAGTCGATGACCTGCTGGCCGCCGCGACCCTCGCAGTCCACCACCGGCTCAACCGCCCCACGTCCGACCGCGGTGATGCGCTCCTCGGGAATGCCACGCTCGATCAGGTAATCACGCACCGCGTTGGCGCGCTGGCTCGATACCGTCTGGTTCGCCACTGCGGTGCCCAGCCGGTCGCTGTGCCCGATCACGTGCACGATCTCCACCGGGCGTTCGGCCAGCCTGGTGGCCAGTTCGTCCAGGGCAATCCGGCCCTCCGGGCTCAGGTCTTCGATGCTGGACTTGCCGAAGGCGAACATGCCGTCAGCCGACAGTCGCTCCAGGAACGAGGACGGCAGTGGCTGCATGTCCTGCGCTTCCGGTACCGGTTCCTGTTCCGGCGTGGTGCTGCATGCGCTGGCAAGCAACACGAAGCCAGCTGCCGCCAGCGTCAGCCAAGGCTTGATCGTCATAGTTCCTTCTCCCCCATTTCCATGTCTGGTTGGCTCCCCCCTGCCGTTCGGAGCATAGCAGCCGCGGATTGCAGTTTGGACAGCCCTGGAAAGGGCGCAGGGAGTGGGCGGGAGGGGAGTCAGCAGGGGCGTTTCAGCGTGCCAGGCCGTCCTCCAGCGCGGCCACCATGCATGGAGTCCCGCCGATGGCGAGGGGGGCGTCTTCCCGCTCCAGGGGCAGGACCGCCAGGGCCTCACGGCCGGCAGCACACACGACCCGCCCGATCTCGCGCTCGCCCGAGGTGACCGCGTCGCCGGAAGCCACCGCGGAATCAACTTGCAGTCGCACCAGGCCGCGCTTTGCCTGGCCCAGGAAGTGCGTGCGGGCAACGATCTCCTGGCCGGGGTAACAGCCCTTCTTCACGCTGTAGGCGCGCAGACGCTGCAACGACAGCTGCTGCGGGGTCCACTTTTCGGTCTGGTCCGGATCCAGCCGCGGCCAGCCATGGGACAAGTCGAACGCGCTCCACCGGCTGGCCACATCATCGCTGACCGGCGCGGTGGTCGCGCCCAGGCGCAGGGTGCGGGCTCCAGCGGGAGTGCCCATGTCCAGTTCCACGCCGCTGTCCTCATCGCCGGCAAACGCAGACCCCGTCGCCTGCTGCGGGGCAGTGAATGCGGCAGCGGCATGCACTGCTTCCAGCGGGCGCAGCGTCACCTTGGTACGGAATACAAAGCGCTGCAGCTGGGCGGCCAGATCCGCCGGATCGGCGTCCGGCAGCAGCAGCCACAGACGCTCGGCGTCAAAGCGCAGCAGGGCGAACAGGGCCACGATCCGCCCCTTGGGAGTCAACCATCCGCTCCATTGCCAATGCCCGTCGGCCAGCCCGTCCACATCGTTGGTGAACTGGGCCTGGGCAAATTTGGCTGCATCCCGGCCTTCCAGGGCCAATACGCGATGACCGGGAAGGGCGGAGAACTGATCAGGTAGTGACGGCGACTTGTCGGACATGGGGGTGGGACTTAGACTTGAAGAGGTGAAAGACCCAGCCATCATAGGCGAAAGCAAAGCCGTGCCCGAACAGGACCAGCCCGTGGAACCGGTGCCTGAGCCTGAACGTCCGCGGGAAATCGGCGGTCGGGAGGGGCCAGACCCGACCCGCTACGGGGATTGGGAAAAGAACGGCCGCTGCATTGATTTTTGAGGCGGCACTGTCCGCCACCTGCCACGCGGCCCGCGTTCCAGCAGCCGCCCAGCGAGGATCCTTCCTGCGATGAGTCACCATCAACGTCCACTGTCCCCTTTCATGTTGGGGCAGACATACCGTTTCCAGATCACCACGGTGATGTCCTTCCTGCATCGCACCAGCGGTGTCGTGCTGTCCGTCGGCGCGTTGGGCATGGCCTGGTGGCTGCTGGCGGTCGCCCAGGGCGGGGAGGCATACGCAAGCTTCTCCGAGTGCCTGGCCTCGCCGCTGGGCATGATCGCCCTGGCCGGCTTCTCGCTGGCGCTGGTGTACCACCTGCTCAACGGCATCCGCCACCTGTCCTGGGACATGGGTTACGGCATGTCGATTCCCGAACTCTACCGGTCCGGCTATACGGTGGCGGTGCTGACGGTGGTGCTGACCGGCATCATCTGGTTCTTTGCAATGCGGGGTGGGGCATGAGCGATACGAGGCTTGATCAGGACGGTACCGTGCGCGAATTCCGCACGCCCCTGGCCCGCGCCCGCGGACTGGGTTCGGCCAAGTCCGGCACCAGCCATTTCTGGTGGCAGCGGGTGACCGCGGTGGCGATGATCCCGCTCGTAGCCTGGCTGCTCGGCACCCTCATCTCGCTGGTTGGCGCGGACCTGGCCACGGTGCAGGAGGTGATTGCACGGCCCTGGAACGCAATCCTGTTTGCCGCGTTCTCGATCGCCATGTTCTGGCACATGCAGATGGGCCTTCAGGTGGTGATCAGCGATTACCTACACGGCGGCCTTGAGCGGGCCCTGCAGCTGATCGTCATCTTCGTTTGCGTGCTTGGCGCACTCGCCTCGCTGTTCGCCATCGGCCGCATCGCGCTGCTGGCCTGACCCCACTTTTTCGACAGAGCTGCAATGACTACTGCCTATCCAATTACCGAGCACCAGTACGACATGATCGTGGTCGGCGCCGGCGGCGCCGGACTGCGCGCCACCTTCGGCCTGGCCCACAAGGGCCTGAAGACCGCGTGCATCACCAAGGTCTTCCCGACCCGTTCGCACACAGTCGCCGCGCAGGGCGGGATCTCCGCCGCGCTGGGCAACATGGGCGAAGACGACTGGCGCTTCCACTTCTACGACACCATCAAGGGCTCGGACTGGCTCGGTGACCAGGACGCCATCCAGTACATGTGCCGCGAGGCCATCCCCGCGATCATCGAGCTCGAGCACCAGGGCGTGCCGTTCTCGCGCACCGAAGAGGGCAAGATCTACCAGCGTCCCTTCGGCGGCATGACCACGCACTACGGCAAGGGCACCGCGCAGCGCACCTGCGCCGCCGCCGACCGCACCGGCCACGCCATCCTGCATACGCTGTACCAGCAGTCGCTGGCCCATGACGCCGAGTTCTTCGTTGAATACTTCGCGCTCGACCTGATCATGGACGAGGAGGGCGCATGCCGCGGCGTGCTCGCCCTGGACATGTCCAACGGCACCCTGCACCTGTTCCGCGCCCACGGCGTGGTGCTGGCGACCGGCGGCTATGGTCGCGCCTACTTCTCGGCCACCTCGGCCCACACCTGCACCGGTGACGGCGGCGGCATGGCGCTGCGCGCCGGACTGGGCTTGCAGGACATGGAGTTCGTGCAGTTCCATCCCACCGGTATCTACGGCGCCGGCTGCCTGATTACCGAGGGCGTGCGCGGCGAAGGCGGCATCCTGCGCAACGCCAGCGGCGAGCGCTTCATGGAGCGCTATGCGCCCAACGCCAAGGACCTTGCGAGCCGCGACGTGGTCAGCCGTTCGATGACCATCGAGATCCGCGAAGGCCGCGGCGTGGGCGAGCACAAGGACCATATCCACCTCGACCTGACCCACCTGGATCCGGCCGACATCCACAAGAAGCTGCCGGGCATCGCCGAGAGCGCGCGCATCTTCGCCGGCGTGGACGTGGAAAAGCAGCCGATCCCGGTCATCCCCACCGTCCACTACAACATGGGCGGCGTGCCGACCAACTACCACGGCGAAGTGGTGCAGCTGAAGGACGGCAACCCGGACTCCGTGGTCCAGGGCCTGTACGCGATCGGCGAGGCCGGCTGCGTGTCGGTGCACGGTGCCAACCGCCTGGGCTCCAACTCGCTGCTCGACCTTGTGGTGTTCGGCCGCGCGGTGGCCAACCGCTGTGCCGAAACCATCAAGCCGGGCCAGCCGCACAAGCGCCTGGCTGGCGACGCCTGCGACCGTGCCCTGGCCAACCTGGACCGTCTGCGCAACGCCAGCGGCGGCACCCCGACCGCTGTCATCCGCGACAACATGCAGCGCACGATGCAGAGCCACGCTGCGGTGTTCCGCACCCAGGAAACCCTGGCTGAAGGCGTGGAGCACGTGCGCGAGATCCGTGATTCCTTCGCCGACGTCAAGGTCAGCGACCGCTCGCTGGTGTGGAACTCGGACCTGATTGAAACCATGGAGCTGCAGAACCTCCTCGGCCAGGCACTGGTGACCATTACTTCGGCCGAGAACCGCAAGGAATCCCGCGGGGCCCACGCGCGCGAGGATTTCCCCGATCGTGATGACGTCAACTGGCAGAAGCACACCCTGTGCTGGCTGGAAGAAGACGGCAGCACCCGAATCGACTACCGCCCGGTGCACATGTACACGCTCGACGACGAGGTCGAAGTAGTGCAGCCGCAAGCGCGCGTTTACTGACGGGAGATAGAGACAATGGCTGAATTCACGCTCCCGAAGAACTCCAAGGTCCAGAAGGGCCGGCACTTCCCCGCCACCGGGGCCAAGCGCACGCGCACCTTCAAGGTCTACCGCTGGAGTCCGGACGAGGGTCGCAATCCAAGCACCGACACCTACGAGGTGGACCTGGACAGCTGCGGGCCGATGGTTCTGGACGCGCTGATCAAGATCAAGAACGAGATCGATCCGACGCTCACGTTCCGGCGCTCCTGCCGCGAGGGCATCTGCGGCTCGTGCGCGATGAACATCGACGGCACCAACACCCTGGCCTGCACCCGGGCGATCGAGGACTGCGCCAAGCAGGAAGTCCCGATCTATCCGCTGCCGCACATGCCGGTGATCAAGGACCTGGTGCCGGACCTGACCCACTTCTTCGCCCAGTACGCCTCGATCAAGCCGTGGCTGCGCACCCAGGGCAAGCCGCCGCCGGACCGCGAGCGGCTGCAGTCGCCCGAGGAGCGCGACCGCCTGGACGGCCTGTACGAATGCATCCTGTGCGCCTGCTGCAGCACCGCCTGCCCAAGCTACTGGTGGAACGGCGACCGTTATCTGGGCCCGGCGATCCTGCTCCAGGCCTATCGCTGGATCGTTGACAGCCGCGACGAAGATATCGGTGCACGGCTGGACGACCTGGAAGACCCGTTCAAGCTCTACCGCTGCCACACGATCATGAACTGCGCCCGCACGTGCCCCAAGGGGCTGAACCCGGGCAAGGCGATCGGTGAGATCAAGCGGCTGATGCTGGCCCGCCAGGGCTGAGTCGCAGAACGCCGTGACTCCCGAAGACCAGGTTGAACTGCGCCGGCTGCGCTGGCGCGCGCGGCGCGGCATGCGCGAGCTGGACGTGCTGTTCAACCGCCATCTGGACCATGCCTGGGCGACGGATTCCGAAGCCCAGCGCGAGGTTTTCCTACGCCTGCTGGCGTGCGAGGACGATAAGCTCTGGCGCTGGTTCATGGGCTATGAGGATGTCCCCGATGCCGAGCTCAAGCAGCTCATCCAGCGGATCCTTGGGTTGCCATATTGAGTGGCAACCCTCGCGCTGGCTTTGCGCGGGGCTGGTACTGCTTGCGATGCTGGCCGCGTTTGCCATAAACGCGTCGGAAATGCCGCGCATGGTTGCCTGGCCGCTGGCGGTGCTGGCCCTGGCCTACGGGCTGTTGTCGGCCGTACGGCATCACGCGCAGCCCGTGCACCGTTTCGTGTTCACTGGCCAGGACGGCCCAGTGCTGATTGACGGCGTGCCCGTGCACGAGGCCAGCGTGACCTGGCGCGGCCCGCTCGCCTTCCTGCGCTGGAATGACGGTGCAGGGCGTACGAGGCGGTTGGCCTGGTGGCCGGACACCCTGCCGGCGCCGCTGCGGCGTGAACTGAGGCTGGCCGCTCCTTTAAGGCGGGCTGCGCGAAAGGGCGCTTCAGTGGCAACATAGCGGCCCTTGTGCCCGGCACCGCCGCGGCATCCGTCCTGCCTGCGAGAGCCGATGTTCAAGCCCGTCCCCGTCGCGATCGGCCTGCGCTACCTGCGCGCAAAGCGCCGCAATGGCTTCATCTCCTTCATTTCCCTGGCGTCGATCCTGGGCATCGCCATCGGCGTGGCGGTGCTGATCACCGCGCTGTCGGTGATGAGCGGGTTCCAGCGCGAGATCCGCGACCGGATGCTGGAAATGACCGCGCACGCCACCATCAGCGCCTACGGCGAGCCGATGGAGAACTGGCAGGGCGCCGTGTCCGAGGCAATGGTGGACGCGCGGGTGGCCGGCGCGGCACCGTTTGTTGAAACCCAGGCGCTCATAGCCGGGCCGCGCCGGGAACCCGCGATGGTGCAGGGCGTGGTGCCCGAATACGAGCGCGAGGTGTCCAAAATCGCCGAGCGCATGGTATCCGGCGACCTGGATGATCTTGCTCCCGGCAGCTTCAATATCGTTCTCGGTCGCGACCTGGCGCTGTGGCTGGGTGTGGGCGTGGGCGACAAGGTGGTGGTGACCACCGATTTCCAGACCACGCCGATGGGCGCAGTGCCGCAGCTCAAGCGGTTCACCGTCAGCGGCATTTTCCAGGTGGGCCACCAGCAGTTCGACCGCAGCCTGGCAGTGGCGAACATGGAGGACCTGCAGCGGGTGTTGCGCATGGGCGATGGCGTGACCGGAGTGCGCCTGCGCCTGCACGACATGGATCAGGCCTGGGAGGTGGCGCGCGATCTGGTGCTGCGCCTGCAGGGCCCGTACCAGGTCAGCGACTGGAGCAGCGAGAACGCGAACATGTTCCGTGCGCTGCGCCTGGAAAAGACCATGATCGCGATCCTGCTGTCACTGATCATCGCCATGGGCGCGTTCAACCTGGTGTCATCGCAGGTGATGCTGGTGACCGACAAGCAGGCCGACATTGCCATCCTGCGCACCCTGGGCCTGACCCCGCGCGGGGTGATGCAGACCTTCATGGTCCAGGGCAGCATGATCGGGATTTTCGGCACCGTGCTCGGGGTGGTTGGTGGCATCCTGCTGACCCTCAACCTGGAGCACATCCTGCGTGCGATCGAACGGACCTTCAACGTGGTGCTGATCCCGCCGGATGTTTACTACATCACGGGTTTGCCAACCGAACTCAGCGCTCCCGACGTGGTGGTGATTGCCGTGGTGGCGCTGGCCATGGCGCTGGTGGCAACCGTATACCCGGCCTGGCGCGCTGCGCGCACCGCGCCGGCGGAGGCGTTGCGCTATGAATGATGCAGTGGTCCGTGCCGAAGGCCTGGGCAAGGTCTATTCCGAAGGCGGTCTCAACACAGCGGTGTTCTCGGGGCTGGACTTTGAAGTTGCGCGGGGCGAGACAGTCGCCATCCTGGGCGCATCAGGTGCGGGCAAAAGCACCCTGCTGCATCTGCTGGGTGGGCTGGACACACCCACCGCCGGAGAAGTGTTCGTTGACGGGCATCGCATGAGCGGCCTGTCGGATGCGGCGCGCGGCCAGCTGCGCAACAGGGCGCTCGGCTTCGTCTATCAGTTCCACCACTTGCTGCCTGAATTCACCGCGCTTGAAAACGTGATGCTCCCGGTGCTGCTGGGCGGATCCGAAGTGAAGGACGCCACGGCGAGGGCGCGCGCGCTGCTGGAGGCGGTCGGCCTGGGGCCGAGGTTGGGACACAAGCCGGGTGAACTGTCCGGCGGTGAACGCCAGCGGGCCGCGGTGGCCCGCGCCCTGGTCAACCGCCCCGCCTGCGTGCTGGGCGACGAACCCACCGGCAACCTGGATGAGAAGACCGCGGCGATCGTGTTCGAACTGATGCTTGAACTCAACCGTGAGCAGCAGACCAGCCTGGTGATGGTGACCCATGACCGCAGCCTGGCACGGCGCCTTGACCGGGTGATGGAGTTGCATGAGGGCAAACTCCGGCCGTTTCCGCAGGCCGGCGGCTGACCCGCTCCCCATACGCTTGCGTTTGGAAGTGTGCTAGCTTTTCCGCAAGGCACAGGTCACGCCCCCCACCGGGACCGGAGCCGACAACAACAGCGGGCAGCCACGCCTGCGCCGTCTTGTCGATTCGATCAACTGGTTTTGGGGGATGTCATCCATGCAATCGATCCAACCGCAACGCAATCTGCTGGCCGCGGCCGTCCTGGCCGGCCTGGTTGCACTGTCCCAGGTCCCTCTTGCGCAGGCTCAGGACACGCAGCCTGCAACCAGTGACCGCGAGGAGCCCGCCACCCTGGCAACCATGGTGGTGACCGCGCAGAAGCGCGAGGAAGCGCTGCAGGACGTGCCGATCGTGATCAACGTGCTGCCCGAGCAGCTGCTGCTGGACACCGGCGTGCGCGACATCAAGGACATGCAGGTGCTGGTGCCGGGCCTGACCGTGACCAGTACCCAGTCCGCCGCCCAGACCACCGCCCGTATCCGCGGCATCGGCACCGTGGGTGACAACCCGGGGCTTGAGTCGTCGGTGGGCGTGGTGATCGACGGCGTGTACCGGGCCCGCAACAGCGTCGGCTTCGGGGACCTGGGCGAGCTGGAACGCATCGAGGTGCTCAAGGGTCCGCAGGGCACGGTGTTCGGCAAGAACACCTCGGCAGGCGTGATCAACGTGGTCACCCGCAAGCCTAGCTATAGCCAGGAAGCCGAGGGCGAGGTGACCGTGGGCAACTACGGCCTGGTGGGCGTGGGGGGCTCCTACAACGATGCCCTGGGTGAAAACGCGGCCTTCCGCGTCTATGCCACCAAGCGCAAGCGCGACGGCGTCGACAACGTGTTCACCGCCAACGGTCCGCGCACCCAGACCGATGATGCGGACCAGAACTACCACGCAATGCGCATGCAGCTGCTGTTCGAGCCCACGGCCGACCTGAGCATCAATTTCGCCGGTGATTACGCCAGCCGCGAGGAAAGCTGCTGCGTCAGCATGACCACGCACCGCGGTCCGACCGCGGACATCATTGATGCGCTCACTCCCGGCGGGGAAGGCATCATTCCTGTGCCGGACCTGGATCGACGACTGGCCTATGCCAACCGTCCCTCCGAGCAGGACCTGAAGGACAAGGGCGTGTCGGCTGAGATCAACTGGACCACGCCGTGGGCGAACAACGCCACGCTGACCTCGATCACCGCGGCGCGCACCTGGGATGCGATCACCAGCATCGACTTCGACTACAGCGCGGCCGACATCATGTTCCGGCCCGCGGACGAGGATTATTCGCTGGTCGCGTTCGACACCTTCAGCCAGGAACTGCGCATGACCGGCTCGACCGACCGTGTCGACTGGATGGTGGGCGTGTTCTATTCCGATGAGGACCTGGCCCGCAATGATTCCTATCACATGGGTGCCGGCTACGAGCCGTACCTGTCCACCCTGGTGGGCAGCCAGGTGCTGGCCGGCCTGTCACAGGCCGTGGCCGGATTGCAGCAGGCGGTCGGTCCGCTGGGACTGAGCGTCAATACAGGCAACCCGGCGACCTTTGTATCAGAGGTCACCGGACGGCCGTTCGGCACCAACTTCACCGGCATTGGTGCACACGACCGGTACGCGCAGAATGCCAAGAGCACGGCGATCTTCACCAACAACACCTTCCACGTCAGCGACACCCTGGATATCACCCTGGGCCTGCGCTACACCCACGAGAAGAAGACGCTCGATTCGTCGTTTTCCAACCCCAATGGCAGCGCGGCTTGTGGCATTACCCTGTCCGATCCGGCCGCCGCCGTGGGCGGGGCAATGATCGGCCGCGTGGACGGGTTCGCCAACCTGCCGCCGGCGCTGCAGCAGCAGCTGATGGCGCAGATGCTGCCGCAGCTACAGCCGGCCATCCAGCAGGTGGCCGGCTTCATGTGCCTGCCGTGGGCCAACGTGCTCCACAACGGTCGCGAGACCCGGCAGGAGCGGACCGAGAAGGAATGGTCGGGCACGCTCAAGGTGGCCTACGACTTCTCCGACGACGTGATGGGCTATGTGTCGGCGGCGCGCGGCTACAAGGGCGGCGGCTTCAACCTCGACCGGGTGCAGGTGGGGGTGACGCCTCAGGATGACACCTACTTCCCGGGTGAGTTCGTGGACAGCTACGAGCTGGGCATGAAGACCACCTGGGCGGACGGCAACCTGCTGTTCAACGCGGCGCTGTTCCACCAGGAGTACGAGGACTTCCAGCTCAACAGCTTCCTGGGCACGGCGTTCGTGGTGCGCTCGATTCCCAAAGTGACCTCCACCGGCGTGGACATGGACGTGCTGTGGCAGACAGGCATCACCGGCCTGATGGTGCAGGGCGGGCTGACCTATGCGGAGACCGAGTACGGCAACGACCTGCTGCCCGATCCCGACCTTAGCCTGCTGCCGGGCAACCAGATGAGCTTCGCCCCCGAGTGGTCGGGCAATGCCTCGGTGACCTATGAGTGGGACATCGGCTCCAACCTGCTCGGCCGCTTCAACATCGGCGCCAAGTACATGTCTGATTACAACACCGGCTCGGACCTGGACCCGCAGAAGGAACAGGAGGCGTACACGCTGCTCAACGCCCGCCTGGGCTTCGGCCGCCAGGACCGGGGCTGGATGGTCGAGTTCTGGGGTCAGAACCTAACCGACGAGACCTACAAGCAGGTGGGCATCGATGCCCCGATTCAGGCCCAGTCCTGGAACACCTACCTGGGCGCACCGCGCACCTACGGCATGACTTTGCGCTTCCGTTATTGAGTTGTAGTCGGCCGGGCTGATTAGCCCAACGCGAGCAAGGGCCCGCGCATCTCCGGATGCGCGGGCTTTTCCGTGTCGCGGGCTGGAATGCGACAATCACCGCACACCCCACTGAGCAGCACAGCGATGGACCAGGCCCCCGACGACCTTGTTTTGTATGAGCTGGCCCGCGAACTGGGCGAACGGCTGCGCGGCGAACGCCACATGCTGGTGACCGCCGAGAGTTGCACCGGCGGCTGGATCGCAAAGACCATGACAGATGTTCCCGGTTCATCGGAGTGGTTCGACTGCGGCCTGGTGGCCTACAGCTACGAAGCCAAGCAGGCGATGCTGGGGGTGCAGCCGGGCACGCTGGAAGAACACGGTGCGGTCAGCCGCGAGACGTCGGTGGAAATGGTGTCGGGCGCGCTGGTGAATTCCGGCGCAACCGTCGCCGTGGCGGTGACCGGTATTGCCGGGCCTGGCGGCGGCACTGAAGACAAGCCGGTGGGAACCGTATGGATCGCCTGGAAACGCCGGGCGGGATACACCCACGCCGAGCTGTTTCACTTCCCGGGCGATCGCGACGCGGTGCGCCGCCAGACCGTGCTGGTGGCCCTCCAGGGCCTGGACAAGCTGCTGTGAATGCCCGCGCGCCGGCACGGGCAGGAACAGGCTGATGTGGGAAACGCTGGGCACCGTCCGTGACCTGGGCCGGCTGCAGGAAATTGCATCGGCCCTGATCCGCTACGGCTTCGGCGAATTCGTACAGCGGATCGGTCTGTCCAGTGCGCTGGAGCGGGCAGGGCGCCTGCTGCACTGGGGGCAGGCCGACGAACGGCCACGGATGGAGCCGTCCGCGCGTTTGCGTCATGCGCTGCAGGAACTCGGGCCCACCTTCGTCAAGCTCGGCCAGGTGCTGGCCACGCGGGTGGACCTGTTGCCGCCGGAGTGGATCACCGAACTCAGCAAACTGCAGAACGCCGTACCCGCGCTGTCCTGGCAGGAGATCCGCCCGCAGCTGGTGGAAGACCTGGGGGACGAGCCGGAACAGGTGTTCGCGCGGATTGAGCAGGTGCCGCTCGCAGCCGGATCGCTGGCCCAGGCCCACCGTGCCTGGCTGGACGATGGGCGGGCGGTGGTGTTGAAGGTGCGCCGCCCGGGCATCCGCGAACAGGTGGAGGCTGACCTGCGGCTGCTTGCGCGGCTGGCGGAGATCGTCGAGACCCGGGCCCCGGATCTGCGCCGTTACCGCCCGACCGATATCGTTCACCAGTTCGGCACCTCGCTGCGGACCGAGCTGGACTTCGCCGCGGAATGCCGCAATGCCGAACGGATCGCGGAGAATTTTGGCGATGACGAGCGCATCGCGATTCCCGCCATCCACTGGCAGTGGACCTGCGAACGGCTGAACGTGCAGGAGTTCATGTCCGGAATCCCGGGCACCGACCTGGCGGCCGTGGATGCGCTGGGGCTGGACCGTCATGAACTGGCGCGCCGCGGTGCCGGGATCGTGCTGAAGATGGTGCTCGAGGATGGCCTGTTCCATGCCGACCCGCACCCGGGCAACATTTTCTACCTGGATGACGGCCGGATCGGCGTGATCGATTTCGGCATGGTCGGACGGGTGGGTGAGCGCCGCCGGCAGCAGGTGGCGCAGCTGCTGTACGGGATGGTGTCGCAGGATTCCGAATCCGTGGCCGACATCATGCTCGAGTGGGGCGACGGCGACGGGGATGTCGAGGAAGGCCGGCTGCAGACCGATGTGGACGCCTTTGTCGACCAGTACCGCGGGGTGCCGCTGAAGGAGCTGCGGATGGGCGCGATGCTGCTGGACGTGGCCGCCATGCTCAGGCGCAACAAGCTGTCGCTGCCGCCGGACCTGGCGCTGATGATCAAGGCCTTCCTGACCCTGGAGGGCCTGGGCCGGCAATTGGATCCCGACTTCGACATGGCCGCCGTAGCCCAACCGTATCTGGAGCGCGCGCTGCTGCAACGCTATTCGCCGGCTGCGCTGGCCCGCCGCGGCCGGCGCACGGTTTCCGGCGCGATGGACCTGATGGGAACCCTGCCGCGCGACCTGCGCCGCCTGCTGCAAGCTGCGCGGCGAGGGCGCCTGCGGGCGCAGATCGAGGTCACTTCCCTCAAGGACTTCGGCAGCCAGGTCAACAGCGCCGCCAACCGCCTGACCGTGGGCGTGATCACCGCGGCGCTGATCGTGGGCTCCTCGATCGTGATGAACAGCGTTGCCGGCGGCGCTTCCAATCGTGCGCTGATGGCCATGGGCGTGCTCGGGTTCCTGGGCGCGGCGCTCAGCGGTATCTGGATCGTGTTCTCCATCTGGCGCAGCGGTCGGCGCCGCTGAGCCGGGCGGGTGATTTTCGTTGACGGTTCCCGTGGTTAGTAGTATTACTACCCACATGCAGATCACCGAAACCCAGCGTAACGTGCTTGCCCTGATTGCCGAGCGTATCGAGGCCGAGGGCATGCCGCCCTCGCAGACCGAGATTGCCCGCGCTTTTGGCTTCAGCGGCGTGCGTGCGGCCCAGTACCACCTGGAGGCGCTGGAGGCCGCAGGGGCGATCGAGCGCATCCCCGGCCGGGCCCGCGGCATCCGCCTGCTGGTCACGCCGGAGCAGCCACAGCGCAGCTTTGATCTGGGAACTGTCACCCCGCCCGCCCACGACAACGCGCTGCGCCTGCCGGTGCTGGGCGAGGTGGCGGCAGGCAGGCCGATCAGTGCCGGTGCGCCGGACTCCTTTTCCTCCTTGGAGGCGGACGATTACCTGATCCTGGACCGGGTGCTGTTTTCGCCCGCGCCGGATTACCTGCTCAAGGTCAAGGGCGATTCGATGCGCGACGAAGGCATCTTCGATGGCGACTTGATCGGCGTGCATCGTACCGGTGACGCCCACTCCGGCCAGATCGTGGTCGCGCGGGTGGACGAGGAAATCACCGTCAAGTTGCTCAAGCTCGGCAGCGACCGGATCCGCCTGTTGCCGCGCAACCCCGACCACGCGCCGATCGAAGTGCTGCCGGACCAGGACTTCGCGATAGAAGGCCTGTACTGCGGACTGGTCAGGCCGAACCGGTGAGGCGGGCCGTCGCCCGTCCTGTTTCCCCGGCACGTGGCGCGGTCTTTCCCTACCCGGTGCAGCGGCGTTCCCGCCTCGTTGCAGACCGGCGCCTTGTCCAACATCAATCCGTGGTCGCAGCCTGTGCGACCCGCCCCCGATAGATTGCCCATCAACCGGATCAACATCATTGCAGAGGAAAGCCAAAATGGACGAGAACAAGAAACGCGCGCTGTCAGCCGCCCTGGGCCAGATCGAGAAGCAGTTCGGCAAGGGCTCGGTGATGCGCATGGGCGACGGCATCCAGCAGGCGTTCGAATCGATTCCCACCGGCTCCCTGCAGCTTGATCTGGCGCTGGGCATTGGCGGCTTGCCCAAGGGCCGGGTGGTGGAGATCTACGGACCGGAGTCGTCCGGCAAGACCACGCTGACCCTGCAGACCATCGCCGAATGCCAGAAGCAGGGCGGAACTGCGGCCTTCATCGACGCCGAGCATGCGCTTGATCCCGGCTACGCGGCCAAGCTGGGGGTCAACGTAGACGACCTGCTGCTCTCACAGCCCGACACCGGTGAGCAGGCACTGGAGATCGCCGACATGCTGGTGCGTTCCAACGCCGTGGACATCGTGGTGATCGACTCGGTTGCCGCGCTCACACCCAAGGCCGAGATCGAAGGCGAGATGGGCGACCAGCTTCCCGGCCTGCAGGCGCGGCTGATGAGCCAGGCGCTGCGCAAGCTGACCGGCAACATCAAGCGCAGCAACTGCATGGTGTTCTTCATCAACCAGCTGCGCCACAAGATCGGCATCATGATGCCGGGCCAGAGCCCGGAGGTCACTTCCGGCGGCAACGCGCTCAAGTTCTACGCCTCGGTGCGGCTGGACATCCGCCGCATCGGTGCGATCAAGAAGGGCGATGAGGTCATCGGCAACCAGACCCGGATCCGGGTGGTCAAGAACAAGATGGCCCCGCCGTTCAAGCAGGTGATCACCGAGATCCTCTACGGTCAGGGCATCAGCCGCGAAGGTGAGCTGATCGACATGGGCGTGAACGAAAAGCTGGTGGAAAGGGCGGGTGCCTGGTACAGCTACGGCGAAGAGCGCATCGGCCAGGGCAAGGAAAATGCCCGTCAGTATCTGAAGGACAATCCCGAGCTCGCCGCCCGCCTGGAAGCCCAGATCCGCGAGCGGCTGATGCCCAAGCCCGTTGTCGAGGCGGAGAAAGACGAAGCAGCCCCGAAAAAAGAGGCCAAGGCCTGAGTTTTGTCCGGTCTGTTCTGTCCAATGATGGTCCTGGTTGGCCGGCACAATGCCGGCCGGTTGACAGGAGGGGGCAATGTCCGAGGCTGACGAGCGCCAAGGCGGTCCTGGCAGCGATGATCAGGACGCGGCGGATGCGGGCCCAGTCAAGCGGCGCCGTCGCAGGCCCGAACCCAGCCCGGCCCAGCGGGCGCTCAGCCTGCTGGTGCGGCGCGAACATTCGCGCCGCGAGCTGGAGCGTAAATTGCAGGCGCGTGGTGTGGGCGCGGAAGAAGCCGCCGAGGCGATCGAGCGCATGCGCAGCGAAGGCTGGCAGGATGACACCCGCTTCGCGGTGAGCCTGGCCCGCAGCCGCGCCGGTACCGGCTATGGTCCGCTGCGGATCCGCCAGGAGCTGGAAATGCACCAGCTGGATGCGGGCGCGGCGGATGCGGCATTCGAGACGCTGACCGAGGACGGCGAAGACGACTGGCAGGGCAAGGCCAAGGGCCTGATCGAGCGGCGCTACGGCTCGCTGGAGGACGCCGACCGGGCGCGCCGGCTCAAGGCGGCTGAGTTCCTGCTCCGGCGCGGATTCGATGTGGAAACCGCGCGGCGGAGCACGGGTTTCATGCCGGAGGACTGACCAGAGCGGCATCGGGTCGGGGGTGGGCGCCAGCCGCACGCGCTCCTGTTAACCTAGGCGTTTCGGGTAGTCAGCTCCACGTCATGGCCGCATCTGGAATCGGTCGGGCGCCGGAACGGCGCCCCTTCACATTTGCCGACTCCATGATGAAAACCACCTCCGATATCCGCCGGGAATTCCTCGATTTCTTCCGCGAGCGCGGCCATACCATCGTGCCCTCTGCGCCGCTGGTTCCTGGCAACGATCCCACCCTGCTGTTCACCAACTCGGGCATGGTCCAGTTCAAGGACGTGTTCCTGGGCGCCGAAAAGCCGGGCTATGTGCGCGCTGCCGATGTGCAGCGCTGCCTGCGTGCCGGCGGCAAGCACAACGACCTGGATGCGGTCGGTTACACCGCCCGTCACCACACCTTCTTCGAAATGCTGGGTAACTGGTCGTTCGGTGATTACTTCAAGAGGGATGCGATTGTCTGGGCGTGGGAGCTGCTGACCACGGTGTGGGGACTGCCGCCAGAGCGACTGCTGGCCACTGTCTATCACACCGATGAGGAGGCCTACGCCATCTGGCGCGACGAGATCGGCCTGCCGCCCGAGCGCATCATCCGTATCGGCGACAACCTCGGCGCGCCCTGGGCATCGGATAATTTCTGGCAGATGGCCGATACCGGTCCCTGCGGTCCCAGCAGTGAGATCTTCTTCGATCACGGCCCGCATATCCCGGGTGGTCCGCCCGGATCGCCTGACGAGGATGGCGACCGCTTCATCGAAATCTGGAACCTGGTGTTCATGCAGTTCGATCGCCAGCCCGACGGCAGCCTGCAGCCGCTGCCGGCGCCTTGCGTGGATACCGGCATGGGCCTTGAGCGCATCGCCGCGGTGCTGCAGGGCGCGCACAGCAACTACGAGATCGACCTGTTCCAGACGCTCATCGGGCGGACAGCCGAGCTGACCGCTACGACCGATCTGGACAACAAGTCGCTGCGGGTCATTGCAGACCATATCCGCGCCAGCGCCTTCCTCATTGTTGACGGCGTGCTGCCTTCCAACGAAGGGCGCGGTTACGTGCTGCGCCGGATCATCCGACGCGCTTTGCGCCACGGCTGGATGCTGGGCGTGCGCGAGCCCTTCTTCCACCGCCTGGCGGCAACCGTCGACGAGCTGATGGGCGTGGCCTATCCCGAACTGCGGGCGCAGCTTGCCACGGTGGAGAAGGCGCTCAAGGCGGAGGAAGAGCGCTTTGCCGAGACCCTGGACGCCGGCATGCGGATCTTCGATGAGGTCGCCGAGCGCAGTGGCGGCCGCATTCCGGGCGCTGACGCGTTCCGGCTGTACGACACCTATGGTTTTCCGCTGGACCTGACCCAGGACATCGCCCGCGAGCGCGGCCTGGAAGTGGACCTCGCCGGCTTCGAGACGGCCATGGAAAAGCAGCGCGAAACTGCGCGCGCCGCGGGTCGGTTCGGCGGTGGCACGGTGCTGCCAGCCGAGTTGGTGGCCCAGCTACAGCCGACCGCGTTCCTCGGCTATGACCAGGTGCAGGCCGAAGGGCTGCAGGTGCTGGCCCTGCTGCACGACGGCCGGCCGGTCGAGGTGATTCAAGCCGGTGACGAGGCAGTCGTGATTCTGGCCAACACCCCGTTCTATGCCGAGTCGGGCGGGCAGGTGGGCGATACCGGTCAGCTGCTGGACGAGGGTGTCAGCTTCCACGTGGACGACACGCGCAAGCTTGCCGGCCAGTTCCACGGCCACTTCGGTCGCCTGCAAAGCGGCACGCTGCGCGTCGGGCAGGAACTGTCGGGCACCATCGACGCGTCGCGCCGCGCCAGCATCGTGCTCAACCACAGCGCCACCCATCTGTTGCACGGCGCGCTGCGCGGCCTGCTGGGCACGCACGTGGCCCAGAAAGGCTCGCTGGTGGCACCCGACCGCCTGCGCTTCGACTTCTCCCACTTCAATCCGGTCACTGCCGAGGAGCTGGCAGAGGTCGAGCGCCAGGTGAACCACGAGATCCGTGCAAACCATCCCGTCGTCATCGGCGAGATGGGCATGCAGGAAGCCATGGATGCGGGCGCCATCGCCCTGTTCGGGGAGAAGTACGGCGAGCGCGTACGCGTGGTGCAGATGGGCGGATCGGTCGAATTGTGCGGCGGCACGCACGTGGGCCATACCGGCGACATCGGCTTGTTCAAGCTGGTGTCGGAAGGCGGCGTGTCCGCTGGCGTGCGGCGCGTGGAGGCGCTGACCGGGCAGGCAGCGCTGGATCATGTCACCGGCGGCGAGCAGCAGCTCCAGCAGGCTGCCGGCTTGCTGGGAGGCACTGTTGGCGAAGTGGGTGACAAGCTGCGGGCCCTGCTGGATCGGCAGAAGAAGCTTGAGCGCGAACTGGCCGCGCACAAGGCAAGGGCGGCAACCGACGTCACTGCCGAGCTTGCCGCCGGCGCGACCGAAATCCATGGGGTCAAGGTACTGGCCGCACGGCTTGAGGGGCTGGATGCCAAGGCGCTGCGCGATTCCGTTGATCAGCTCAAGGACCGGCTCAAGGACGCGGTAGTGATCCTGGCAGGCGTCAGTGACGGCAAGGCCTCGCTGATCGCCGGGGTAGGCGGGAGCGCGAGTGGCCGTATCAAGGCCGGCGACTTGTTGCGGCACGTGGCCGGGCAGATCGGCGGCAAGGGTGGCGGGCGGCCTGATCTGGCCCAGGGAGGCGGGCCGGACGGAGCGGCGCTGGTCAAGGCCCTCTCGCAGGTGAACGGCTGGGTGAAAGATCAACTCCAGTAAGCGGAGCGTTACTTTTTGCCTATCTTCCGACGCGTCGCGACCGGTATCATTACCCTTTGTCGTTAACTGAATTGCAGACCGCACGAGGGCAGGATCGCCCGGTGCGGTTGCTGGTGGATCCTGCCACCAGTCCTTGGAGAGTTCTATGTTGATTTTGACGCGGCGCGTGGGGGAAACACTGATGATCGGTGACACCGTCACGGTCACGGTTCTTGGCGTCAAGGGGAACCAGGTCCGGATCGGGATCACCGCGCCGAAGGACGTTGCCGTCCATCGCGAGGAGATCTACCAGCGGATCCAGCGCGACGAGGCAGGTGGCGAAGCCCCCCCGGACCCCGAATCCTGAAAAAGGTTTGCCGCGCAGCGGCTGACCCGGTAACATTCTGCGCCTGCCCGCTGCGGTTGCAGTGCGCAGGGAACATTTCGGAGAGTTGCCCGAGCGGCTGAAGGGGCTCCCCTGCTAAGGGAGTATAGGGTTTATAGCTCTATCGAGGGTTCGAATCCCTCACTCTCCGCCAGTTTCAAGGTTTCACTGAAACGGCTTTGACTGAAACGGCGTTGACGAAAACGACAAGACGTTTCATAATTCCGCTTCTGCGCCCGTAGCTCAGCTGGATAGAGCACCAGGCTACGAACTTGGGGGTCGGAGGTTCGAATCCTTCCGGGCGCGCCATACAACGCAAAGGGTCAACGGATAATCTCCGTTGGCCCTTTTGCTTTTGGGTCCTCTTACCATCTGCGATCCAGACAGGTCATCATCCCCCGCATGGCGGCGGGAAGTCCCGCGACGTCCCGTACATCAGCGGCATCAACCGGGCGATGTTCCGCGCGTCGTCGATGGCCCGGTGGTGCGTGCCTTGGAACGCCAGTCCGGCGATGCCCAAAGCCGTGCCGAGACCCGGACGACGGGGCAGCTTGAGGCGCTTGGTGAAACGGTCCTTGAGGTTGAAATGGGGCGCCTGGATCGGAAAGCCGATGTCATGGAAGTCGGCGTCCTGCTGGATCTGGCGGCGATCGTAGTTGCCCCACGAGCCCCAGGCCGTCCGGCGGATCGGGCGGAGCCAGTCCTGTAGCCGTGCCACGACGTCGACGAAGCCGGGGGCAGGGTCGAAATCAGCCTGCGTGATCGAAGTCAGCTGCGTGCAGAACGGCGTCAGCCGGGGATGACGCACCGGGCGTACGAACGCATTGAACTCGTCGCTGACCAGCCAGGTGCCAGGCTCGAGCAGCACCGCGCCGATCTCGATGATCTCCATTTCGTCGCGCGGAACCGATCCCTGGTCGTCACAGGTGGCCTCCAGGTCAAGCACCAGGTAGCGCCTCATGCGAGTTCTACCGCTGGCGTGGGGTCGTACCGCACCGCGCTCGCCTTCTTGATCTCGTCGATGATGATGACCGGATTAGCGATATCGGTGCCGATGAACGCCTCCACGATCCGGCCGGGGCGGGCACTGGACCAGCTTGCGGTGCTGCCGGAAAGCACGAACGAGGCGGTGACCTTGGGCATCACGATCATGGTCGCCGGAAGGCCAAGTGCCTGTGCAACCTGTCGCGCCCACCAGGACTTGCCGCAAGCGGGCGGACCCGACAGGAGGATCGGGGCGGGGCGAGGCGGGGCGGGGCGGGGCGGGCCGGCCAGTGCAGCTTCACGCTGCGGGCAGTATTCTGCCGCGATGAACCAGATGATCCCGACCCTGGGCGACGGTGAGCTCGAAGAGCTGAAGCGGGCCCGGGATATTCTTGAAAATCCCGGTCTGGCAGCGCAGCTGGCCAACGTGGTTGGCGCGCCGATGGAGTATGTGTTGGCCCGGCGCCTGCCGTCTTCGGTTACCCGGCTGATAAACACCGCCACGCGCAAGTCGCTGGAGCAGGCGCTGCGCGTGGCCACGGCGACCCTGCGTCGCGGTGAGCTGCACGCGCCGGCCCGCACGCGCACCCACGCTTGGTTGGCCGCGGCGACCGGCGCGGCGGGTGGGGCCTTCGGTCTGGCGGGCCTGGCGGTCGAGCTGCCGGTGACCACCACGATGATCCTGAGATCGATCGCCGACATCGCCCGCAGCCGGGGTGAGGACCTGGACGATCCAGCGGCCGCCCTGGCGTGCTTTGAGGTGTTGACGATGGGCGGGCGCAGCGCCTCCGACGACGGCGCCGAGTCCGGCTACTTCGCTGCCCGCGCGGTGCTGGCACAGCAGGTGGCGGCTGCGGCCGAATACATCGCGGTGCACGGGGTGGTGAACAACACCGGTCCGGCGATCGTGCAGCTGCTGGCGTCGGTAGGTTCGCGATTCTCGGTGACCGTCAGCCAGAAGGTTGCGGCGCAGGCCGTGCCCATTATCGGCGCGGTCAGCGGCGCCACCCTCAATACGCTCTTCATGCGTCATTTCCAGCAGATGGCCGAAGGGCACTTCACCATCCGCGCGTTTGAACGTAGTCACGGGGCGATCGCGGTGCGCGAGGCGTACGAAGCCTTGGCTTGAGGCGCGTTGCGCTGCGGTGTCCGGGGTGGTGGGCCGATTACGTAATCGGATGACATGGACGGTGGCGAGACAAGCGTGGACCTGGGTGAGGCGTTCCGTTCGGGATTGCGGCGGGCGGGCTTTATCGCCGGATCCGGGTCCCGGGTCCAGGTCATGCTGTTCATCACGCGTGAGTGGCTGGGATGGCTGGCGGGCGCTGCCGCACTTCTGGACGCGGCTGACCTGGCGCGTGTCCAGCGGCGGCGCAACCCGCATGAGCGCGATGAGCTGACGCTCTGCTACGCGATCCACCGGCTGGTGATCGGGACACACCTGGGTATCGAACCGGTAACGGTACCGCTGGTGCGCGATGCGCTGGGTTGCCCTCGGGTCCCCGGCACCGGCGTGAGCACCAGTCTCAGCCATGCCGGGGGCGGGTTTGCCGTGGCGCTGTCCACGGCCGGCCCGGTCGGGGTCGACATCGAACCTGCCGACCGCGCCGGCGTGATGCCCGAAATCGCCGAACGGGTGGCGCATCCGGATGAAATGGCTGCCCTGGGTCGTGAGTCGACGCCCGCGGTTGACCGGTCACTGCTCGCGCTGTGGGTTCGCAAGGAGGCGCTGCTGAAGGCGGCGGGTACGGGGATGGCGCGCGAAATGCACACCTTCTGCGCTCCCGAGAACGAGGTCCTGGTGCTGGCACCGCCCGGACCGGCGCTGGCCCGGCTGCAGGCGCTCGATCTTGGTGGAGGCTGGATCGGAGCTGTGGCCGCGCCCCCGGGAATCCTGGTGGAATACGCCAGGCTGCGTCCGTTCTGGCCGCTGCGTCAGCGTTAGTCCGTTGGATTGTAGTGGGGACTGAGTGGGCGGCTGGTTTGCCCCCCGGGGACCTCTCAATCGTACGGAGAACTGGCGGAGGCGGCTCATGGGCGCGACTGCGGAAAGTCGCAAGGTGCGGGCGTTCCGGACGCTGTGGCTGGCGGAAATGCTGGCCCTTGTCGCTGCGGTAGCCGTGGCAGCGGAACTGCCCGGTCTCTTTACCGCAGCAGCCGTGGAAGCGGAGTTGCCGGAGATCACCCGGTTCATGGGCCCGGCAACCTCCTTCGGCGAGGCAACCATCCGGATCCTGCCGGTACTCCTGTTCGTGACCGGGGCGATGGCCGCATTCGGGCTGTACCAGGTGCACGCCCGCCACGGCCGCGGTGATTTCGTATTCCGGCTGCTCCTGTCATTCGCAGCCGCAGCCATTGGGCTGTTCGTGCTGCATCAGCTGGTGGCAGCCACCTGGATCGAGCCCGGCATCCTCGCGATAGCGCTGTTGTTGGGCCTGTGGGCTGTCGTGGGGCTGCGCGTGATCACGCGGCGGTATTTTGGCAGCACTGCCTTCAAGCGCAGGGTCCTGGTATACGGCGCGGGCAGGAATGCCGACCTTATCAACAGCAGGCTGCGGCGCGACAGCGACCGGCAGTCGTTCGTCGTGGTCGGCTTCGTCCCGGTCCCCGGCCAGGTGACCGCGGTTGCACCGGAATTGTTGATCGAGGCGCCAGACGGGATCCTGGAGCTGGCCAGCGCACTGCGTGTGGATGAAGTGGTGGTGGCCCCGGACGAGCGCCGCGGCGGGTTGCCAATGCCGCAGCTGCTGGGCTGCGCACAGAGCGGTGTCGTCGTGTTGGATCTGTCGACCCTTTTCGAACGTGAGGCCGGGGTGGTCAACGCGAACGTGGCGGACCCTTCCTGGCTGGTGTTCTCCGGGGGGTTTGACCATACCGCGGCGCGGCGGCTGACAAAGCGGATATTCGACGTCACTGCCGCCGTTGCCCTGCTGCTGGCCGCCTGGCCGGCGATGTTGCTGGTGGCGCTCGCGATCCGGCTGGAGTCCGGGAGCCCGGTGCTGTACCGGCAAACGCGCGTCGGCGAGAACGGCCACTGCTTTGAGCTGGTGAAGTTCCGCAGCATGCGGCTGGACGCCGAAGGTGATGGTGTCGCGCGGTGGGCTTCCAAGGACGACGATCGCAGCACGCGCCTGGGCCGCTTCATCCGCACCACGCGGCTCGACGAACTGCCCCAGTTGTTCAACGTGCTGCGCGGTGACATGAGCTTCGTCGGGCCCAGGCCGGAGCGCCCGCAGTTCGTAGACATGCTCGCCGAGCAGATCCGCTATTACGGCGTTCGCCACTGCGTGAAGCCGGGGCTGACCGGCTGGGCACAGCTGCGCTATCCCTACGGTGCATCCGTCCGCGACGCCGAGGAGAAGCTCACCTTCGACCTCTATTACGTCAAGAACCAGCGGCTGGTGTTCGATCTGATGATCCTGCTGCAGACGGTGGAAGTCGTGCTGTTCCGCAAGGGTGCGCGGTGAGCGGGCCGGCGCGTCGGCGCAGCACGGCATGTACCGCACGACGTTGGCCGCTGTGGCCAGTGGCCGGCGTTTGAGCTTGGACAGGAGGGTAGACGTGAGCAATGCCGGGAACGTACTTGGGCTTTTCCATGCGGCGGTCGACGCGGACCCCACCGCGCCCGCTGTTTCCTGGCGATCGGCCGACACCAGCTACCGCGAGCTGGACGAACGCTCCAACCAGGTGGCCAACGCGCTGATCAGCGGTGGCGCGCCGAAGGGCACCATTGTTGCCATCCTGCTGGACAATCCGCTTGAGCAGATCATTGCCACTTTGGGCTGCCTGAAGGCCGGATGCGTCTTCGCCTCACTTGATGCCACCTGGTCTGAGCGCCGCCTGCTCGACATGCTGGGCACCATGCGCGCGCAGTGGCTGATCCTGGAGGCCGCCACCGCTCCGGTTGCCGCCGGGCTGATGCAGGCCCACCGCGTGGGCACCATCGTTTCCATGGACACGGACGGTTTGCTGGCCGGGCAGTTTGCCGGGCAGCCGGTCGAGGTTCTGCAGCCATCTGCCTGCGCCCGGCAGGCGGAATCCGTGTCGACCCAGCCCGACGATCCCTGCTACGTCTACTTCACCTCCGGCTCCACCGGCCGGCCCAAGGGGATCGTGGGAAGGATCCGTGGACTTGCCCACTTTATCGAGTGGGAGATCGGCGAGTTCAAGCTGGGGCCCGGCTCACGCATCAGCCAGCTGAGCGGGCCTGCATTCGACGTGTACCTGCGTGACGTGTTTGCCGCGCTTTGCAGCGGCGGCACCGTATGCATTCCCCCGGCCGGGCGCCTGCCAGCGCCGGTGGAACTGGCGGACTGGATCCAACGGGAGCGGATCACCCTGGTCCACTGTGTCCCTTCGGTATTCCGCATCCTGCTGGCCGCCGACCTTTCTCCGGAGAGCTTCCCGGCACTCAAGCTGGTGCTGCTGGCGGGCGAGAGCCTGGCGCCTGCCGACGCCAATAACTGGATCGCCCTGTTTGGTGAACGGATCCGCCTGGTCAATCTGTACGGACCCACCGAAACCACCCTGGCAAAGTTTTTCCACCGGCTGCCGGCGACTCCGGTCGATGGCACGTTCGTCCCGATCGGCAAGCCGATCCCCGGCGCCCAGGCGCTGTTGCTGGACGGAAACCTGGAGCACTGCCCACCGGGGGAAATCGGCGAAACGTTCATCAGCACGCCCTACCGGAGCCTGGGTTATTGCAACGAGCCGGGGTTGACCGCAGCGGCGTTCCTCCGCAATCCGTACGGCAACGGCCCCGACGACCTGCTCTATCGCACGGGGGATCTTGCCCAGCTCATGCCGGATGGCAACTACCGGTTTGCCGGCAGGAGGGACTTCCAGGTCAAGATCCGCGGCAACCGCGTCGAGCCCGGCGAGATAGAAGCGCACATGCGCGAATGCCCCGGCGTCCGCGAGGCGGTGGTGGTGGCGCGCGAGGACCGGCCGGGCGACGTGCGGCTGGTGGGCTACTACGTACTGCGTGCGGCGGCTGCCGGCGAAGAGGTCACGCCGGTCGGCCTGCGCTCGCTGCTGGCCGGCAGCCTGCCTGCGTACATGGTCCCGGACCTGTGTATCGCCCTGGAGCGGATGCCGCTGTCGGTGAATGGAAAGCTGGACCGTGCCGCACTGCCGGCCCCGGGCAGTTCACGGCCCGATCTGGCGGTGGCATACGCGCCCCCGGTCGGAGCGCGGGAACAGCAGGTGTGCGCGGCGTTCGCGGCTGTCCTGTGCATCGAGCGGGCCGGGCGGCACGACAACTTCTTCGACCTTGGCGGCAATTCGATGTTGGCCGTTCAACTGCTCGGGCGCCTGCAGCAGCACGCCGAAAGGCCACTGCCGGCGACCCTGATCTACGCGCATCCGACCCCGGCATCATTTGCCGCTGCGCTGGTGCAGGGAGCGGCGACGGACGTTGGCCAGCGTCGCTTCGCCGGTGCGCGTCGCGATGCGCCGGGCGCTGCCGGACAGACGGGGCCGGCACACGAGCCGGTGGCCATCATCGCGATGGCGGGGCGTTTCCCCGGCGCCGCCGATGTGGAGGCGTTCTGGGACAACCTGTGTGCCGGGCGCGATTCGATCACCGTCTTTGCCCCCGACGAGCTTGACCCGTCCGTTGCGCTGGCCGATCGAATGCATCCGTCCTACGTGACCGCGCGCGGGATCATCGAAGACGTGGAGCAGTTTGATGCCGCTTTTTTCGGCATCAGTCCGCGCGAAGCCGAGCTGATGGACCCGCAGCACCGGATCTTCCTGGAGCTGTGCTGGGAGTGCATGGAGCGCGGTGGGGAAATACCCGATGCCTCCACCGTGCCGGTGGGCGTGTTCGCCGGCACTTACCATTCGACTTACCTGCGGCGGCATGTGGCCGCGCATCCGGAACTGGTGGACGAGGTCGGGACCTACCAGGTCACGCTGGCCAACGAGAAGGATTACATCGCCACCCGCGTTGCCCACAAGCTGAATCTCACCGGGCCCGCGATCAGCATGTACACCGCCTGCTCGACTTCGCTGGTGGCGATCTGCCAGGCGATGGACAGCCTGCGCGCGGGCGCGTGCGACATGGCCCTGGCCGGCGGCAGTTCGGTGGTGTGTCCTCCGCGCAGCGGGCACATCTACCAGGACGGGGCAATGCTGTCCCCCGATGGCCACACCCGCACGTTCGACGCTGCGGCCAAGGGAACCGTGTTCAGCGATGGCGCCGCGGTGGTGCTGCTGAAGCGGCTCTCCGACGCGATCAGGGACGGCAACCCCGTCTATGCGGTGATCAAGGGTGGTGCAGTCAACAACGATGGGGGCGGCAAGGCCAGCTTTACCGCGCCAAGCAGCGACGGCCAGGCCGCGGTGATTGCGATGGCTCACGCCAGGGCGGGGGTGTCGCCGCGCGACATCAGCTACCTGGAGGCGCACGGCACCGCGACCCCGATGGGCGACCCGATCGAGATCGAAGGGCTGGTGAAAGCGTTCCGTCGTGGAACCGCCGATAACGGCTTCTGCAGGATCGGTTCGGTCAAGAGCAATTTCGGGCACCTGGTGATCGCCGCCGGCGCCGCGGGCGTGATCAAGACCGCGCTGTCGCTGGCAGAACGCAGGCTCCCGCCCAGCCTGCACTTTGAACATCCCAACCCCGCCATCGATTTCCCCGCGACGCCGTTCGTGGTCAACGCCGCCATGAGCGAATGGAGCGACGCGGACGGACCGCTGCGGGCGGGCGTGAGCTCATTCGGCGTCGGTGGCACCAATGCGCACGTGGTGCTGGAACAGGCGCCCGTGCTCCCGGCATCCGAGCCGGGCGAAGGCCCCCAGCTGCTGGTGCTGTCGGCCCGCTCACCCGCTGCGCTGGGCACCGCCGCCACGCAGCTGGCGGACTTCCTGGAAAGTGCAAAGGACATCAACCTCGCCGACGTGGCCTGGACCCTGGCGGCCGGGCGCAAGGCGTTCGCGCACCGCGCCGTGGTCGTGGCGTCGGAGGCAACGGCAGCGGCTGCCGCGTTGCGCAGCCCGGAGCTGGCTACCACCATCAGGCGCAGCAGGCCGGCCAGGCATCGTGAGGTGGTGTTCATGTTCCCTGGCCAGGGATCCCATTACGCCGGCATGGGGCGTGCCCTCTACCAGGCCGAGCCCGGGTTCGCCGCAGCTTTCGACCAGTGTGTCGAAGGCCTGAGCACCGGGCGCGGCTTGGACCTGCGCGCGCTGGTGTTCGGAGACGATCCGGCGGCCCTGCTGCCGACTGGAGTGATGCAGCCGGCCATCTTCTCGATGGAGTACGCGCTGGCGCGGCTGTGGATGGAGCGCGGTCTGGAGCCGGTGGCGATGATCGGCCACAGCTTTGGCGAGCTGGTCGCGGCAACCCTTGCCGGGGTGTTTTCACTGCCCGACGCGCTGCGCCTGGTGGCGCTGCGCGGGGCGCTGATGCAGGCCCAGCCGACGGGCGGGATGCTGACGGTGAGGATGGCCAGTGACGAGCTGCTGGCGCGCCTGCCACCCGGGCTGTCGCTGGCGGCGGAAAACGCGCCGGGAGCCAGCGTGGCATCCGGTCCGACGGAGGAGGTTGAGCGGCTGAAGGCGCAGCTGGACGCGGAAGGCGTGGCCTGCCGCATGCTGCAGACATCGCACGCGTTCCACTCGAAGATGATGGAGCCGGTGGTCGCGCCGCTGCTGGCCGAGATCGAGGCGATCCAGCGTTCGGCCCCCATGCTGCCGCTGGTGTCCACGGCCACCGGCGAGTGGCTGGATGCCGACACGGCCAATTCCCCGGAATACTGGGCGCGCCACCTGCTGGAGCCGGTCCGCTTCGCCACGGCGCTGGGCCGGGTGCTGGAAACGCCCGGCCGCGTACTGCTCGAGGTTGGCACGCGCACCACCCTCACGTCCCTGTCGCGACAACATCCGGCCCTGCAGCAGCAGGGGGCTACGACGGTGGCGTCGCTGGCTGATTCCCCGGCGAACGAGATCTCCTCGTTTCGCCTGGCGGCCGGACAGCTGTGGGCACAGGGCGTGGACCTGGACCCGGGCATGTTCGATCGTCGCAATGTCCGCCACCGCCTTCGCCTGCCGACCTATCCGTTCGAGCGCAAGCGCTTCTGGGTGGAAGCCGCACCCGCAGTGGCTGTGGATCACCGCCAGGCGCAGGCAGCGCCGGTGATCGCCAGGGCAGTGGATACTCCGGCCGAAGCGGTCATGGCCCAGGAAGGCGCTGCCGGGCAAATGGAATACGCCGATCGCCAGGCACGGCTGCTGGCGCAGCTCAGGACCCTGTTCGGCGGGTTCCTGGGCATGGAAATCGACATCGAGGACAATTCCACCAGCTTCGTCGAGCTCGGCCTGGACAGCCTGATGCTGACCCAGGTGGCAAGGAAGCTGCAGGGCACTTTCGACGTGCCAGTGACGTTCCGGCAGTTGATGGGCGAGTCCGGATCCCTGGAGCGCCTGGCGGCGTGGCTTGACCGGGAACTGCCGGCCACAGAGTCGTTGCCCCAGGGTCCCCGGCCGGCCGAAGCCGGGCCGGATGACGGGCCTGCCGCAACGGAGGCGCCGACGACGGCATCGCAGCAGGAAATCTGGCTGGCGGGTGAGATGGGACGGGAGGGGGCGCTCGCCTTCAACCTGTCTATGTCGTTGCGCATGCGCGGGCGGCTCGACGTGCAGGCGCTGCGATCCGCATTGAAGGATCTGGTTGCACGGCACGATGCGCTGCGCTCCCGCCTGTCCACCGATGGGCAGACCCTGCACGTGCTCGACGACGCCGGGATCGACCTGAAGATCATCGACCTTACGGCTCTGGACAACGAGACGCGTGAGGCCCGGCTCCAGGAGCGCGTGCGCCTGGCGGCCGAGGAGACATACGAGCTTGATGCCGGCCCCCTGTTCCGCGCGGAGCTGCTGCAGCTGGAGGACGGCGAACACCTGCTGTTGCTGGCTGCGCACCACGTCATCTGCGATGGCTGGTCGTGGGGGTTGGTGGTGCGTGAGCTGGGCGTGCTGTACCGGCGCCAGCTGGGCGAGCCGAGCGAGGCACTGCCAGAGCCGGCCAGCTTCCTGGACTACGCCAGGAACGAAGCCACGCGGACCCGCGAGAGCCTCGACAGCGCGGACGAGGCGTATTGGCTGTCGCGCTTCCAGACGCCGCCGGCGCCGCTCGACCTGCCGGCCGACCGCGTGCGGCCGGCGCGGCGCAGCTTTGTTTCCGCGCGCGTGGACCACACGATCGACGAGGCGTTGCTGGATGCCGTGCGGAGCATGGGCGCCAGCCGCGGTGCCAGCCTGTTCGCGACGCTGCTGGCAGGGCTCTCCGGGCTGCTGTCGAGGCTGTCGGGCCAGTCGGACATCGTCATTGCGATCCCGGCCGCGGGGCAGCCTGCGGAAGGACACGAGAGCCTGGTCGGGCACTGCGTGAACACGCTGCCGCTGCGGTTCGATGTCGATCCGTCCAAACCATTCCCCGACCTGGTGGAGGACTCCCAGGCACACCTGCTCGATGCCATGGAGCATCGGCGCTGCACGTTCGGCACGCTGCTCAGCAAGCTGCGCATCGCCCGCGATCCGTCGCGGGTGCCGCTGGTCAGCGTCATGTTCAATCTGGAGCAGGCGTACGAGAAGGAGAAGGATGCTTTCCCGGGTCTGGCGATCGAGGCTGGGCACAATCCACGCAGTTTCGAGGCGCTCGAGCTGTTCGTGAACGCAGCCCGGGTCGGTGACGGCCTGCGCCTGGAGTGCCAGTACAACCGCGACCTGTACGACGAGGGCACCGTGCGCCGCTGGCTGCGCGCCTACGAAGCACTGCTGCGCGCGGCAGTGGATCAGCAGTCCGTCGAGTTCGGCGACCTGCCGCTGGTGGATGCAGTGGAGCAGGCGGAGCAGGCAGCTTTGCAGCCGGTCCCGGTTCCGTTCGAACGCGACCGGCTGATGCACGAGTATTTCGAGCTGCAGTGCGACCGGTCACCCGACCGGATCGCGGTCAGCTTCGGTGCCTCCAGTTTCAGCTATGCAGAGCTGGAAGAGCGATCGAACCGCATTGCCCACCTGCTGCGAAGCCACGGCGTGCGCCGCGGCGCGCTGGTGGGCCTGGCGGTGGATCGCGGGTTCGACATGCTGGCTGCGCTGCTCGGGACGCTCAAGGCGGGCGCCGGCTACGTTCCCCTGGACCCGGGATTCCCGCATGAACGGCTGGCCTATATGGCGGCCGATGCCGGCCTGGCAGCGCTGCTGACCACGCGTGAGCACGCGAGCGTCTTCGACCTGCAAGGCCGACCGGTGCTGGTGCTGGATGAATTGGAGACGGCGCTCGGCGCAGCCCCCGGTACCCGCCTGGGCCGCGATGCAGGCGCCGCGGAGCCGGAGGGGCCCGCCTACGTGATCTACACCTCGGGGACCACTGGCCGGCCGAAGGGCGTGCAGGTGCCGCATCGTGCGGTTTCCAACTTCCTGGTCAGCATGCGGCACGAGCCCGGGCTGTGCGCCGACGACCGGCTGCTTGCGGTGACCACGCTGTCTTTCGACATCGCCGTGCTGGAGCTGTTGCTGCCGCTTGGCGTGGGCGCGACGATCGTACTGGCCGATGAACTGACCGGGGCCGACGGTTTCGCGCTGGCCGGGTTGCTCGCCAGCAGTGCCGCCACGGTGCTGCAGGGCACGCCTTCGACCTGGCAGATGCTGCTGGAAGCCGGTTGGCAGGGCGCGCCGGGATTCAAGGCGCTGTGCGGTGGCGAACCGCTGCAGCCGGAGCTCGCCACGCAGCTGCTTTCGCGATGCGGTGAGCTGTGGAATCTCTACGGCCCGACCGAAACCACGGTGTGGTCGACCGTCGCCCGGATCCTGCCTGCATCGGATGCGGGTGGCAGGCCCGACGTCGGCATCGGACACCCGATTGCGAACACGCGTATCTGGATGCTGGATCCACGTGGCGGACTCTGTCCCGCCGGCGTGGCTGGTGAGATCGCCATTGGCGGCGAGGGGGTGACGCTGGGTTACCTGGACCGTCCCGAGCTGACCGCCGATCGCTTCGTCACCGACCGTTTCAGCACCGACATGGGGGCAGGCCCGGGCCTGCTTTACCGCACCGGTGATCTCGGCCGCTGGCGCGCCGACGGGCGGCTCGAACACCTCGGTCGGCTTGATTTCCAGGTCAAGATCCGCGGCCACCGGATCGAACTGGGTGAAGTGGAGGCAGTCCTGGCCCAATGCCCCGGCGTAGCGCGGGTGACCGCGGTGGCGCGGGAAGACCGTCCGGGTGACGTGCGCCTGGTCGCTTACATGGTGGCGCAGGCCGGCGCGGTGATCGGCGTAGCAGCCTGCATGGCGTACCTGCGCCAGCAGGTGCCGGACTACATGGTGCCGCAGCATCTGGTCACAGTGGCCGAAATGCCGCTGCTCCCCAATGGCAAGATCGACCGCGGTGCGCTGCCCGCGCCGCTGGCCCCGTCGACGAGTGCGACCCCCTCGCGCAAGCCGCGCAGCGAAGCCGAGGAGCGTATCGCCGCGATCATGGCCGGCGTGCTGGGGGTGCCCTCAGTCGATGTGGAAGACGATTTCTTCGCCCTTGGCGGACATTCGCTGCTGGGCGCGCGGCTGCTGGCCCGCATCGGGCGGGAGTTCGGGGTACAGCTGTCACTTGACGCGCTGTTCGCGGCATCCACCACCGAGCGGCTCGCGGAACAGGTCGAGGCGGGCGGAAACCCGCACGTGGAGCGCGAGGAGATTGCCCGCCAGCCGGACCAGTCACAGGCGCCCCTGTCGAGGATGCAGCAGCGCGTGTGGGTGCAGGAGCAGCTTCTTCCCGGCCAGGCGGCTTTCACCATCACCACCGCCCTGCGTCTGACCGGGCCGCTGGACGTGCGCGCGCTGGAGTCGGCGCTGGCCGAAGTAGTGCGGCGCCAGCCGACGCTGCGTACGGAGGTGAGCGAGTGCGACGACGGGGAGGTGCAGCGTGTCCTCGAGCAGATGAAGGTGGTCCTGCCACTGGAGGACCTGTCCAGCCTGCCGCCCGCCGACATCGAGGCCGAGGCCACGCGGCGGATGGTTGAACTGTCCACGCTGCCCATCGCCCTGGATCAAGCTCCGCTGTTCCGTGCCCGACTGTTCCGGCTGGGTGCGCGGACGCACGTATTCTTCTTCATGGTGCACCATGCCATCTGGGACGGCGTGTCGCGGAATCTGTTTTGCGCGGAGCTGGCGGCCGTGTATGCGGCCATGAGCGAAGGGCGGGACGCGGATCTTCCGGAGCTGGAACGCAGCTACGTGGACTTCGTCCACTGGCACCTGGCGCGGGCGGAATCCCCCGAGGCGCGCAGGCAGCTCGCGTTCTGGAAGGAGTCGCTGTCCGGGGAGCGGGCACCGCTGCAGCTGCCCGAGGATCTCCCGCGGCCGTCCGTGCCGACCGGGCGCGGCGGCTCGGAGCCGGTTCGACTCGACGCTCCGTCGCTGGCCCGTCTGCGTGAGGTGGGGGCGGGCGCCGACGCCAGCCTGTTCATGACCCTGCTTGCGGCGTACTTCACCTGGCTGCATCGCATGACCGGCCAGCAGGACCTCCTGGTCGGCGTGCCGGTGCGCGGGCACGTGTCCGAGGCGATGGACCGCGTCATGGGCTTCTTCGTCAACATCCTGCCGGTCAGGGTGCGCGTCGATCCGGACATGCCGTTCGTGGAGCTGCTCAAACACGTGCGCCGCGCGGTGCTCGATTGCTTCGCCAATCCGGATCTCGCCCTGGAGGACCTGGTGAGGGAGCTGGGCCTGCCGCGCGACCCAAGCCGCAGCACGATCTACCAGGCGTTGTTCTCTTTCCAGGAGGCCGGCCACGAACCCGCTTGGGGAGCGCTGACCTGCGAACGGATGAAGTTGCCGCACACTTCCGCCACCACCGACCTGGCGCTGTGGTGCCAGGCTGATGGGCGCGGGCTGGTGGCCACCCTGAACTACAACGCCGACATCATCGCCCCGGGGTCGGCCGCGCGCATGCGCCGCGGGTTCGAGGCGCTGCTGGCGTCGGTACACACCGGGCCGGAGACCCCCGTCGGCAAGGTCGACTGCGTGGGTGCGGCGGATGGTGGGCCGCAAGGATTGAACGCCGCCAGTGAACCGCTGGAAGCGGCGACCGCAGCCATCCACATCGATGGCCAGGTGACAGGTGGTTCACAGCCGCAGACGCGCAGCGAATTCGAGCAGCGCATCGCTGCGATCATGGCGGACGTGCTGGGCGTTCCGCGCGTCGACGTTGATGTCGATTTCTTCGCCCTCGGCGGGCATTCGCTGCTGGGTGCGCGGCTGTTGGGGCGCATCAGGCGGGAGCTCCAGGTGCAACTGCCGCTGGGTGCCCTGTTCAAGGCTTCCACGGTGGAGCAGCTGGCGAAACTGGCCATGGTCGCCCGCGGCGGCGAGCTGGACCCGGAGGAGATTCCCCGCCAGGCGGACCAGTCGCTGGCTCCGCTGTCACGGATGCAGCAGCGCGTGTGGGTCCAGGAGCAGATCCTGCCGGACCGGGTGGCTTACACCATCAACTCTGCCTGGCGCCTGAGTGGGCGCCTGGACGCCCAGGCGCTGCAGTCGGCATTGGCTGAAGTGGTTCGTCGCCAGCCGACGCTGCGCACGCAACTGGAGGACACGGACGGGGTGGTGGTGCAGCGCGTGCTTGAGCACGTGGCGGTGTCCTTGCCGGTGGAAGACCTGTCCATGTTGCCGCCCGAGGATGTCCGCAGCGAAGCCACGCGTCGGATGGCGGAGCTGTCCACGCAGCCCATCGCCTTGGACAAGGCACCGTTGTTCCGCGCCCGCCTGTACCGGCTTGACGCGCAAACGCATGTGTTCTTCTTCATGGTTCACCACGCCATCTGGGACGGCGTGTCGCAGAACCTGTTCGGCGCGGAACTTGCCGCGCTGTACGCGGCCCTGAGCGAAGGACGGACTGCGGACCTGCCGGAGCTGGAACGCAGCTATGTGGACTTCGTCCACTGGCACCTGGCGCGGGCGGAGGGTGCGGAGGCGCGCAGGCAGCTGGCGTTCTGGAAGGAGTCGCTGTCCGGGGAGCTCGCACCGCTGCAGCTCCCCGAGGATCGCCCGCGGCCCTCCGTGCCGACTGGGCGCGGTGGCTCCGAGCCCGTTCGACTCGACGCACCGTCGCTGGCGCGGCTGCGCGAGGTCGGCGCGAGCGCCGACGCCAGCCTGTTCATGACCCTGCTGGCGGCGTACTTCGCCTGGCTGCACCGCATGACCGGCCAGCAGGACCTCGTGGTCGGCGTGCCGGTACGAGGCCACCTCTCCGAAGCAATGGACCGTGTCATGGGGTTCTTCGTCAACATCCTGCCGGTCAGGGTGCGCGTCGATCCGGAGATGCCGTTCCTGGAGCTGCTCAAACAGGTGCGCCGCGCCGCGCTGGATGCTTTCGCCAATCCGGATGTTGCCCTGGAAGACCTGATGAGAGAACTGGGGCTGCGGCGTGACCCTGGTCGCAGCCCGATCTACCAGGCCGTGTTCTCGTTCCAGGAGGCCGGCCCTGCGCCTGCCTGGGGCACGCTGGCCAGCGAGCCGCTCCAGCGGCCACACACCTCCGCCACCACCGACCTGGCGCTGTGGTGCCAGGCCGATGGACGCGGGCTGGTGGCCACCCTGAACTACAACGCCGACATCATCGTTCCAGAGTCCGCCGCGAGCATGCGCCGCGGGTTCGAAGCGCTGCTGGCCTCGGTGCATGCCGGGCCGGAGATCGCCGTGGGCGATATCGACTGCCTGGGGGCGGAAGATCGCCGTGCGCTGGAGGAATGGAACGCGACCAGCGTGCCCCTGCAGCCGCCGGCCAGCGTCCACGCGATGGTCATGGCGCAGCTGCGCGCCACGCCAACGGCCGCTTCGATCCATTTCGAAGGCCAGGTGACGACCTGCTCGCAGCTGCAGGCGCGCAGCGAGCGCATCGCTTCGGCGCTGGCGGCGCGCGGCGTCACCAGCGGCGACCTGGTGGGCGTGTGCCTGGATCGCGACGTCGATCTGGTCGCGGGCATGATCGGGGTGCTGCTGGCCGGCGCCGCCTATGTGCCGCTGGACCCCGCCTATCCGCCGGACCGCTTGCGCTTCATGGCCGAGGATGCCGACTTGAAGCTGGTGGTCAGCAAAGGCGACCTGGCGGCGCCGCTGCAGTGGCCGCGGGAGCAGCAGCTGCTGCTGGACGCCGATGGTGCGCAGATCGCGTCAGCGACACCCGCCGTCTTCCCGGAGGTGGGGCCCGATGCGCCGGCCTACGTGATCTACACCTCCGGGTCGACCGGAAAGCCCAAAGGCGTGAGCGTGCCCCATGGGGCCGTGGTGAACTTCCTGCGCAGCATGCAGCGCGAGCCGGGCATCGTGCCTTCCGACCGGCTGCTGGCGGCGACAACCACGTCTTTCGACATTGCAGTGCTGGAGCTGTTCCTGCCGTTGGCCGCCGGTGCGAGCATCGTCCTGGCCACGCGCGAACAGCTCTTCGACGGCGCGGCGCTGGCACGTCTGCTGGATGCCAGCCAGGCCACGCTCCTGCAGGGCACGCCGTCGGTCTGGCGGCTGCTGCTGGAGACAGGGTGGCGGGCGCGCCCGGGTTTGAAGGCACTGTGCGGCGGTGAGCCGCTGCCGGAGGACCTGGCGCGGCAGCTGCTGGCCCAGGGCGTCGAGCTGTGGAACATGTACGGCCCGACCGAAACCACGGTCTGGTCCACCTGCGCCCGGGTGCAGGCGCCCGAACGCGGTGGCGCACTGGATATCCACATCGGCCGCCCGATCGACAACACCACGGTGTGGGTGCTTGATGCACGCGACCGGCCCTGTGCGCCCGGAGTGCCCGGCGAGATCCACATCGGTGGAGCCGGGATGAGCCTGGGCTATCACGACCGCCCGGAGCTCAACGCCGAGCGCTTCATTCCCAACCCGTTCCCGGGCGTGGCGCGGTTCAATGGGTCCACGCTTCCAGCGCTGCTCTACCGCACCGGCGACCGCGGGCGCTGGCGCCACGATGGCGTACTCAGGCACGAAGGGCGGCTGGATTTCCAGGTCAAGCTGCGCGGCCACCGGATCGAGCCGGGCGAGATCGAGACCCTGCTTGTGGCCCGCAACGAGGTGGCCCGTGCTCTGGTGATGGTGCGCGAGGATCGGCCAGGTGACGAGCGGCTGGTGGCCTATGTGGTCGCGGCCACCGGTGCTGGGATTGAGGACGATGCGCTGCGCAGCCATCTGCGTGGCCTGCTTCCCGCCTACATGGTGCCGCAGCACTTCGTCGCGCTCGCTGCCCTGCCGCTGCTTCCGAACGGGAAGGTCGATCGCAATGCGCTGCCGGTACCGTCAGCACATGCCGTCCAGGCGCCGCGGGAAGTGGCCGGGGTGACCGATCCGCGCGTGCTCTACCTGTCTGAAGTCTGGTCGCGCCTGTTGGGAATGTCCGCCGGCCCGGAGGACAACTTCTTCGACCTGGGAGGCCACTCCATGCTGGCAGTGCAGATGGCGAACCGCGTCGAGCGGGAAACGGGCGTGCGGATCAAGCTGATCCGGCTGGGGGCCGAAACCCTGGCGCAGGTTGCGGAGGGACTTCCGATGTCCGCGGACGGGGCCGAAAAGGCGTCCGGTTTCCGGGCGCGGATAGGCAACAGCGTGCGGCGCCTTTTCAAGCGCACGGCGGACTCGCCGCAGTGATGGCGGCGGGGCGAACGGCTACGCGATGGATGATCAGGTGGGGAGGGGGACGCAATGAGTAACGGGAACTGGGAGCCATTCTGGCTCGGGTCGCCCGCGCGGCCGCTGTACGCCGCCCTGCACCCGGTGCCGGGCGTGCCGCCGGTGGGGGTGGTGCTGGTGCCTCCGTTGCTGGACGAGCAGCCGCGCAGCCGCCGTTTCATTGCCGAAGTGGCCAGTGAGCTGGCGGAGTTGGGTCTGCCTTCGCTGCGCTTTGACTTCCTTGGCACCGGGGACTCCTGCGGCCGCGGTGATGAAGTGGATTTCCAGTCCATGCGCTGCGACCTGGACCTGGCCACTGCCGCACTGCGCGCGCGGACCGGCGCGCGACGGGTGGTGCTGGTGGCCTGGAGTGGGGCGGCGCTGGTTGTGCACAACTGGCTGGCACGGGGCGGGGCGGCAGACCTTGTCGTCCTCTGGGATGCGCTACCCGATGGCGCCCGCTGGCTGAAACGATTGGTGCAGGCCGACGCTGAGACAAGGGCGACCCAGCCGCCTCCGCGCCCGGGCGTATCCCGCCCGGGCGACGCCCCCGACGGTCAGCTGATGGGTTTCATGGTTTCGCCACGCCTGCGCCATGACCTGGCGCGGGCGCGGCTGGATGCGGGCTTGCCGGTGGACCGCTCCCGGATGTGGGCGGTGGCGCGCGAGGAAGATCTGCCGTCACCGGTGCAGGTCGAGCGGGTCGTGCCCCTGCCAGCATCGGCGCCGAGGTTGGAGGGTGGGCCGTCGATGGCCGGCACGCTGTTCATGACGCCGCCGATGCGTGAGCTGGTGCGCGGGCTGGGTTCAGCGATATGCGCGACGCCATGGATATGAACGTGGCGTATTGCAGCGAGCGGCCCGCAACCGGGACGGCGTCGAACGTGCTCGTGCAGTTCGGCCCGGACGACCGGTTGACGGGGGTGCTGGCAGGTGCGCATGGAAGCGGACCCACGCTGCTCCTGCCCAGCGCAGGACTGCAACCACGCGCCGGCCCCTTCCGTTTGCACGTGGAGCTGGCCGAGCGGCTGGCCGCCAGCGGCATCCGCAGCTTCCGCTACGACATTCCGGGCGTGGGAGAAGCGCCACGGCTGGCCGGATGCGACGCCGTGGGAGCAACGCGTGCCGCCATGGATGCGCTGGAATCGCGCCATGGGTGCCGCACTTTCGCGGTGGGCGGGGTCTGCAGCGCCGCGGATACAGGCTGGGAGGTGGCAAGCCTGGATTCGCGGGTATCGGCGCTGCTGCTGCTCGATGGCATCTGCTTTGCCGGGCCGTGGTACGCGTGGGCGCGAATGATCGGGTTGCTGCGGCGCCTGCCAGCCGAGTGGCCTTCGTTCGCACGGAAGCTGCAGTCACGCATGCGGGGCGGTGCCGGCCTGGACTCCGGGGATTTCCGGACCTGGCCGGACCGCGCGCGGGCGCGGCGCGAGTTCGAGCAGCTGTTGCAGCGGGATGCCCGACTGCTTTTCATCTTCAGCGGAGGCTACGAGGACCGTTTCCTGCATCCGCGCCAGTTCGCCTGGACGTTCGGTCCGCTGGCCAGTGACCCGCGCGTGGTGATGCATTACTGGCCGGAAAGCGATCACACCTACTTCGGAAGGATCCAGCGTGACCGGCTGATCGCGACGATCGATCAATGGATGGTCGGGTTGGCGGCAGGAGTGGAGCCGTGAATCGCGAAGCCGTGGCGGTCACCCCGCTGTATTCGGCGTCCAGGGATCCGGGCAGGCCGTTGCGGGTGGTGCTGGCGGCGCCGACGAGCGTCCCCGGCTGGCTGCGCGCGTTCCGTGACCTGGCGGTGCGCACCGGTTGGGTGGACCTTGTCGTGGTGTCCGGCCTGGACGTGCCGTTGCCCGCGTTTGGAGACGTCGGCCTCGACATGCGCCTGTTCCTGGCCGTGGAGCGCACCCTGCATCGGAATGCCAACGCAAGCCTCGATCCGGAAGTGATTTCCCGCGAGCAGCCCAAACACCGCGGCGAAGGCGCGCTGGAGCGTCTGCTGGAGCAGGTGGAAACACTGTCTCCCGATGTGGTGCTCCTGGCCGGACCGCAGGCATGGGCATCCAGCCTTGCTCCAATGGCTCGCCTTGGCTGCTGGCATCTGGACGCCAGCCTCACCGATCCCCGTTACGCGGGTCTGAGCCTGGTCGGATCGGTGCTGCGGGGTGACGCGGCGACGCGGGTTGAGCTGGTGCTGCAGGGCGCAGCCGGGACGGACGCCGTCCTGGCGGGGAGTTCGGGCAGGACCCGGGTGCCTTCGTTCCTGATGACCCGCGACGATGCATTTGCAAAGCTGCCCCAGCTCCTGCTGCGCGGGCTCCTGCGGGCTGCCTCCGCCACTGGCACCAGCACTAGCACCAGCACCAGCACCAGCTCCTCGAACATGGAGGGTTGGCCGGAGCGCCAGCCGGCGACGTTGAAGCTGTCGTCGCGCGTGGCGACCCGGCCAGGCGAAGGGCTGCGCCTGCTCCTGTCGACGTCCCTGGCCAAGGTCCGTTCGCTGGCAAGGCGTTTCAACTACCAGGGCTGGGCACTGGTCGTTCGCACCAACCAGGACCCGCTCGATCCCGACGCCCCGGTGATCGGTACGCACGCCATCCTGGAGGCATCGGAGGGCTGGTGGGCCGACCCCTGCGTAGTGACCGACGGGCCGCGGACGATCGTATTCGTCGAAGAGATGGACCTGGCAACCAACAAGGCCTTCATTGCCTGCGTGGAGCTGGTCGACGGGGGTGCCTGCCGGCTCGGAACGGCGCTCAGGGAGCCGGGCCACCTGTCGTTTCCGCAGGTATTTGCTTGGCAGGGACAGTGGTACATGACCGTGGAGTCCGGCTACGCCAGGAGGGCGAGCCTTTACCGGGCCGTGGAGTTCCCCCTGCAGTGGGTCCGAATACGCGATCTGGTGACAGGCTGGTCCTGCGTGGATCCGGTGCTGCACCATCACGATGGCCACTGGTACCTGTTCCTCAACGTGGCCGAGAGCGGTGACGGCACCAGCGACGACCTGTTCCTGTTCGTAGCTGCAAGCCTGGAGGGGCCGTTCAGGCCACATCCCGCGAGTCCGCTTGTGTGCGATGTGAGGCGGGCCAGGATGGCGGGCCGCCTGTTCCACCACCAGGGTCGTCTGATCAGGCCGTCCCAGGACTGCGGGCCGAACTACGGCAGTGCCGTGGTGTTCAATGAAGTGCTTGAGCTCGGGCCACAGGTGTATCGCGAGCGCGAGCTGTCGCGGCTGACTCCTGATTGGGGGCCGGCGCTGCATGGCTGTCATACCTACAGCGCCGGTGGGGACTGCGAAGTGCTGGATGTCGCCGGCCGCCCGCCGGCCGGCTCCGCCCGGCTTCGCCTGTTCGATGGTGATTTGGCGGGATGCAGCTGAGCGCCATGGGCAGCCCCCCGGACAAGGCCACCGCAGCGATCACGCAGCCAGCCGGCTTGCTGCGGAAACCGCCGGGGCTGGGCACCCATTACCTGCGCTACTCGGTGTCCAACGCGCTGGTGCTGCTGGCGGGGTTCATTTCCTTTCCGATCCTCACCCGGATGCTCGACAACACCGAGTTCGGGATCCTGCGGTACTACGAAACCTTCATGCTGGTCGGGGTCGCACTTGCGAAGCTGGGTTCGCAACACGCGATCGTGCGCCTGTACCCCTACGGCGATCCCGGGCGCATGCGGACATTCGGCACCAATGTCGTCCTGTTGCCGCTGGTGATGTCGGCGACGCTGTGCGCGGTGGCTATCGTGGGGATGTTGCTGTGGAGCGGCTGGAGCGGCAGAAGCTTCAGTCCCGTGCTGTGGTGCGTGGTGGCAATTACGCCGATGCTGGCGGCGAGCGCCATCGTGCAATCGGTGATGCGGGCGGGCGAGCGCTCGGACGTCGTCATGGTCACGCGCATCATCGGCCGCATGCTGGAGCTGGTGCTGGTACTGGGCGCTGTCATCCTGGTGCAGCAGAGCGCTCTGGCGGTGTACGGCGGCAAGCTTGTTGCGACGGTCCTGCTGCTGGCGTGGCTGATGCACTGGCTGCGCCGCAATGTCCGGTTCGCGCGTGAGGCGATCGACACCGAGGCCTTCCGCGGTGCGCTGGTCTACGGCCTGCCGCTGATGGGGCACGAGCTTGCCTACGCCATTTTCAGCAACGTCGATCGCGTGATGCTCAGGGCGATCACCGATGACTTCGCCGTCGTGGGTATCTACACCATTGGAATGGCGTTGGCTCTGCAGGTGAACCTGTTCATCGATACGACGCTGTCGGAGGCGTTTGTCCCGGTGGCCAACAGGGCCTATGAGACTGGCGGCAACAAAGCCGTTCGCGCGCTGAAAAAGCAGGTCCTGGTGCCCATGACCTACGCCGTGGTGGCCATCATCGCGATGGTGCTGGTGACGGGAGAGGACCTGATCGTGGCGCTGAGCGGGCCGTCCAAAGCCGCGTCCGGTGAGGTGTTCGTGGTGCTCGGGATCGCGGTGGCGGCGCATTCCCTACTCTGCATTTCCAACTTCGGCATGCTGCTCAAGCGCCGCACGATGCCGGTGTTGATGATCACCGTCGGTACCGCGGCCGTCAGCGTGGTAATGAACTTCATCCTGATCCCACGCATGGGATACATGGGCGCCGCGTGGTCCGTCGCGATCAGTTACGCGGCCATGAGCACGGCGCGATTCATCTGGTGTCCAAAGGGGTTGGTGCAACTGCCCGCCGCCCGCACGCTGGCGGTGGCGATAGCCCTTGGGACGTTGCTGGTGTCCGTTGCCCAGGGTGCCGACCTGTTTGGAGTGCAGGGGGCGTGGGCACGCCTGGCGGTAGCAGGGGCACTGTTCGTGCCCCTGTATGCCTTGCCTGTGCTGGTCCTGGATCCGGACCTGCGGCAGGCCGCGCTCGCGCTCCTGGCGCGGGCCACGGCACGCCGCAGGACGCAATTACCGGATGGTGTAGGTGACTGAAGCGTTGCTGTTGTGGACATCGCCCGCGCCGCTCTTCACGTTCGCGGAGATGCCATAGCGTCCGGATCGGGCGTTGGAGGGCGAAGCTACTTCCAGCCTGGTGCGATACGTCCTGCCGGGGGCAATGCGTGCGCTGTTTGCGTTCAGTGAGCCACTCCAGCCGGACGGAACGGAGTGCCCGATCTGGAACGTCTGCGCAGTATTGCAGCGGTCGTCGTTGTTGCGGATCGACACCGTGTACCTGACCGTGCGGCCGGCCCGGCCGGAGGACAAGCCGCTCAGCGTCACGGTCGGCTCGCGGCGCGCGCAGCTCGTGGCCGTGTCGGCGATCCGGTAGGTAGCCGAGCCATTGGCGGAGTGGATGGCACCGATGGTGCTGCTCACGCCCGCACCGACTCCGTAGGTGCCGGCCTCGGCGCTGGAAGGCGAGGTCACGCGCAGCGTCGTGCTGTAGGTGTCGCCAGCGTTGATGTAGGCGCTGCTGGCACCGAGTGAGCCGTTCCAGCCGCTGGGCAGGGTATCGGCAAGGAAGAAGGTCTTGCCGTTGAAGCAGGAGGCGGGATCATTGTTACGCGCGGTTACGGTGTAGGTGACCGTGCTGCCCGCCGCCGTCGCCGTCGAAGGTCCGGCAACGCTGACAGTCGGAGCCTTGCGCTCGCAGGTCGGGGCCGCATCGATGACCGTGTAGGTCGCGGAACCATTGCCCGCATGTGCTGCGATGGTGGTGCTCGCACCGATGGCGATCCCGTAGTTGCCGGCCTTGGCGCTGGAAGGCGAGGTCACGCCCAGCGTCGTGGTGAAGGTTTCGCCGGTGTTGATGTAGGCACTGCTGGCACCGAGTGCGGCGCTCCAGCCGCTGGGCACGGTATCGGCCAGGAAAAAGGTCTTGCCGTTGAAGCAGTCGGCGGGGTCATTGTTACGGACGGATACGGTGTAGTTGATCTTGCTGCCTGCTGCCGCCCCGCTCGAGGGTCCCGCGATGCTGACGGTAGCCGCCTGGCGGGTGCAGCTCGGGGCCGGATCAGGCGTCGGAGTCGGAGTCGGGGTCGGAGTCGGGGTCGGGGTCGCTGAGTCCGCCGCGGCACCGTACTCATAGGCGCCGATGTCGTTGGCGGAGCCAACCGGACGCTTGCCGCCCAGGAAGTCGGTGGTGACGGCACTGATCATCGGTGCCTTGTCGATCACCGGGCTGCCGGAGCGCGGCTCGGCGTCGAAGTTCGCCAGGGTCATGTTGGTGAGCTTGGGGTCCGCACAGCTGACACCGCTCGGGCACGAGGACAGGTTCCAGCCGATGTTGCCGGAGATGTTCAGCGTGCCGGGGGCCTTGCCCGCGTTGAAGGCGCGCTTGGAGCCGTTGACGAAGTACGGGAAGCCGACCACGACGTTGTTGCGGATGTCGATCCGGTCGGAGGAGTTGCCGCTGTTGTAGGTGATGTTGCCATCGCCTTCGCCGGCCAGGGTGTTGTGGCGCAGGGTGGCGGTGTGGCCGCCGTTGAGCACCAGCAGCACGGTGGCGCCGTAGGCGCGGCAGATATCACCGTCGGCCATGTTGAACTTGCCCTTGAAGTAGGTGCAGTGACCGACCAGGACCGAGTTTTCAACCGTTGAATTGCCGGTGATCTTGACCTGGTTGCCGGCGTTGCCAGCCGCGTACACCCGGCGCAGGGTCACGCTGGTGCCCGGGGCGCCATCCATGTGGTAGAAGTCCAGGCCGTCGGAGGTGTTGTAG
>NZ_JBSVRG010000008.1:0-194130 GCF_054052045.1 Luteimonas sp. A277
CCCCCCCCCCCCCCCCCCCCCCCCCCCCCCCCCCCCCCCCCCCCCCCCCCCCCCCCCCCCCCCCCCCCCGCCCGATGGTCACACCGCGTCGGAGAGCGAGGTGAAGGTGAAGTCGCGCAGCCGCATCGGCGGCAGCATCATCGACATCCAGCCCTCGCCCACGCGCACCGGCCGACCCAGCTCGTCGATGTTGTTGAGCATGATCACCGGCGACTCGTTGAAGCGGAAGTTCTTGATCGGGTGGCGGATCTGCCCGTCCTCGATGTAGAAGGTGCCGTCGCGGGTCAGGCCGGTCAGCAGCACGGTCTGCGGATCCACCATGCGGATGTACCAGGTGCGGGTGACCAGCACGCCGCGGTCGGTACCGGCGATCAGCTCGGCGGTCGACTTGTCACCCCCGGACATGATCAGGTTGCCGGGGCTGCCCGTGGCCCGCTGGCCCTGCTGCTGGGCCCAGTAGCGCGAATAGTTCAACGCCGCGACCTTGCCGTTCTCGATGATCGGCATGCGCTCGCGCGGCATGCCCTCGTTGTCCCACGGCATGACCGGCACGTCTTCGTTCCACGGATCGGCAATCACATTCACGCGCGGATCAAACAGCTGCTCGCCCAGGCGGTTGCCACCGCCGCGTTTGGACAGGAAGCTGCGGCCCTCGTCGGCGGTACGGGCGTCGAAGAAGCGCATCATGAAAGACACCAGCCCGGCGACCGCCGCCGGCTCCAGGATCACGGTGTACTTGCCCGGCTCCAGCGCGCGCGCTTCGGCCGATGCGCTGGCCTTGCGCATCGCCACCGCCACGTCGCGACCGGCGTCAAACTCGTTGGCATGACGCAGGCTGCGGCCGACCCAGCCCGAGCCCTGCCCGTCTTCAGTGCGCACGGTGCAGGTGTAGTCGAAGCTGGTCCCGCGCTGGTAGCCGAAGTTGCCGTTGCTGTTGGCGAACGCGGTGAAGCTCTGCCCGTCTTCCAGGAAGCCCGCAGCCACCAGGTTCTGGGCCCGGGACGGCGCGATGGAGTCAGCCGCCACGCTGGCGCGGAACTCCGGGGTGATCGCAGCGGTGGATTCGCTGAAGGTCGGGCTCGGGCGGTACTCCTGCGGCCCGATCGCCGGCATGAACTCGGCGTTCTCAGGCGCCAGCCGCGCGAGGTCTTCCGCCCTGCGCACCACGCGCTCCAGGGCTTCATCACTGAACTCGTTGATCGTGGCCGTGCCCACGCGTTTGCCGAACGCCACCTGCACGCTCAGCTCGGCGTTGGCAACCTCGCCACTGGTGGACACGCTGTTGCGGGCGAAGCGGATATTGCCCTCGACCGACCCGCTCAGCGTGGCGGTGCACTCGTCGGCTTTGGACAGGCCTACGACCTTGTCGAGGATGGCGCGGGCCTGCTCTTCGGTGAAGATGGTCATGTTGTGGAAGTCTCCTTGGTGCCGATCAGCCGAGCGAGCGGGCGGTATTGATCACGTTGATGCCGTCGAAGCGGGCGGTGGACGAGCCGTGTGAGACGGCCGAGACCTGCGAAGGCTGGCCCTTGCCGTCAAAGAACGAGCCGCCCAGGCGGTAGTCACTTTCATCACAGATCGCGCTGCAGGCGTTCCAGAATTCCGGGGTGCGGATCTGGTAGGCCACGTCCTCGATCATGCCGGTGATCTCGCCGTTCTTGATTTCATAGAACAGCTGCCCGCCGAACTGCGCGTTGTAGCGTTGCTGGTCGATCGAGAACGAACCGTCGCCAATGATGTAAATGCCGTTCTCGACGTCCTTGATCATGTCGGCCACGGACAGCTTGTTCCGTCCGGGCGCCATCGACACGTTGGGCATGCGCTGGAACTGCACGGTCGACCACGAGTCCGCGTAGCAGCAGCCGTCGGATTCGGTCTTGCCGAGGATGTGGGCCTGGTCGCGGATGGCCTGGTAATCGACCAGGATGCCGTCGCGAATCAGGTCCCAGCGCTTGCACTTCACGCCTTCGTCGTCATAGGCCACCGCGCCGAGGCTGCCGGGCTGGGTCTTGTCAGCGAAGATGGTTACCAGGTCGCTGCCGTAGCGGAAGGCTTCCTCGCGCTTGTCCAGGGTGGCGAAGCTGGTGCCGGCGTAGTTGGCTTCGTAGCCGAGCACGCGGTCGAGCTCCAGCGGATGGCCGACCGACTCGTGGATGGTGAGCCAGGTGTGCGAGGGGTCGAGCACCAGGTCGTAACGGCCCGGTTCGACCGAAGGCGCGGACAGCTTCTCCTGCGCCTGCTTTGCGGCGGCAACCGCATCCTCGACCATGTCGTAGGAGTGGCCGTAGTTGACCACGCCGTTGGGCGAAATGAATTTCTGCGCAGGGTCTGCATCGAAGTACTCGTAGCCCAGACCCATCGGCGCGGACAGCCCCGCCCGGGTGCGGAACTTGCCGCTGTCCTTGTCGATCGCGGTCACCGTCATCGGTGCCCAGATGCGGTGCACATCCTGGTCGACGTAGGAGCCGTCGGTGCTGGCGAAGTACTTCTGCTCATTGACCGCGAACAGGGTGGAATTGACGAAGCTGGCACCGGCGCCCATCGCCGCGGCGTTGACGCCCAGCAGCAGGTCCACCTTTTCCTTGACCGGCACTTCCATGGCGTTGCGCTGGATCGGCGTGCGCCAGCTGACCTCGCCCACGCCCTGTACCGGGGCCAGTTGCACCGGCTCGCTCTGGATGCGGGCGTTGGCCTTGGCAATCGCCGTGGCCTGGCGCGCGGCACCGGCTACGGCGTCGGGACTGATGTCGTTGGTGGCGGCAAAGCCCCAGGCACCGTCGGCAATCACCCGCACGCCCACGCCGGTGGATTCGGCGTTGACCACGTTCTGGACCTTGTCCTCGCGGGTCATGACGAACTGGCGCAGGTAGCGGCCGATGCGTACGTCGCAGTAGCTGGCGCCTGCGCCGGTGGCGGCCTGCAGGGCGGTATCGGCGAGCCGCTTCTTGATCGCGGGATCCAGGACGGTCATCAGCTCATCGGCGGCAACGGCCTTGCCAAGCCACGATGGCAGGACCAGCCCACCCAGTCCGAGGCCGCTCAGGGCCAGGAAGTCACGTCTGTCCAAGACAGGTCTCCAGTGCTGGATCGTTGCCGCGCACGGCTCATGACGATCGGGATGGGAGGGAGCGAATTGATGGCGTGACGCATGGCGTCAAGCTGCATCGATTCTTGCGGTCGGATGGTTGAGCGTCAAATGGCTTTCGGCATGGTGCCCAAGTCTGTAACCGCTCCTACCAGGGGAACGGTCATCCAAGGCTGCGGGCGGTGTTGATCACATTGATCCCGTCAAACCGCGTGGTCGAGGATCCATGCGACACCGCCGACACCTGCGAAGGCTGGCCCTTACCGTCGAAGAACGACCCGCCCAGGCGGAAATCCCGCTCATCGCAGATCGCGCTGCAGGCATTCCAGAACTCCGGCGTGCGGATCTGGTAGGCCACGTCTTCGAGCATCCGCGTGACCTCCCCGTTCTTGATCTCGTAGTACAGCTGCCCGCCGAACTGCGCGTTGTAGCGCTGCTGGTCGATCGAATACGACCCGCGGCCGTGGATGTAAATGCCGTCTTCCACGCCGGCGATCATCTCCGCCACCGTCAGCGGCTCCTTGCCCGGCGCCAGCGACACGTTGGGCATGCGCTGGAACTGCACCGTCGACCACGAATCCGCATAGCTGCAGCCGTCGGATTCGTCCTTGCCGAGGATGTGGGCCTGATCACGGGTGGCCTGATAGTCAACCAGCATCCCGTCCTTCACCAGGTCCCAGCGCTTGCACTTCACGCCCTCATCGTCATAGGCCACCGCGCCGAGGCTGCCGGGCTGGGTCTTGTCGGCGAAGAAGTTCACCCGCTCGCTGCCGTACTTCAAACCTTCGCGCATGCGCTCCAGGGTGGCGAAGCTGGTGCCGGCGTAGTTGGCCTCGTAGCCGAGCACCCGATCCAGCTCCAGCGGGTGGCCCACGTTCTCGTGGATGGTGAGGAACAGGTGGCTTGGATCGAGCACCAGGTCATACCTGCCCGGCTCCACGGATGGGGCGGACAGTTTTTCGCGCGCCTGCCTGGCCGCTGCCACCGCGTCTTCACGCATGTCGTAGGAGGTGCCGTAGGCGACCACGCCGCCGGGCAGTTCGATGCGCCCGGCCGGGTCGGCATCCAGGTATTCATAGCCCAGCCCCATCGGTGCGGACAGCCCGTCGCGGGTGCGGAATTTGCCGCTGACCTTGTCCACCGCAGTGACGGTGAACGGCGCCCAGATCCGGTGCACGTCCTGATCGATATAGGAGCCGTCGGTGCTGGCGAAGTACTTCTGCTCGTTCACCGCGAACATCCGCGAGCTGACGAAGTCGGCGCCGGCGTTGATCGCGTCGGCGTTCACGCCAAGCAGCAGTGCGACCTTTTCCTCCACCGGCACTTCCATCGCGTTGCGCGCGATCGGCGTGCGCCAGCTCACTTCGCCCACGCCGCGGACCGGTGCCAGCTGCACCGGCTCGGTCTGGATCCGGGCGTTGGCGCGGGCAATCGCGGTGGCCTGACGGGCGGCCTGCACCACGGCCTGCGGAGTGAGTTCGCTGGTGGCGGCAAAGCCCCAGGCGCCGTTGGCGATCACGCGCACGCCAACGCCGGTGGACTCCTCGTTGACCACGTTCTCAACCCGGTCTTCGCGGGTCATCACGAACTGGCGCAGATAGCGGCCAATGCGCACATCGCAGTAGCTGGCGCCACCGCCGGTGGCCGCTTCCAGCGCGGCGTCCGCCAGGCGGCGCTTCAGCCCGGGATCCAGCGCCAGCATCAGCTCTTCGGCAGCGATGGCGCGGCCAATGAAGGGCGGCAGCACCAGGGCGCCGATACCAAGCCCACCCAGGGTCAGGAAATCACGTCGATGCAAATCCGCTCTCCGTCGTCACAGTCGATCGAGCCTGCACGTTGCCGCGGCGGTGCGCATGGGTCAAACGGCATGGAGGCACGGCCGAATGGACTTGCCCCGGCCCCCGCGGGAAGATGAAGACAGGCTCCAACGTGATGAACAACCCGGAATGAGCAGCAAAAAGATCCAGGCGTTCGACGGCCCCGCCGGCGGCTGGCAGTCGCTGCGCAGCGTGGCCGCGCACTTGCACAAGGAAGACGTGGCGGTCAAAGGCGCGAAGACGTTGCTGTCGATGAACCAGCCGGACGGCTTTGACTGCCCCGGCTGCGCCTGGCCGGACCGCGACCACACCTCCACCTTCGAGTTCTGCGAGAACGGCGCCAAGGCGGTAGCGGCCGAGTCCACGCGCCATCGCGCCGGGCCGGAGCTGTTCGCCAGGTATTCGGTGGCAGAGCTGTCCGGCTACAGCGATCACTGGCTGGAAGGCCAGGGCCGGCTGACCACCCCCATGCGCTATGACGCCAGCAGCGACCGCTACCTGCCGATCGCCTGGGATGATGCTTTCGCCCTTGTATCAGGGCACCTCAACGGACTGGATTCGCCCGACGAGGCGGTGTTCTACACCTCGGGCCGCACCAGCAACGAAGCCGCCTTCCTGTATCAGCTGTTCGTACGCGAGTTCGGCACCAACAACTTCCCCGATTGCTCCAACATGTGCCACGAGCCTTCCGGCGTGGCGATGGGCGAGCAGATCGGCGCCGGCAAAGGCACGGTATCGCTGCAGGATTTCGAGCAGGCCGATGCGATCTTCATCTTCGGCCAGAACCCGGGCACCAACCATCCGCGCATGCTGGGGGAACTGCGTGACGCGGCCAAGCGCGGCGCGGCGATCGTCTCGTTCAACCCGCTGCGCGAGCGCGGGCTGGAGCGTTTTGCGGATCCCAAGGACGCGGCCGAGATGCTGCGCGGCGGTTCCACCCGGATCTCGTCGGACTACCTGCAGCTGAAGATCGGCGGTGATCTCGCGGCACTGAAGGGCATCATCAAGCACGTTCTTGAACGCGACGCCGAGGCGTTGGAAAGCGGACGGCCTTCGGTGCTGGACCTGGAGTTCATCCAGGCCCACACCAGCGGCTTCGAGGCCTTCGCCGCGGATGTGGCGGCGGAGTCCTGGGACACCATCGTCGCCGAGTCGGGACTGGAGGAATCCCAGCTGCGCCGGGTGGGCGATATCTGGCTGGGCGCGAAGCGGCTGATCTGCTGCTGGGGCATGGGCATCACCCAGCACCTGCACTCGGTCGCCACCATCCAGATGATCTGCAACCTGCTGCTGCTTGGCGGACACATCGGCCGCCCCGGCGCCGGCACCTGCCCGGTGCGCGGGCACAGCAACGTGCAGGGCGACCGCACCATGATGATCTGGGAGAAGCCGCCTCAGGCGTTCCTGGACCGGCTGCAGCAGGTATTCGGCTTCCAGCCGCCGCGCGAACCCGGCTACGACACCATCGGTGCGATCGAGGCCATGCGCGACGGCCGGGCGAAGGTGTTCTTCGCCATGGGCGGCAACTTCGCCGCGGCCACGCCGGATACCACCGCCACCCACCGGGCGCTGCGCAACTGTGCGCTGACCGTGCACGTGGCCACCAAGCTCAACCGCAGCCACCTTGTGCACGGGCGCGAGGCGCTGATCCTGCCCTGCCTGGGTCGCACCGAGATCGACATGCAGGCCGCGGGCCCGCAGCAGGTGACGGTAGAGGACTCGATGAGCATGGTGCACCTGTCGGGCGGCATCAACGCGCCGGCCGACCCCAGCCTGCTGTCGGAGCCCGTCATCGTTGCGCGCCTGGCCGAGGCCACGCTGGGACCACGCAGCAAGCTGCGCTGGCGCTGGCTGGCGGAAGATTACGATCGCATCCGCGACCTGATTGCCCAGGTGTTCGACGACTTCCATGACTTCAATGCCCGGGTCCGCGTGCCCGGCGGCTTCCGCCTGTCCAACGGCGCGCGCGAGCGGCGCTGGAGCACCGCTGACGGCCTCGCCGCATTCAAGGCCCATCGCGTACCGGTCAACACGCCGATCCACCGGGCGCGTAGCGGCCACGCCGGGCAGCCGGTGTTCGTGCTCAGCACGGTGCGCTCGCACGACCAGTACAACACCACCGTCTACGGACTAAATGACCGCTACCGCGGCGTGCACGGGGAGCGGCGGGTGCTGTTCGTCCATGCCGATGACATCGCCGCGCTGGGCATGGCGGCCGGTGACCGGGTGGACCTGGAAAGCCTGGCCGAGGATGGCGAGCAGCGCACGGCGAAGAGTTTCCTGCTCGTGGCTTACGACATTCCGCGCGGCTGCCTGGCGGCCTATTACCCGGAGACCAACGCGCTGGTGCCGCTGTCCAGCTTCGCCGAGCGCGCCCGCACGCCCACTTCCAAATCAATCCCGGTGATGGTGCATCCGCACCGTCCTGATCCACTCGCCAAGGGGCCGAGCCAGCGTGACATCCCCGCAGCTGTCATTGGCTGAGGCGCTGCTGGCCGAGCTGGCCCGGCACCCGGAAGGCATCGCTCTGCCACGCCTGCGCAAGCGCGTGGATGCACGCATGAGCCTGCTCATGCGCACCCTCGCCTGGCTGGGGGAAGACACCATTGGCGGTGTGGAAGGTGCCGGTCTGGTCCGGATCGAGCGTCGCGGCGACAACGAAGTCGCCCTGCTCACCGACCGTGGCCACGCAGCCATCCACCCTCCCCCGTAGGAGCGCGCCATGCGCGCGAAACCGCGTGAACTCCAGCGACCAGGAGAGGCTTCGGCCCCTGCGCCGTCACCGGAGGTTCGCCCCGATGATGCATGTCACGCGGCTTCGCGCGCATGGCGCGCTCCTACAGGGGGAGGGCCGGGGTGCCGGGCCCGAAGGGCCGCGGCGCTTCGCCGCGGCGGGTCCGGTCAGTAGCCGACCAGGTACGGGTTGAAGCCGCCGCGTACGAACTCGGTGTCCTTCATCAGCACGTCCAGGCCCAGGCTGCCGACGTCATCGGCCACCGGATCCAGGCTGGCGTTCTTCACCTGGTACAGGATCTTCACCCAGCGGTTGCACTCCCGGCAGGTCTCCGCCTTGACCGTGGCATCAATCGTTTCCACGGAGCGGTAGCGGACGTCCTTGTTGGAGCCACAGCACAGGCATTTGACCCGCACCTCGTTCCACTGCGTGGCGCAGCCGGCGCAGGTGGCATAGCGGATGCTTTCGATCCCCTGCGCTCCCATCACCGACGAAGTGACCGGCCGGCCGCCGCAGGCGGGGCAGATCCCGGTGCTGACGGGCACCAGCGCATCCACATCCAGCGTGGCCGCCAGCCGGGCGAGATGCACCTGCACCGCGGCCGCGGCGAACAGATGCGGCGCGGTGGCGTCGACCGGAATATCGTCACCAAGCACGTTGGACAGCAGCCACAGCCGCTGCTCCACATCGGCCGTGCGCACGGCCTCCAGCGCCTGCCGCGCCTCGTCCGGCATCTCCAGCCCGCCGGCCTCTTCAACCAAAGCCTGGAGTACCGCATCCAGCGCAGGATCAGCAGCCAGCTTTTCCCGGTCGATTGGCGGCATCGCGCCGTCGGCGGCCTTGGCCAGCCGCTCTGGAGCCAGCGGCTCGACCGGCGGCAGGGTCACCACCAGCCGCGCCTGCAGGCGGGAGATCTCGGCCAGGAAACGCAGGTACGGCGCCAGCTCGTTGCTTTCGGCAAGGAATGCGAACCGTTTCGCGCGGGTCTGGAACAGCTTGACCGGCTCGGGCAGGAAAGCCAGCGGCGGCTTTGGTACGCCGCCGATCATTGAAGGATCCGGCTTCAGCGCGTCTTCCACCTTGTCGTTCACAGGCGCTCCGAGCCGTCGGACTTGCGTCCGCCGGCCAGCTCCCGCAGCCACTTGCGATGGTGGCGGAAGGCCCAGCCACCGGTCACGGTGCCGCGGGTCATCGCGCGGATGGTTCCGCGAGTCCAGATGGCCGCATAGACATGGGCGATGAAGAGCAGCAGCAAAAGGATCGCCGCTACCGCGTGCACCGCTACCGCCACCCGGCGTAGCGGGATCGAGAACAGGTGTGCGGTGTACTGCTCCCAGATCACGACCCCGGTCACCACCATGGCCAGGATCAGGAAGGCCATGCCCCAGAACACCAGCTTCTGCCCGGCGTTGTACTTGCCCAGCTCTGGCAGGGCCGCCTCGTTGGCCTTGAGCACATCACCGATCTTCCGGCTCCATTCAACGTCGTCCCGACTTGGCAGGTTGAGCCGCCACATCTGCACGAACATTCCCAGGAAGCTCAACGTCAGCACCAGGCCCACGATCGGGTGCAGCCAGCGCGTGGTCTGGCCGCCTCCGAACAGGTTGGTCAGGCCGTACAGCGAAGGATGGAAGAAGGCGAAGCCCGACAGCAACAGCACGATCATGCAGACCGCGGTCAGCCAGTGGTTGGCCCGGGTGAAGCCACGGTACCGGTTGACCACGACGGGGCGGCTGGATTCAATCCTGTCGCCGGGCGCGGAATAGACGCGATTGTCACTCATGGTGCCCGCCTCCCGTCGTCATCGTGGCTGTCAACCAGCTGCTGTGCCTGCTCTTCTTCCTCGGCGCTGACCTTGTTGGCACGCGCCACCAGGCCGTGCAGCGCGGCGCCGGCCAGGGCCACGCCCGCCGCCACCAGCCCCACTTCCTTGGCCGGGCCCTTCCAACCGGCTACCACCGGGGAAATCCTGGGATCATCCGGCAACCCCGCATAGATCGAGGGTTTGTCGGCGTGGTGCAGCACGTACATCACGTGGGTGCCGCCCACTCCCTGCGGATCGTAGAGACCGGCGTTTTCGTAGCCGCGCGACTTGAGGTCGGTGATGCGCTCTTGTGCAAACGCAACCTGCTCGTCCTTGGGCCCGAAGGTGATGCACTCCGTCGGGCAGGCCTTGGCACAGGCCGGCCCCTGCCCCACCGCAACGCGGTCGGAGCACAGCGTGCACTTGGTCGACACCTGTGCGGTCTTGTGGATGCGCGGGATGTCGAACGGGCAGCCGGCCACGCAGTAGCCGCAGCCGATGCAGTTCTCGGAAATGAAATCGACGATGCCGTTCGAGTACTGCACGATCGCCCCGGGGGCCGGGCATGCCTTCAGGCAGCCTGGATCCTCGCAGTGCATGCAGCCGTCCTTGCGGATCAGCCACTCCAGGTCACCGCTGTCGGGGTTCTCGTATTCGGTGAACCGCATCAGCGTGTACATGTCCGGCGTGAGGTCGTGGGGGTTGTCGTAGACGCCCACGTTCTCCTCGAGCTCCGGCTCCAGGTCGTTCCACTCGACGCAGGCTGCCTGGCAGGCCTTGCAGCCAATGCACCTGGACACATCGATCAGCTTGGCCACCTTGGTCAGGTGCCGCTCCGGTGGAGGAAGGTCGGCCGTGGCCGACGATCTCACCATGTCGCTGGGCAGCAGGTTGGAAGCCATCGGCTGCACCGGCGGATTGGCCGCCGCCGTCACCGGCTGGGGAGCGCGTTGGTTGCTCATGCCGGCACCTCCTGATCCGCGGCCCGTTCGATGTTGACCAGGTACGCCTTGAACTCCGGGGTTTCGATGTTGGCATCGCCAACGAACGGGCCCAGCGTGTTCGAGCCGAAGCCCTTGCGTGCCGCGCCCTTGAAGCCCCAGTGGATCGGGATGCCGACGATGTGCACCGGCTTGCCGTCACACACCAGCGGCTGGATCCGCTTGGTCACCACCGCCTTGGCCCATATCTGTCCGCGCGAGGACCACACCCGGACCCGATCGCCCTTGGTGATGCCGCGCTCCGCCGCCAGCTGTTCGCTGATCTCGACGAAGAATTCGGGCTGCATCACCGCGTTGGTGTGGTTGTGCTTGGTCCAGTAATGGAAGTGCTCGGTCAGGCGGTACGACGTGGCCACGAACGGGAACTCGTCGCTGGACCCGAGGCCGGCCAGGTCATCCGGGAAGATCCGGGCCACCGGGTTGCCGCGCATCTTGCGGTTGAACGGGTTCTCCACGGGGCTCTCGAACGGCTCCATGTGGGTCGGGAACGGCCCGTCGCGCATCAGCCTGCGGCTGAAGAAGCGGCTGGTGCCTTCCGGGTTCATGATGAACGGACCGACTTCGCGTGGATTGGCCGTCAGGCCGATGTCGGGCACGTCCGCCCCCACCCAGCGTTCGCCGTTCCACTCCACGATGACCCGTTCCGGATCCCACGGCCGGCCGTCCAGATCGCAGGAGGCGCGGTTGTACAGGGTCCGGCGGTTGGCCGGCCAGGCGAACGACCAGTTGGCGTGCACGCCCATGCCGCTGGGATCGCTGTTGTCGCGGCGGGCCATCATGTTGCCCTCCTCAGTCCAGCAACCGGTGTAGACCCAGCAGGCGGCCGCAGTGCTGCCGTCGTCGCGCAGCTCGCCGAAGCTGGACAGCTGCTCGCCATTGCGTGGGCCGCCTTCCAGGTCCACCAGCGCCTTGCCGTTGAGCTCCCGGGCGAGTTCGGCCGCGGTCGGATGCAACGGATCGGCGTAGTCCCAGGTGAGGTTGAGGATCGGCTCGGGCACCTTGCCGCCCTCCTGCTCATACAGCTTGCGCACCCGCTGGAAGATGTTGGCCATGATCCAGTTGTCGGTCTGGGCCTGCCCCGGCGGGCTCGCCCCCGGCCAGTGCCACTGCAGCCAGCGGCCCGAGCTCACGGTCGCGCCCTCGTCCTCGGCGAAACACGTGGTCGGCAGTTCCAGCACTTCGGTCTGGATGGAAGCCGTGTCGACATCGTTGTAGATGCCGTGGTTCTCCCAGAACGCAGCCGTCTCGGTTTCCAGCGGATCCATCACCACCAGCAGTTTGAGCTTGGCGAACGCCTCGGTCATCTTGCCGCGGTTGGGGAAAGCGAGGATCGGGTTGAAGCCCTGGCAGAAGTAGATGTTGACCTGGTCATTCTTGAGCATGTCGAACATCTTCATCGCGTCATACTGCGCGATGTCCAGCTTGGGCAGCCAGTCATAGCCCCAACCGTTTTCCGCAGTAGCCGCATCGCCCCACATCGACTTCATGAAACTGACGAAGAACTTGTTGTAGTTCTGCCAGTAGCTCGTCTGGTTGGGACGCAGCGGCTTGTTGCCACGGGTGGAAATGTAGGACTCGAAGTCCAGCTCGCTCTCGGTCGGGATCGCCAGGTAACCGGGGATCAGGTTCGACATCAGGCCGATGTCGGTCAGTCCCTGGATGTTGGAGTGCCCGCGCAGCGCGTTCATGCCGCCGCCAGGAACGCCGATATTGCCCAGCAGCAGCTGCAGCATGGCCATGCCGCGGATGTTCTGTGAACCCTTGGAATGCTGGGTCCAGCCGAGTGCGTACATCGACGTCATCGTCTTCGTCGGGGAAGACGTTTCGCCGATCATCTCGCAGATCGTCAGGAACTTTTCCTTCGGCGTACCGCAGAGGTTCTCCACGAACTCCGGCGTGTACACGTCAACGTGCTGGCGCAGCAGGTTCCAGACGCACCGCGGGTTGTCGAGCGACGGATCGGTCAGCACATAGCCGTCGTCACCGATCTGGTACTCCCAGCTCTCCTGGTCGTAGCGGCGGTTCTCTTCGTCATAGCCGGTGAACAGGCCTTCGTGCCAGCCGAAGTCCTCCCGCACCAGGTAGGACGCGTTGGTGTAGTTGTTGACGTAATCCCACTGGATCTTGTCGTTTTCCATGCACCAGCGGATCACCCCCATCAGGAAGGCGATATCCGAGCCCGGCCGGATCGGGGCGTAATAGTCGGCCACCGACGCGGAGCGGTTGAAGCGGGGATCGACCACGATCAGCTTCGCGCCACGCTTGCGCTTGGCTTCGGTCACCCACTTGAAACCGCAGGGGTGTGCTTCGGCGGCATTGCCGCCCATGATGATTACGAGGTCGGTATTGGCGATGTCCGTCCAAGAGTTGGTCATCGCACCACGGCCAAACGTCGGGCCCAGACTGGACACCGTGGGGCCGTGTCAAACCCTCGCTTGGTTGTCGAACCCGACGATACCCATCGAGCGGACAGCCTTGTAGGTCAGCCACGCTGTTTCATTGGTGGTCGCGGACGCGGCCAGGAAGCCGGTGGTCGTCCAGCGGTTGACGGTGACTCCGTCCTCGTTGCGTTCAATGAGGTTGGCGTCGCGGTCGTCCTTCACGGTACGGGCGATCTTGTCGAGCGCCTCGTCCCAGGAGATTTCCTCGAACCGGTCCGAGCCCGGGCGGCGGATGCGCGGGTGGGTCAGGCGGCTTTCCGACTTCACGTAGGACTTGAGCGCCGCGCCCTTCGGGCACAGGGTGCCGCGGTTGACCGGGTGATCGGCGTCGCCCTCGATGTGGAGCAGGTCGGCGTGCTCGCCGGCGTTCAGGTCGCCTCGCGAGTACATGATGACTCCGCACGCCACTGAACAGTAGGTGCAGATGTTGCGGGTTTCGGTGGTGGTGGCCAGTTTGAACTCGCGCACATGGGCGGTAGTGGCGGCTTCTGCCGCACCAAAACCCATGGCACCGAGCGTACTGGCTGCCGCCCCCGCGCCTGCGAGCTTCAGGAAGCCGCGGCGGGACAGTTCGACAGTCATTTCTTCATTCTCCTGGCACCTGTCGGCGGATGGGTGCACGTGATGATGTTCTCCCGCGGGTATGGGGGAGTCAAGGAAGACATCCGATATGACAAACGCATGACAACCTGGCATCCCGAGAGGACATAAACAATACTTTGCGTGCCCCAACAAGAACCTTTGTTCCAAAAATGAAGGTAACTGAGGAAGCGTCGGAATCTAAACTTCAGGTCTGATTTTTAGTTTCCCCTCCCAACAGGATCTGCATCATGACCAACAACCGCTTCCTCGACGTCGCTCGCAAGCGCCGCACCCAGTACGCCTTGGGCAACGACCTTCCGATCAGCCAGGACCAGGTGACCGGCCTGATCCAGGAAGCGGTGCGCCAAGCGCCCTCTTCGTTCAACTCGCAGAGCTCGCGCGCCCTGATCCTGCACGGCGCCCAGAGCGCGAAATTCTGGGAGATCGTCAAGGACGAACTGCGCAAGATCGTCCCGGCCGATAATTTCGCCACCACGGAACAGAAGATCGACGGTTTCGCCGCCGGCGCCGGCACCGTGCTGTTCTATGAGGACACGGCCCCGGTGGAGGCGCTGCAGGAGCAGTTTCCGCTGTATGCCAACAACTTCCCGATCTGGTCCGAGCACAGCACCGGCATTGCCCAGTACGCGGTATGGATGGCGCTGGCCGAAGCCGGCATCGGCGCCAGCCTGCAGCACTACAACCCGCTTCCTGACAAGGCGGTTGCCGCCGAGTGGGACATCCCGGAAAGCTGGGTGCTGCGCGCGCAGATGCCGTTCGGCAGCCACGCTGGCGAGATCGGCGACAAGACCTTCATCGAAGACGCAGAGCGCTTCCGCGTCGCCGCCTGAAATCCTGCCTCAGCCGGCGTCGCGGCGCCGGCTGAGGACCCTTTCCTCACCGCCATAGCGCGGACCCTGTCGATGTCGCAGATCGCCACCGCGTAGCGCTGGCCGCTGCAGGCGGGTGGCTACACCCCAGCCCCGGGGCCACCATAATGCCGCTCAAGGAAAGGGAGGCAGGACAGATGATCGCAATGGCGCTGTTGCTGGGTGGGATGCTGGCCTGGGCGGTGTTCGCCTACAATCGGCTGGTACGACTGCGCAACCAGGTCCGGACCGCGTGGGCGGATATCGATGTGCAGTTGATCCGGCGCCACGACCTGGTACCGCAGCTTGTTTCGGCGGTTCGCGCGTATGCCGGCCATGAAGCAGCGGTGCTCGAAGCGGTGACCGCGCTGCGGGCGCAGGCAATGCAGCAACAGGCACCCCGGGCGCTGGGCGAGGTGGAGTCCGCGCTGGAGCAGGCCATCGGCAGGCTGGTTGTACTCGGAGAGGCCTATCCGGCCCTCAAGGCCAATGAGAACTTCGCTCGCCTGCAGGCGGATCTGGTGGAGGTGGAGGAACACCTGCAGTACGCGCGCCGCTTCTACAACGGCGCAGTGCGGGACTACAACGATGCCACCCAGCGGATCCCGGACCTGGCCATTGCCCGGAGCTTCGGGTTCAACGCGGCGGAATTCTTCCAGGCCGGGAGCGACGCACGTATCGCTCCCACGGTGAGGCTGGAGCCGTGACCCGCCTGCTGGCCGTGCTGCTGGCCGTGCTGCTGGCGCTGATCTGGACCTTTCCGGCGACAGCCCAGGATCGCGCGGGTGAGCGCATCCTGCGCTACGACGTGGACATCGCCATCCAGTCCGACGGCAGCCTGGACATCACCGAAACAATTGCGGTCCGGGCCGAGGGCCGCCGCATCCGCCGCGGCATCACCCGGGAGTTCCCCACCCGCTACCGTGACCGCTGCGGAGACCGGGTGGTGGTGGATTTCCAGGTGCTGGACGTGCAGCGCAACGGCCGGCCCGAACCGTGGTTCACCGAGCGGATCGGCAACGGCGTACGCATCAATACCGGCAACGATGATTTCCTGCCGGTCCCGGCCGAGCACATCTACACGTTGCGTTATCGCACCACCCGCCAGCTGGGCTTCTTCGACGCTCATGACGAGCTGTACTTCAACGCGCTCGGCCACGGCTCGGTTTTGGCGGTGGAACGCGGCAGCGTGTCCGTTCGCCTGCCTGCTCCGGTGCCCGCTGCCGACATGGACATTGATGGATTCACCGGCGCCACGGGCACGCGTGGCAAGGCCTTCCGCGCCAGCGTACCGACCCCGGGAGTCGCGCACTGGGAGCTGGCCGCGCCGCTGAAGCCAGGGGAAGGATTGACCGTGGTGGTCGGCTTTCCCAAGGGAATCGTGGCCGAGCCGGGCTGGTTCCAGCGGGTGGCCTGGCGCCTGAAAGACAATCGCGCCGGCATCGTGGCACTGGTCGGATTCGGCCTGTTGCTGGCCTACTGCATCCGCCGCTGGCGCCTGATCGGGCGCGACCCGCGGCCCGGCACCATCATCGTGCGCTACGAGCCGCCACCGGACTATTCACCCGCCGAGCTGCGCTTCATGCAGCGCAAGGGCTACGACAGCACTGCCTTCAGCTCCGACCTGCTGGTTGCTGCGGTGAACGGCGCAGTGACGATTCACCGCGAGGAACGGACACTGCGCGCGGATCGCTGGACCGTGCAGCCCGGAGAACCTGGACCATCCACGCTGCACCCGGACGCGCCCCCAGCCCGCCTGGTCGAACAGTTGTTGCCACCCGGCGGGAAGAGCCTTGAACTGCACCAGGAGAATGCCTCCCGGATCCAGAAAGCCATGGCGGAGCACGGCAAGCAGCTCCGCAGCCGCATCATTCCCACGCTCTATCGCGCCAATCACGGCAGCGTGGGCATTGCGGTCCTGATCGCCGCCATCACCGTCATCGGCACCGTCCTGGCTGCCTCGCTGGCCGGAGGGGGCTGGGTCCTGGCCGCGCCCCTGCTGCTGGCAACACTGGTGACCACGGTCATCTTCGGCCTGGTGATTGGCGCACCCACTGCGGACGGGCGGCAGCTGCTGGACGAGATCGAGGGCTTCAAACGCTATCTCAGCGTCGCCGAGCGGCAGGACCTGCAGCAGTTGGAAGGCCCATCGGAGCACGAACCCGGCCTGGATGGCGGCCGCTTCGAACGGCTGCTGCCATATGCCGTGGCGCTGGAGGTGGAAGAGGCCTGGACCCGCAAGTTCACCGCGGCCGCGGGCGCAGCGGCGGTCGCTGCCGCCACTTCGGCAATCACCTGGTATTCGGCCAGTGGCCACGGTGCGGGGATCGGTGACATTGGCGGGATGACCCGCGCCCTGTCCAAAGGCCTGAGCTCGCAGATCGCCTCGTCCTCATCGCCACCCGGCAGCTCCTCCGGTGGCGGCGGAGGCGGTTTTTCCGGCGGCGGAGGCGGGGGTGGGGGCGTCGGCGGGCGCTGAGCCCGTCGCGACCGGCGAAGCCTGAAACGACAGCGGGATCCCGAAGGATCCCGTTGCATACGCCCCACCAGCCCTGCTGATCAGCGCAGGCTGTATCCCGACACGCGCCAGATCTGGTCTTCATCCAGCCGGAAGGAAACCAGCTCGCGCACCGGTTCGGCACTGTTGGCAAACCGGGTGGGGAACGCGATATTGATGTACAGGCCGGCGGGCACCTCGCCGCCGTCCTGGAACTGGGTGCGGGTGACCACCGCCTGACCGCGCTCGGTGGGGGCGCCAAGCCTGGCCCGGTCGTTGCCCACCTGCTGGACAAAGCTGTCCCGCGGCAGCATCTGCTTGACCACGTTGGTGGACAGGTCCCACACCTCGCCGAGCTGGTTGCTGTCGATCAGCTGCACGACCTGCTGCGCCGCGTTGGTCATCTCGACATCCTGGCGGGCCAGCTGGGCCTGCTGCTCCGGGGTGAGCTGCGCCTGCTCCTGTGGCTGGGCCGCCGGCTGCTGGGCAGACACCGTACCCATGGCCGCGGAAAGGGCGACTGCGAGCGCGATCGACTTGAACTTCATCCCGGATACCCCTTGCATGTGCGTTGAAGAAGGGCGCCAGTGTATGCCAGCGACGGCGGGGCAGCGCAAGCCCCGCCGCGGCCGGAATGGCCCCCGATCACTTCCCAACTGCTGCTGTCTAGAACGGGATGTCGTCGTCGGAGAAATCCTCGGCCGGCGGGCGCTGCTGCTGTTGCTGCGGCTCCGCGCGACGCTGCTGCTCCTGGCGCTGCGGCCTGCCACCGCCACCGCCGCCACGCTCATAGCCGCCACCACCACCGCCACCACCACCGCCTTCGCCGCGACCGCCGAGCATCTGCATCTCGTTGGCGACGATCTCGGTGAAGTACTTCTCCACCCCATCCTGTCCGGTGTACTTGTCGTAGCGGATCTCGCCCTCGACGTAGACCTGGGAGCCCTTGCGCAGGTACTCGGCGACGATCTCACCGAGCTTGCCGAAGAAGGTCACCCGGTGCCACTGGGTATTTTCCTGATTGTTGCCGTCGCGATCCTTGCGCACGCTGGTGGTTGCCAGGCTGATCTTGGTGATCGCCATGCCACCCTGGGTGTACTTGGTTTCCGGATCGTTGCCGAGGTTGCCGACCAGGATCGCTTTATTGATGCCACGGGCCATGAATTCTTTCCTTGCAGATGTGGCCGGCGCAGGGGCACGGCCGTTGGGTTCGGGGACCATTGAAGTATACCGGCGCCGGGCCTGCCATCCCCGGCCGGCCCGGCGCCGGGTCAGAGTCCGCCGCGCGGGCGCGTGGGGCAACTCCCGGGCCCGTATAATCCCCGGTCCCCCAGCTCCTGCATACCCATGGCCCAGGCAAATACCGCACCCGTCCCCGACCTTGCCGCCATCCAGGCATTCGCCGCCGCCGACATGGCCGGCATCGATGCCCTGATCCGGCGCCGCCTGGCCTCCGATGTGGTCCTGATCAACCAGGTGGCCGAACACATCATCTCCGCCGGCGGCAAGCGCCTGCGGCCGATGCTGGTGGCCCTGGCCGGGCGCGCCTGTGGCGGCCACGGCGCCGAGCACCACCAGCTGGCGGCGATCATCGAGTTCATCCACACCTCCACCCTGCTGCACGACGACGTCATCGACGAGTCGGACCTGCGGCGTGGACGCAGCACCGCCAATGCGATCTGGGGCAACGCCGCCAGCGTACTGGTGGGCGACTTCCTGTATTCGCGCAGTTTCCAGCTGATGGTGGAGCTGGACCGCATGGAAGTGATGCGGATCCTCGCCGATGCCACCAACCGCATTGCCGAGGGCGAGGTGCTGCAGCTGCTGCACGTGCGCAACCCGGACGTGGACGAGGCGGCCTACCTGCAGGTGATCGAGCGCAAGACCGCGGTGCTGTTTGCCGCCGGAACGCGCCTGGGTGCGCTGGCTTCCGGCGCCGATGCAGCGCTGCAGCAGCGCCTGCACGATTACGGCCTGCAGCTGGGCTACGCGTTCCAGATTGCCGATGACATGCTCGATTACGCCGCCGAAGGCGCCGACCTGGGCAAGAACCTGGGCGACGACCTGGCCGAGGGCAAGGCCACCCTGCCGCTGATCCACGCCATCGCCCACTCCGACGCGCCGGTGCGTGAACGCCTGCGCGCGATCGTGGAAGCCGGCGACGCGGGCGCCATGGATGAGGTGCTGGCCGCCATCCACGCCTGCGGCAGCCTGGAATACAGCCACCAGCGCGCGCTCGAGTACGCCGCTGCCGCCGAAGCCGCTCTCGACGGCCTGCCTGAAAACGACGCCGTCGCCGCCCTGCGTGGCCTGGCCCGTTACGCGGTCAGCCGCGGGTACTGAGCGCGGCAGCACCCGGTGCCACCCGGCCCCGGGTGGTCAGGCAATGCCCAACCCGGGGATCGCGGTGATGAGCTCGGGATCGAAGCCGGCCAACTCTGCAAAGTGCCGCCCGCGCGCGGTGTAGTCGCGATAGGGCCCGAAGCTGGGCGCGCCCGGCGACAGCAGGATCACCCCGCCCTCCCCGCCCATCAGCCGCTGCGCCGCCTCCACCGCCATCGGCAGTTCCTCAGCGGCGGCAAGCTGCATGCTGCCGCCCGCGGCCAGGGGTTCAAGCAACGCATGGATCCGCGGCCCATTGGCGCCCATGGTCACTGCAGCGTGCGGCGGGCGCAGCGCGATGGCATCGGCGAATCCGCTCCAGTCCAGTCCGCGATCATGGCCGCCAAGCAGGATCGCCACGCGCGCATCGCGATACACCTCCAGCGCCGCCAGGCTGGCTGCCGGCGTGGTGCTGATGGAATCGTTGACCCAGTGGAACCCCGCCCGCTCGCCCAGCGGCTGCAGCCGGTGCGGAAGCGGCGCGAACCCGCGTGCCTGCGCCGCCAGCGGCGCCGGATCCAGGCCAAATGCCTCGATCGCGGCCAGCGCTGCGCACAGGTTGATGCGGTTGTGCCGGCCCGGCAGCGGCACGTCTGCGGAGTCCAGCACCGCCACGTCACCGCGATACACCACCTGGTCGCGAAGATGCCATCCCGATTCATGGTTGAACCAGGTGACCTTGCTGTCCGGCAGCTCCAGCCCGGACAGCCGCGGGTCGGCCGCATTGAGCACGGCATGGCGCGGCCGGGCTGCGGTCAGCAGGACCAGCTTGTCCTGCACGTAGCGCTCCTCGCTGCCGTGCCAGTCCAGGTGTTCCGGGAAGACGTTGCTCACCACCGCCACCTCTGGACGCACGCCCGAAGCGGCCACGTCGCCGGTCTGGAAGCTGGACAGCTCCAGCACCCAGGCCTCGGCCTGGCCATGCAGCAGCTCCAGCATCGGCATGCCGATATTGCCCGCCAGTGCCGTGCGCACTCCGCCCGCACGCAGCAGGTGGGCCAGCATCGCGCTGATGGTGCTCTTGCCCTTGGTGCCGGTGACGCAGATGGTGCGCGCATCGGGCCGCGCCGCGAACCACAGCGCGGTGCCACCCAAAAAACGAGTGCCGCTTGCCTGGGCCTCCAGCAGCTCGGGCCGGTAGGCGCTGATGCCCGGCGACTTCACCACCACGTCAAAGGCGGCCAGCCGTTCGGCCGAGACCTCGGTTTCCACAACCAGCCCGGTATCGGCGGCCCGGACCTGCCCTGCCTCTTCGGGCGAGCAGAACAGGGTCAGCGAAGCCGGGCCTTGCGCCAGCTCGCGCAGCGCGGCATGGGCGGCCTGGGCCTCGCGGCCCCAGCCCCACAGGGCCACACGCTGCCCGGCGAGCAGGTCAATCGCCGGGGGCGAAGCGTTCACGCAGCCGCTCCCACAGCTGGGCCGGGATGTTGTGCTCATCGGCAGGAACCAGGAGCGGCGCAATGGCAGGTACGTCGTCCTGCAACTGGGGCGCGATCACCCGGGCAAAGCGCTTGACCACCGCGTCCTCGCGCCACTCCGGGCGAGCCGCCAGCGCGGCCATCGCCGCCCGCGACTCGCGCGCTTCGCCCACGCATTCAAACGGCTTGTGGTCGCGGAACTCCATCAGCGCGTCGTAGCCCGGGATCTGGTCCTCATCATCAAGCAGGTTGCGCCCGAGGATGGCCACCAGCCGCGGCTTGGGCATGAACGGCGCCAGCGCCAGGAACACGAAATGGCACTTGGGGCACACCCCGCACCAGCGGTTCACCGGGCGCTCGCCCAGCAGGTGGAAGTTGCGGTTGCAGCTGGAGAAATGCGCGTCGTAGCGGCTGGACTGGGCAAACTGCCGCGCCACCGCCAGTTCGCTCAGCGGCCGCAGCAGCGAGTAGTAGCGCAGGTCCGCGGCCACGGTGGCCTGCAGGTGCTCGCCGAAGGCGCGCTCGAACGCCCAGCCCTTGGACCACTGGTGGTTCACTTCGCCCGTGCCTTCGATCAGGCTGCCGTAGCTGGCTGAACGCTCGTTGGAAAACACTACCTGGTCCACGCCCAGCACGATCGCGGCAAAGGCGAGGATGGCGGAGTTGATCGCGGTCACCGGGATATGCCCGTTCCAGGCGCCCATCCGGTTGTATTCGAACAGTTCCGGCGCAAGCTGGCGGCCGATATTGAACGTGGCCAGGCCGGTGTGTGCGGCGCAGGCGCGGATCAGCTGCGAGCCGCCGATCCAGGACACCGTCTGCTCCACGTCCAGCGCTCGCAGCGCCTCGATCGACACCAGCGAGTCCTTGCCGCCGCCGATCGCCACCAGCGCGTGCCTGCGCAGGCCCAGCGCCGGGGCCGCTGCGGCCGGCGCGGCATCGCGCGGAAAGCGGATGTGCCCGTGCAGGTCCAGCCCGTTGCGATAGGCGAACTCGCCCAGGCCGTGCAGGTAGATCTCGTCCATCAGCCCGGCGGTGGCCGCATCGATCGCGTAGCCGTCGATACGGATGTCGCGTGGCGCCGCCGCCTTGTAATAGCTCACCCCGGCGATCAGGTGCAGCAGCTGCAATGCCCGCTGCGCGGCTTCGGTCTGGAGCTCATCCAACTGGAAAGGCGCGCCCGGCAGGGTCACCTGCTCGATCAGCTCCGGCCCGTCATCGAAGGCATAGACCAGTTCGGCCAGGCCGGTAGCCGGGTCGAAGCCGCAGCGCACGAACCGGAACGTGCGCACCGCGTCACGCGAGAACTCCACCGCACTCACTTGATGATCTCCACGCGCGGCAGTTCGCGCAGGTTGTAGGTGTTGGCCATGACCATGCCGTAGGCGCCGGTGTCGGCCACCAGCAGCACGTCGCCAGGCGCGGTGGCCGCGGGCAGCGGGCGGCCGGTGCCCAGCACGTCGCCGGTTTCGCAGATCGGGCCGACCACGTCGAAGTCGACCAGGTCGACATCGTCCAACCGGCTCAGGTTGTGGATGTCATGCCAGGCTTCGTACAGGGCGGGGCGCATCAGCGCATTCATGCCCGCATCGCCGCCGACCCGGCGCACGCCGTGCTTTTCCACCACTTGGGTGGTGGTCAGCAGCAGCACGCCGCACTCAGCCACCAGGTAGCGGCCCGGCTCGATCGCGATCCGGTAGCCGGGATAGGCGGCCTTGACCTCGGCGATGCCGGCGCTCCAGGCCTCCAGGTCGAACGGCTCGTCCTCGGCGCGGTAGGGAATCGGCAGCCCGCCACCGATATCGATGGTGTCGATGCTGCCAATGCGGTTGGCGATGCCACCCAGTTCGTCACACACCGAGCGCCAGTGCTCAGGCGTATCCACCCCGCTGCCGAGATGGGCGTGCAGGCCGTCGACGCGGATATCCAGCTGCCGCGCGGCCTCCATGAATTCCTCGATGCGCGCCACCGGCAGGCCGAACTTGGATGCCACGCCGCCGGTCTTGACCTTGGCGTGATGGCCTTCGCCGCGGCCCAGGTCCACCCGCAGCCACAGCTTGCGGCCGCGGAACACATCCGGCCAGCGCCGCAGCGCTTCCACGTTGTCCAGGGTCACGATGGCGCCCAGCTCGAACGCGCCCGCGTATTCGTCGATCGGCGCGAAGCTGGGCGTGAACAGCAGCCGCCCGGCTTCCAGCCCGGGCACCGAATCCCGCGCGTGACGCAGCTCGGCCAGCGACACGCATTCCAGGCCGAAGCCCTCCTCCGCCAGCGCATTGAGGATGTCCGGGTGCGGATTGGCCTTGATGGCATAGAAGCGGCGGTCCACGGGCTCCATCGCCGCCAGCGCCCGGGCACGCTCGCGCACCGTTGGCAGGTGGTGCACATAGGTGGGCGTGCCAGCGGCGGCCAGCGCCAGCAATTGCTCGCGCTGGCCCTGCCACCACGGGGTGCCGCGCACCCGCGCCGTACCGGACAGCTCGCTCCAGCGCGGGCCGAACACGCCCTGCTCGTGCGCCGGCATCGCGCCACTGGCGATCAGCTGCGCGTGCAGGGTGGCCAGGATGCCGTCGGCGTCGGCCTCGTCGATCACGAAGGTGAGGTTGAGGTCGTTGGAGGACTGCGAGATCAGGTGCACCCGTTCCTGGCCGAAGGTGGCCCAGATGTCCGACAGCTTGTGCAGCAGCGAGCGCATGCCGCGGCCGACCAGGGTGATCGAGGCGCAGGGCGCGATCACCTTGACCCGGCAGCACCTGGCCAGGTCTTCCGACAGCCGCGCCAGCACGTCGGTGCTGACCAGGTTCTCGCTTGAATCCAGCGATACGGTGACGTTGGTCTCCGATGAGCCGAGCAGATCCACCGACAGTCCGTGCACGCGGAAGATCTCGAACACATCGGCCAGGAAGCCGACCTGCTGCCACATGCCCACCGTTTCCATCGATACCAGCACGATGCCGCTGCGCCGGCTGATCGCCTTGACCCCGGGCACGCTGCCGGCGCCGTCATCGATCACCGTGCCGGGCAGGTCCGGACGTGCGGTATCCAGGATCGCCAGCGGCACGCCCGCTTCGCGGCACGGGCCCAGCGCGCGCGGATGCAGCACGCGGGCACCGGTGGTGGTGATTTCCTGGGCTTCGGCGTAATCCAGCCGCTGCAGCAGGCGCGCATCCGGCACTTCGCGCGGGTTGGCGCTGAACATGCCCGGCACGTCGGTCCAGATCTCCACCCGCTCGGCCCGCAGCCGGCCGCCAAACAGCGCCGCCGAGGTGTCCGAGCCGCTGCGCCCGAACAGCGCGGTGCCGCCGTCTTCATGACGGGCGATGAAGCCCTGGGTCAGCAGCAGCGGCGCATCCGACTGGGCGGCGAAGCGCCCGCGCCATTCGTCATCCGCCTCGCGGCGACCGGTGGCGGCCATCCGCGTGGTCCAGTCGGTCTGGTTCGGCAGTCGCTGCGCCTGCAGCCAGTCGCGCGCGTCCAGCCAGCCGAAATCCAGGCCCTGGGCACGCAGGTAGGCCGCGCCGAGGGTCGACGACAGCAGCTCGCCCTGGGCCAGCACTTCGGCCTGCCAGTCCAGTGCACGTCCGGCGGCGCGCGCATCCACTGCAAGGGCCTGAAGGGTGGACAGGCGCGCTTCCAGCACCTGCTCGGCATCCAGCCCGAGCTCGGCGGCGAAGTCGCGATGCACCCCTGCCAACCGCTCGAAGCCCTGCTGCGTGTCCACGCTGCCGTCGGCGATCTCCTGCAGCGCGTTGGTCACCCCGGCCAGGGCCGAGACCACGACCAGTGCGCGCGCCTGGTGCAGTTGCGCCCGTTCGGCGGCCAGCCGTCCAATGGTGTCCCAGCGCTCACGCTTGGAGACGCTGGTGCCTCCGAACTTGAGGACGATCCAGCGGGCGTTCAACGGGACGATCTGGGGCATTGGCAGCAGGATTCCGGGCGTGGCAGACAGGTGTAGCCAAGCATTGTAGGGCGGCTGCGGCCCTGCCGCCCAACGGGTTCCTGCCGCGACACCGGGTGCTGCCGGCCCGCGACAGGAACGCCATGTGGATCAGCGGATCAATCCGCGCTGTAGACGGCTTCCCCATCCACCCAGGTGGAGCGGATGACCAGCTCGTCCAGTGTCTGGCCTGGAACCTGCAGCGGGTCTTCGCCCAGCACCACGAAATCGGCGCGCAGGCCCGGCGCCAGACGTCCGGTCTCATCTTCGCTGCGGGTGGCCCAGGCGGAGCCTGCGGTGAAGCCGTGCAGCGCTTCGCTGGCGCTGAGCTTCTGGTCAGGCAGCCAACCACCCGGCGGCTGGCCATCGCGGTCCTGACGGGTGACCGCCGCGTACAGACCGAGCCGTGGATCAGCCGACTCGACCGGGAAGTCCGACCCCAGAGCCAGGCGTCCACCCGCATCCAGGAACCGGCGCCAGGCATAGGCACCCGCGAGTCGCTCTTCACCGACGCGATCGCCGGCCCAGGGCATATCCGAAGTGGCGTGGGTCGGCTGCATGGAGGCAATCACGCCCATTTGGGCGAAGCGCGGGATGTCCTCGACCGCCACGATCTGGGCATGTTCCACGCGCCAGCGGTGATCCGAACCCACCGCATCACCAAGCACGCTCGCATAGGTATCCAGCACGGTGCGGTTGCCGCGGTCACCAATCGCATGGGTCGTCACCTGCACGCCGCACTCGTGGGCGCGGCGCACGATGCCGGCATAGACGTCGGGCTCGTAGGCCAGCAGCCCGTGGTTTCCGGCCTCGTCGCTGTATTCCTCCAGCAGTGCCGCACCGCGACTGCCCAGCGCGCCGTCGATGAACAGCTTGATCCCGTGCATGCGCAGGCGTCCGCCGTCGTGGGTGTACAGGCCGTTGGCACACAGATCCGCCAGCGCATCACCGTCACCGGCGGCATAGGCTGCAATCCGCAGCGGCAGCCGGCCTTCATCGGCAAAGCGGCCGAACAGCGCCAGGTCGTCCCGCGAGACGCCCATGTCGTGCACGCCTGTCAGTCCGACCGCAACAGCAGCGGCCAGCGCGCGCTCCAAAGCCTGCTCGCGCAGCGCCTCATCCTGTTCGGGAATGACACGCTCAACCAGCCGGCGCGCACCACCGCCGACAAACACGCCGGTGGCCTGGCCACCATCGCGCACGATCCGGCTGCCCTGCGGATTCCAGTCGCCGGCGAAGGATTGCGCGCCTTCCTGCGCCTGGGCGAGACGCATCGCCTCCGAGTTGCCCCAGCCCGCATGGCCATCCACCCGCACCAGCCACACCGGCCGGTCGGGGAATGCTTCATCCAGATCGGCGGCGGTCGGGAACTCGCGCTCCGGCCACAGGTTCTGGTCCCAGCCGCGCCCCAGCACCCAGCTGTTCTCAGGCAGATCCTGCGCATAGGCCTGCAGCCGTGCAACCACCTCGGCCTTGCTGTCCACACCGGCAAGGTCCGCCCACATCAGCGAGAAGCCGAAGTTCAGCAGATGCCCATGCGCGTCGATCAGTCCCGGCACGATGGTGGCGCCGCCCATATCCAGCACTTCGGCGCCAGGCCACTCGCGCTGCAGGTCGGCGGCGCTGCCAACGGCCAGGATCCGGCCCTCGCGATCCCAGGCCATGGCCTCGGCGACCGGCCGCGTTGGATCGGAAGTGTGGATGCGATCGGCTGTCAGCAGCCGCACCCCATCCACATCATTGGAAACAGCTTCGGTGCGGGCACAGCCCTGTACAAGCAGGCCGGCCAGCACCAGCGGAAGCAGACGACGCATGCAGAAATCCCCATCCCCGGAAACGGCGGTCACTATGCATGGCGCCCGGCGGACCCGCAAACCTTGCTGCGCGCGCTGCCGGCTTCAGCCGATCAATTCCGCCTCCAGCGTGATCGGCACCGCGCTGAGCGCCCGGGATACCGGACAGTTCTGTTTGGCGTCATCGGCAATCGCGCGGAACTTTGTCTCCTCGATGCCCGGCACCTTGGCCTTGGTGAACAGCCGGATCGCACTCAACGTGGGCCCGCCTTCGGTGGACAGATCCACTTCGGCCCGGGAGTCCAGCGAATCGGCCGGGTGCCCGGCCTCGGCCAGGGCGTTGGCGAGCGCCATGGTGAAACAGCCTGCGTGTGCCGCGGCGATGAGTTCTTCCGGGTTGGTGCCCTTGCCATCGGCAAACCGGCTGTTGAAGCCATAAGGGGTGTCCTGCATCAGCCCGCTGGTGGGCGTGCTGATACTGCCGCGCCCGGATTTGAGGTCGCCTTCCCAACGTGCGGTGGCCTTGCGTGAAATACCCATGTGCATGCTCCGTTTCAAAGAGCTCAAGCCTACGGCCCGCCCCGTTACGTGCGTGTGGCGTCCGTCACCGTCAGCATGGGGCAATGCACAGCCCGGTTCCCCAGCGCGCTGGTGGCGATGGCCGCCGCGCCCGCGGCACCGGAAGGGGCTGTAAAAAGCCGTCCAGAGCGTAAAAATCGCTGTTTTTTGCAGTTCTCTATTGGCCTCGCCCCCTTCTTGTCCTACATTCCAACTGCCGATGCGATCGGCCAGACCACCACTCCACCTCCATACGGAACAGGAAACATGGCGAAGACAGCAGTGAAGAAGGCGACCAAGAAGGCCGCTGTAAAGAAGGCGACCGCCAAGGCCGCAGCTCCCAAGGCGATCAAGGAGCCGCTGACCAAGGCCGGTCTGATTTCCCATCTTGCCGAGAGCACCGACCTCGCGGCCAAGGATGTGCGCGCTGTTCTGGCCGCCCTGGATGACACCATCGCCGGTTCGCTGAGCAAGCGCGGCGCGGGTTCGTTCACCCTGCCCGGGATGCTGAAGATCACCTCGACCAAGGTGCCGGCCAAGCCCAAGCGCAAGGGCATCAATCCGTTCACCAAGGAAGAGCAGGTGTTTGCCGCCAAGCCCGCCTCGGTCAAGGTCAAGGTGCGTGCGCTGAAGAAGCTGAAAGACGCCGCTATCTGATTTGCCGATTGCTGGGGCTTCGTGCCCCGCAATCTGAAAGGCCGGCCCCCAATGGGTGCCGGCCTTTTTTGTGGAGAAGTGCTGTTCCTTCGATGTGTTTCGCTGGGAGCTGAGAGGCCCCGCCGTGGCCGGGACTCGGCTTGCGGATCGCAGGAGCATGGGTGTCCGCCGGATTGCCGACGTCACGTTCATTGGCCCTGGCCCACCGTGCAGACAATGCCGGATGCGAACACCCCGCCCACGCCGACCCGCAGGGACTACGGACCTGCAGCCCACAGCCTCATCGCCTGGGCCATCCTGCTGGTGGCCGGCGCCTATCTGGCGGGCTGGGCATGGCAACAGCCGTTCATGGCCAAGCCGAAGATGAGCTGGCAACTGGCCCGCATGCCACCTCCCGACACCTTGTCCATGCCGGTACGCGATGTGCAGGCTTCGCGTATTGCCGACACCTATGGTGCCCCGCGGGGTGCGGATCGCCGGCATGAGGGCGTCGATATCTTTGCTCCCCGCGGCACGGATGTCCTCAGCGCCACCCCGGGACTGGTCGTGGCCATCCGCGAGAGCGGACTCGGCGGCCGCCAGGTGTGGGTGCTTGGCCCGGCCAACGAACGCCACTACTACGCCCACCTGGACGACTGGGCTCCAGATCTTGCGGTGGGTGACGTAGTCCTGCCCGGCAGCGTGCTGGGCAGTGTGGGCGACACCGGCAATGCAAGCGGCACGCCGCCACACCTGCACTACGGCGTCTATCGCACCGACGGCGCCTACGATCCGCTGCCGCTGCTGGCAGCTGCCGCCAGGCTGGAGCCACCGGACGCCACGCGTTAGCATCGGGCACAAGCCACAGGGGCCAGGCGGGAATTTCCATGGGCAAGCGGTTCTGGATCTGCAGCGTGATGGTCGGCATGACCGCACTGGTACTTGGCCTTGTCGTCCACGGGCTGCTGCTGCGTGGCGATTACATCGCCCACGCCGAGCTGTACCGCAGCCAGGCCGAGGCCAGCGCCCGCTTCGGCTGGATCCTGATTGCCTATGCGCTCATCGGCCTGTCGATGACCTGGCTCTACTACCGCCTCCACGACAGTGACGAAGTGCGGCTGCAACAGGGCCTGGCCTTCGGGATCGCCATCGGTCTGGTGTCATTCGTGCCCTGGCACCTGCTGGTCCATGTGGCCCAGCCGCTGCCGTTGTCGCTGATGCTGCGCCAGTCCGTGCTGGACCTGGTGGCCGCAGGCCTGCTGGGCATGCTGCTGGCCTGGCTGCGCCCGCGCCGGCGCGAGCTCACCCTGCCTGACTGACGGGCGTGTATTGACGGGCGGGCATTGCGCCTGCCCGCGGCCCATCAGGACCCGGAGCGCCGCCGCTTGGGCTGCAGCATGGTGCCGGTGCAGTTGTCCGCGCCGCAGCGACAGGCCCAGAGCTTCTTCAGCTTCGGCGTGTGCCGCTCATCCAGCACGATGCCGTAGTTGTAGGTCAGTTCCTCGCCTGCGGCGATGTCACTGATCGCCTCGATGAACACCTTGTCCTTGTGCGACCTGCCCTTGTCGTCTTCCTCCACCACCGCCTCGCAGTTGGGATCGCAGCTGTGGTTGATCCAGCGCGCGACGTTGGAGTTGTGGTTGCCGTCGATCACGTATTCGTCGTTGACGGTGAACAGGAAGGTGTGCCCGTTCTCCTCCTGGCCGCCGTACTCCTCGTCGACTTCATCGTGGGTCCGCAGGTCGCCCTTGTAGCGGATGATCCGCTCGCCGGCAGCGATATCGGCGGTAGCGAAGACGCCGTTGCCATGGATCGGCGACAGGCGGGCCTCGATCTTCTTTTCCTTTTTCTTTTTCTGGGGCATCGGCAGCGGATGTGAGCGATCGGGCCGCTATTGTGGCCAACCGCGAGCGGGGATGCGACAAGCGCGCGTGGGACCAACGACTGCAGCGCAAGCTGAACATCGACAGCTCCGGGGAGCTGCGGGTATTTGAGCCGCGAAGCGCGAAAGAGTACAATTTCGGTCCTCATTGGAGTTCCCGCCCCCGCATGCTCCGCGTTACCCGCCTCACCGACTACGCCACCGTGGTGCTGACCGTGCTTGCCGCCCAGCCCGAGACCGTGCTGAGCGCGGCCGAACTGGCCGAGCGCGCCGGCCTGGAAACACCCACCGTGAGCAAGGTGCTCAAGCCACTGGCCCAGGCCGGCCTGGTGGAAGGGTTCCGCGGCGCCCACGGCGGCTACCGGCTGGCCCGCGCACCGCGGGACATCAGCCTGCTCGAGATCGTCGAGGCCATGGAAGGCCCGATCGCCATGACCGAATGCAGTCTCGAAGAGCACGTGTGCGGCATCGCCAGCCAGTGCGGCGTGCGCGCCAACTGGCGCCGCATCAACGATGTGGTCGCCGCGGCGCTGCGCGACGTGAGTCTGGCGCAGATGTTTGACGACGCACCGGTTCCTCCCCCACCCCCGTCCGGGGGCAGGCGCATCGACGCCCGCCTCGCCGGCAACTGAAATACAGGCAGCCTATGGCCACCCAGATCATCGAACCCGTATTGGAAGAGCGCCCCAACGCGCTGGTCCACGAGCAGCTCGGCCGCAAGTACGCGGCCGGCTTCATCACCGACATCGAGTCCGAATCGTTCCCGCCAGGGCTGGACGAAGACACCATCCGCGCGCTTTCCGCGAAGAAGGAAGAACCCGAGTGGATGCTCGAATGGCGCCTGGCCGCCTACCGCCACTGGCTGACCATGCCGGTGCCGCGCTGGGCCCGGCTGAACATCGAGCCGATCGACCTGCAGGCGCTGAGCTACTTTTCCGCGCCCAAGGGGCCCAAGTACCAGTCCCTGGACGAGGTGCCGCAGGAACTGCTGGACACCTATGAAAAGCTCGGCGTGCCGCTGCACGAACGCGCCAGGCTCGCCGGCGTGGCCGTGGACGCGGTGTTCGACTCGGTTTCCGTGGGCACCACCTTCCAGAAGGAGCTGAGGGAAGCCGGGGTGATCTTCTGCTCCATGTCCGAGGCCATCCAGGAGCACCCGGAGCTGGTGAAGCAGTACCTGGGCACCGTGGTACCGGTGGGTGACAACTACTTCGCCGCGCTGAACTCGGCGGTGTTCTCCGATGGCAGCTTCGTCTACATCCCCAAGGGCGTGCGTTGCCCGATGGAGCTGAGCACCTACTTCCGCATCAACGCCAACCACACCGGCCAGTTCGAGCGCACCCTGATCATCTGCGAGGACAAGGGCCACGTGTCCTACCTGGAGGGCTGCACCGCGCCGATGCGCGATGAGAACCAGCTGCACGCCGCGGTGGTCGAGCTGGTGGCGCTGGAAGACGCCGAAATCAAGTACTCCACCGTGCAGAACTGGTACCCGGGCGACGAGAACGGCGTCGGCGGCATCTACAACTTCGTGACCAAGCGCGCCGAGTGCCGCGGTGATCGCAGCAAGGTGACCTGGACCCAGGTGGAAACCGGCTCGGCAATCACCTGGAAATACCCCTCCTGCGTGCTGCTGGGCGACGACTCGGTCGGCGAGTTCTACTCCGTGGCGCTCACCCACCACCGCCAGCAGGCCGATACCGGCACCAAGATGATCCACATCGGCAAGCGCACCAAGTCGAAGATCATCAGCAAGGGCATCAGCGCCGGGCACGGACAGAACACCTACCGCGGACTGGTGAAGATGGACCGCAACGCCGACGGCGCGCGCAACTTCACCGAATGCGATTCGCTGCTGATCGGCAAGAATTGCGGCGCGCATACCTTCCCCTACATCGAGGTCAAGAATCCGACCGCCACCCTCGAGCACGAGGCCACCACCTCCAAGATCAGCGACGACCAGATGTTCTACTGCCGCTCGCGCGGGATCTCCGAGGAAGACGCGATCAGCCTGATCGTCGACGGCTTCTGCAAAACGGTCTTCCGCGAGCTGCCAATGGAGTTCGCGATCGAGGCCAAGGCCCTGCTCGATATCTCGCTGGAAGGCAGCGTCGGCTGACCCTTCCATCCGCAGGACGGGCCCGGCCCGCAAACAGACAAGCAACTGGCGGCTCGCGCCGCCTCACGGGAAACACATCATGCTGAAGATCGAAAACCTCCACGCGAGCATCAACGGCCGCGAAATCCTCAAGGGCCTTTCATTGGACCTGCAGCCGGGCAAGGTGCACGCCATCATGGGCCCCAACGGCGCCGGCAAGTCCACGCTGGGCAACATCCTCGCCGGGCGCGATGGCTATGACATCACCGAAGGCACCGTCGAATTCGAAGGCCAGCCGCTGCTGGACCTGGAGCCGGAGGAGCGCGCCGCCGCCGGCCTGTTCCTGGCCTTCCAGTACCCGGTCGAGATCCCGGGCGTGAACAACACCTATTTCCTGCGCAGCTCGCTCAACGCCCAGCGCAAGGCGCGTGGCGAGGAAGAGCTGGACTCCATGGCGTTCCTCAAGCTGGTGCGCGAGAAGCTGGCCGTGCTGCACCTGGACGACAAGCTGCTGCACCGCGGCGTCAACGAAGGCTTCTCGGGCGGTGAGAAAAAGCGCAACGAGATCTTCCAGATGGCCGTGCTGGAGCCGAAGCTGGCGATCCTGGACGAGACCGACTCGGGGCTCGACATCGACGCCCTGCGCCACGTGGCCGAGGGCGTCAATGCCCTGCGCTCGCCCGACCGCGCGTTCCTGGTCATCACCCACTACCAGCGCCTGCTGGACTACATCCGTCCCGACGTGGTCCACGTGCTGGCCGACGGCCGCATCGTCGAGAGCGGCGGACCGGAGCTGGCCGAGCAGCTGGAAGAGCACGGCTACGCCTGGGTCAAGGACCGCATTTCTCCGGAGGCAGCATGAGTACCCTGCTGCAGTCGCTGGCCAGCAGCTTCCAGGGCGACGCCGCCCGCCGCGCAGCGCTTGACGCAACGCTTGGCGACGGCCTGCCCGGGCCCCGCAGCGAAGCGTGGAAGTACACCCCGCTGCGCGCGCTTGAGCGTCGCGAGTTCATCTCTTCCCGGGACGCGGTTGAGATTGATCCGTCCCTGCTGGCCGGCATCGCCGCGCCGCGCCTGGTGTTCGTCAACGGCCGGTTCTCCGAGTCGCTGTCGGATCGCAGCGGGCTGGATGAAGCCATCGAAGTCACCACCGAGGCGGGCACCGGCAGCAATGATGCGCGCTACGCCGACAGCGACGCCGTCTTCGCCCGGCTGGCGACCAGCCTGGCCGAACAGGGCGTGCAGGTGCGCGTACCTGCCGGCACCCGTGTGGAGCAGCCGCTGCAGCTGGTCTTCGTGGGCGCGCCGCAGGACGGCGCCGAACTGGCCTGGCACCTGCGCCACCGGATCGACATTGGCGAAGGCGGCCGCCTGGCTGTCGCCGAACACCACATCGTTTCCGGTGAGCACCGCCACCTCGACAACGCGCTGATGGAGATCAGCCTGGGCGCCAATGCCGAGCTGGAGCACGCACGCACCCAGGCGGGATCCGATGGCGCCACCGCATTCCTGCGCACCGAGGCCGAGCTGGCCGAATCGTCCCACTACCGCCGGGTTGATGTGGAGCTGGGCGGCGCGCTCTCGCGCCATGAGCTCAACGTGCGCCTGATCGGCGACGCGGCCCGCCTGGATGCCAACGGCGTGCTGCTGGCCGCCGGACGTCGCCACCTGGACACCCGCCTGGACATCGAACACATTGCCGCCAACACCTCCTGCGGCCTGCTCTGGCGCGGAATCGGCACCGGTCGCGGCCGGGTCGTGTTCCACGGCGGCATTACCATCCAGGCCGGCGCCGACGGCACCGATGCCCGGCTCTCCAACAAGAACCTGCTGCTGTCGCCCGATGCCGAGATCGACACCCAGCCGATCCTGGTGATCCACGCCGACGAAGTGGAAGCCGCCCACGGCGCCACCGTTGGCCAGCTGGACGAGAGCGCGCTGTTCTACATGCGCTCGCGCGGCCTGTCCGAGCGCGAGGCGCGGGTGCTGCTGACCCAGGCCTTTACCCGCGAGCCGCTGGCTGCGGTGCAGGACCCGGCCCTGCGCGAGGCGATGGACGCCCGCCTGACCGCCACCCTGGAAACCGTCTCGGGCGTGGCCGGAGGATGAGCGTCCGGGCGGAAGGGGCCAGCGCCCCGGGCGGAATGGCCCCGGCCGTGGACTGGGAGAGCGTTCGCGCTGACTTCCCGCTGTTGCAGCGCCAGGTACACGGCAAGCCGCTGGTGTATCTGGACAGCGCCAACACCGCGCAGAAGCCGGCGGTCGTGATCGAAGCGGTGGACCGGTTCTACCGCCACCAGAACGCCAACGTCAGCCGCGCCGTGCACCAGCTCGGCAGCGAGGCCACCGAGGCCTACGAGGGCGCGCGCAGCAAGCTCGCCGGTTTCATCAATGCCCGCCCGGAGGATCTGGTGCTGTGCAGCGGCACCACGTTCGCCATCAACCTGGTGGCGTATTCGTGGGCGCTGCCCCAGCTCCGGCCCGGCGATACCATCCTGGTCTCGCGCATGGAACACCACGCCAACATCGTGCCCTGGCAGCTGGTGGCCGAGCGCACCGGCGCCAGCATCCGCGTGGCCGAGATCCAGCCCGACGGCAGCCTGGACCTGGAAGCCCTGTACGCGGCGATGACCCCGGACGTGAAGCTGCTCGCGCTCACCCATGTCTCCAACCTGCTCGGCACCGTCAACCCGGTGCGCGACATCTGTCGAGAGGCCCGCCGGCGCGGCATCGCCACCTTGGTGGACGGCTCGCAGGCCCTGCCCCACCGCGCGGTGGACGTGACTGCGATCGGCTGCGATTTCTATGTGTTCACCGGCCACAAGATGTGCGGCCCAACCGGCACCGGCGCGCTGTGGGCGCGTCGCGAACACCTTGAGGCGATGCCGCCGTTCATCGGCGGCGGCGAGATGATCAAGGAAGTCAGCTTCGACGGCACCGTGTTCAATGATCCGCCGCACCGCTTCGAAGCGGGCACGCCCAACATCGCCGGCTTCATCGGCCTTGGCGCGGCGGTCGATTACCTCGACGGCATTGGCATGGCCCATATCCAGGCGCGGGAAGCCGAACTGCTGGCCCACCTGACCGAAGAGATGGACCGCATCGACGGCGTGCGCATCATCGGCCGCGCGCCGGAGAAGGCTGCGGTGGTGTCATTCCTGGTGAAAGGCGCCCACGCCCACGACCTGGCCACGCTGCTGGACCTGGAGGGCATTGCGGTGCGCTCGGGCCAGCACTGCGCCCACCCGCTGCTGCAGTACTACGGGGTGGCCGCCACCTGCCGTGCCTCGCTGGCGTTCTACAACACCCACGAGGAAATCGAGGCTTTCATCAGCGGCCTGCACAAGGTCCGCACGCTGCTCGGCTGAACTGGACGGCGCGCGGATTACGGGCCGTGCGTCGTGGTGGCATGATTCACGCGGTTTCGCGCGCAAGGCGCGCTCCTACGGGTTGATTTTCTGCATGACCAGACTGGAATTCAGGCCGGCGACGGTCGCCGACATCGATACCATCGTCGAACTGGTGACATCCGCCTACCGCGGCGATGCCAGTCGCGCCGGCTGGACCACCGAGGCCGACCTGCTGGACGGTCCCCGGATCGACCCGGAGGTGCTGCGCGCCGACATCGAGCGTCCGCGCAGCATCGTGCTGCTGGCCGGCGCGCCGGACGCGACCGGCGAAGACGCCCTGCTGGCCTGCGCCCACGTGGCCGTCGAAGACGACGGCACCGGCTATTTCGGCATGTTCTCGGTCCGGCCGCAGCTGCAGGGCTCGGGTACCGGCCGCGCGGTGCTGGAGGAGTGCGAGCGCATCGCCCGCGAGGACTGGAAGCTGGGCACCATGCGCATGCAGGTGATCGTGCAGCGCGCCGAGCTGATCGCCTGGTACCAACGCCGCGGTTACCGCCGCACCGGTATTTTCGAGCCCTTTCCCTACGGCGATCCGCGTTTCGGCATGCCAAAGCGCGACGACCTGCGCTTCGAGGTGCTGGAGAAGAGCCTGTCGCCCGGCGCCGTTGCGGAAACCGACGCCAAACCTGAAGAAGATGAACATGATGGACACTGAAGGCTGGATCCGCGTCTGCGCAACTTCCGAACTGCTGCCCGGCGAAATGCAGGTGGCCTGGGACGGGGACACCCCGATCCTGGTGTTCAACCGCGACGGCGACCTCTACGCGCTGGAAGACCGCTGCAGCCATGAGGATTTCGAACTGTCCGCCGGGGAGTTCGACCCGGCCACCGGCACCATCGAGTGCGTCCTGCACGGTGCGAAATTCGATGTCAGCGACGGACGGGCCCTGTGTCCGCCCGCGTACGCGCCAGCAGTGAAATTTCCTGTCCGCGTCCACGACGGCGCCGTCTGGACCCGCGACGACCGCGGCTGAACAAGCTGCTCCCAAGCACACGCGGGACCCATGATCGCTGGACGTGCAGCCCGCGTATCGACCGGCCCTTGAAACAATAACCATTCGCATTACAATTCTCACCAGCGTGCCGGACCACGAGTCCGGCACTTCTCCTTTTCCTTCCCCGCCTGGCAGCCGCCGCCAACCCCAGGTCCGAGAGAGCAAAACCACGAACCTGGAGCTGTTGATGTCCCCACGCAACCGCAAGCCCGTGCCGCGGCGCACCCTGCTTGCCACAACCATTGCCCTGGCTTTTGCCGCCGCCCCTGCTGCGGCCGAGCCCGGCCCCGCCACCGTCGACTTCGACACCATCGTGGTGACCGCTTCGGGCTTCGAGCAGAAGATCACCGACGCGCCCGCCAGCATCAGCGTCATCAGCCGCGAAGAACTCGAGCGCAAGCAGTACGCCAACCTGGCCCAGGCCCTGGGCGACGTGGAGGGCGTGGACATCAACCAGGGCACTGGCAAGACCGGCGGCCTGGACATCAGCATCCGCGGCATGCCCAGCGCCTACACCCTGGTGCTGGTGGACGGGCGCCGCCAGAACAACGGCGGCGACATCACCCCCAACGGCTTTGGCGAAACCTCCAACAGCTTCATGCCGCCGCTGTCGGCCATCGAGCGCATCGAAGTGATCCGAGGCCCGATGTCGACCCTGTACGGCTCCGACGCGGTGGGCGGCGTGGTCAACATCATCACCCGTCGTGTTGCCGACAGCTGGTCGGGCTCGATCGGCCTCAACCACACCTTCCAGCAAGACCGCGGCTACGGCGCCAGCAGCGGCGCGAACCTTTACATCGCCGGCCCGCTGGTCGCCGACCGTCTGGGGCTGGCCATCCGCGGCAGCATCCACGACCGCGGCGCTTCCGACCTGCAGTTCGGCAACGACGCGGCGGTCAGCCGCCGCGGCGCCGCGGCCGTGGAAGGGCGCAACAGCAACTGGGGCGCGCGCCTGACCTTGACTCCCAACGAGTTCCACGAGGTTTCGCTGGATCTGGAGCAGGGCCGGCAGGTGTATGACAACGACGACTGCCAGCTCGGCACCCTGGACGGCTGGGCCGGCAACGCGGTGTCCGGTTGCACCACTCCCGACAACAGCGCCGCCGGTTATGCCGACGAGCTGCGCTTCAACCGCGAGCAGGCTGTGCTGGCCCACCGCGGTTCGCTGGACATCGGCCTGTGGGAAAGCGCGGTGACCTGGAAAACCACCGAAACCATCGGCCGCACCATCCCCGGCACCATCGGCCAGGCCTGGGACAACTTCCCCGGGATCGTGGGCGGCGCGCCGCGCGCGCTGGAATCACGTGACCTGATCCTGGATACGCGTCTGGTGGCATCGCCGGGCGAGACCCACACCCTCAGCGTGGGCGGCCAGTACATCGACGCCGAAGTCGAGGACGGCATCACCTCGGAGCGCTTCGAACGCAGTTCCTGGGCGGTGTTCGTGGAAGACGAATGGCGGATCATCGATCCGCTGGGCCTGACCTTCGGTGGCCGCTATGAGGACCACGACGCCTTCGGTGGCCACTTCAGCCCGCGCATCTATCTGACCTGGTCGGCCAGTGACAACTGGACCCTGAAGGGCGGCGTCAGCCGCGGCTATCGCACCCCTTCCGTCAACCAGCTCCATGACGGCATCAATGGCGCCACCGGCCAGGGCCGCACCATCACCATCGGCAGCCCGCACCTGAAGCCTGAGACCAGCCGCAACCACGAGATCGGCTTCTATTACGACGGCCAACAAGGCTTCAACGCCAACCTGACCCTGTTCCACACCGAGTTCGAGGACATGATCAGCACCGGCACCCCGGTGGCGAACTGCTGGGCCGCGGCCAACCCCGGCCTGCCGGGCTGCATGGACCTGGGCAGCGGCTTTACCCAGGACAGCTTTGCCCAGAACACCAACGTGGGCGAAGCCACCAGCCAGGGCGTGGAGCTGGCCGCGCGCTGGCAGTTCGCTGAGGCGTGGTCGATGGGCGGCAACTGGACCTGGGCCGACACCGAGCAGAAGAGTGGCGAGGACCGCGGCGCTCCGTTCACCAACCAGGCAAAGCATTCGGTCAACGCCAGCCTGGACTGGGAAGCCACCGACACCCTCAGCCTGTGGCTGCGCGGTGAGTATCGCGGCGAGCGCGATCGCTTCACCAATCTCTACGGAAACCTCAGTCCGGCCGACCAGGCCATCGTGGACGGGCTGGGCAAGCTGCATTCCTACACCCAATTCCACCTGGGTGGATCCTGGCGCGCTTCCGACAGCGTGACCTTCAACGCCAGCATCTACAACCTGCTGGACAAGGACTTCCTTGACGGCGACTACTACGTGACCAACACCGGCGCCACCGGCTGGGGATCGCACTACACCCAGATCGGCCGCTCGGTCACCGGCACGCTGCAGGAAGGCCGCCGCCTCTGGCTGTCAGTCAACGTCGGCTTCTGAGCCGACTGAACCTGGACCGGGACCTGGGCCCGCCGGAGCGTGCAAGCCGCTCTCCGGCGGCGCTGCTTCCCGTGGACGCAGGCGCATGGCGATCAGTTCGCCGCCGCCGTCGAGCATGAACCGGCTCCGCTGCGCGGACGCCAGCACCGCAGCATCCCCCCGTTCCAGCGGTGGCAGGCCGCTGCCGTGGTCGAAACGGCCCTGCCCTGCCAGCAGGTACAGGAGCCAGCCTTCCGCCGGACCGGCGAAAAACAGCATCGGCCCGACCAGCGGGCGACGCCACACGTCAATCTCCAGCCTGTCACGCCGCCACATCAGGTTCAGCGCCACGGCGCGGCCGTCGATGGGCTCACCCGTCACAGCCTCTCCGCCGTCATAGCGGGCACGTCCGTGAGGGGGCAGGAGTTCTTCCACCCGGCCGTCGCCAAAGCGCAGCCTCAACCCCTCGCCTTCCACCAGCACCTGATCGCGGGCGATCCCCGGGAACAGCGACCAGGGCGCGGCCTGTTCGATCTCCGCCACTGACAGCCGCCACAGCCAGTCCCCGTCATCCGGCCAGGCCATGATCGCCCGGGTCCAGCCCAGCCCGTTACGCCAGCGCTCGCGGCGATGCGTGTTGGCCGGCAAGACCTGGGCTGTGGGCGGCAGGGGCAACATCCGCGCAGTTTATCCGCTGGCCCGGCGGGCCGCCCGCACATCGGTCCTGCAGTTCGGCACAAAAAGGCACCGCCCGTGCACACCAGGGTGCGCACGGGCGGCTCTACGTCCATGTAACGGCATCCTGCCGGTCCTCGGGGGCTCCCTGCCCCCGTCTTCCGGGAGCACGCGGCTCCCGGAAAGATCCAATCAGCGCTGCTGGGACACGCCTGCGGTGGCGGGCGCACGCCGGGTCGGGGTGCCGGTCTCGATCCGTTCGCGATTGCGCTCCACCGTAGCCAGCCCGATGCCCTTCACCTGGGCCAGCTCGTCGGCGCTCTTGAACGGCCCGTTGGCGGCGCGATGGGCAACGATCTCCTCGGCTTTGGCCGGGCCGACGTTGCTCAGCACGCGCGAAAGCGTGTCTGCATCGGCGGTATTGATATTGACCTTCTCGCTCGCCGACGCGCCGCCGAGCATCAACAGCGACAGCAGCAAGCTGGCAAAAATGATCCTGAATCCGTTCATGATCCTGCTCCTTGATGGTGTGGTGAATTCCTGTCCCCGAACCGGGATCGTCCCGGCCGGCATGCACAGTTTCCCTGTCGGCCACCAGGCCGCCCATCGTCGAACTCCCCGCGCCGCGCCGGGAGACCCCGCGCGACCGGGTAGGAAAAGCCTGAACGGCGGGCGCGCTAAAATAGGCGCCTTCCCCGCACAGCGAGCCCCTCATGGATACCAGCAAGATCAGCCAGTACGTCTCCAACAAATGGGACGACGAACTCATCGACCAGCTTTCCGACTACATCCGCATTCCCGCCAAGTCGCCCATGTTTGATCCCGACTGGGAGAAGAACGGCCACATGGACGAGGCGGTGAAGCTGATGGCCGGCTGGGCAAAGTCGCAGCCGATCCCCGGCATCCAGGTTGACGTGATCCGGCTGGAAGGCCGCACGCCGGTGATCTTCATCGAGATCCCGGCCGGCAACGGCGGCAGCAACGACGACTGCGTGCTGATGTACGGCCACCTGGACAAGCAGCCCGAAGTCACCGGCTGGGACGAGGACAAGGGCCCGTGGAAACCGGTGCTGCAGGACGGCAAGCTGTACGGCCGCGGCAGCGCCGATGACGGCTACGCGCTCTACAGCTCGCTGGCGGCCATCACGGCCCTGCAGGAGCAGCAGCTGCCGTACTCGCGCATCGTCCTGCTGATCGAGTCCTGCGAGGAGTCGGGCAGCTACGATCTGCCGGCTTATGTGGAACACCTGTCCGACCGCATCGGCATTCCCTCACTGGTGGTGTGCCTGGATTCGGGCTGCGGCAACTACGAGCAGCTGTGGTGCACCACCTCGCTGCGCGGCATGACCGGCGGCGACCTGACCGTGGAAGTGCTCACCGAGGGCGTTCACTCCGGCGATGCCTCGGGAATCATTCCCTCCAGCTTCCGCCTGCTTCGCCAGCTGCTGACCCGGGTCGAGGACGAGGACAGCGGCCGGATCCTGATCGACGCCCTGCACGCTGCCATCCCGCAGGACCGCCTCGACCAGGCCCGCGAGGCCGCCAAGGTGGTCGGCACGGCCGTGTACGACAAGTTCCCCCTGGTGCCGGGCCTGCAGCCGGTTACCGACGATCCGGCCGAGCTGATCCTCAACCGCACCTGGCGCCCGGCGCTGTCGATCACCGGCGTGGACGGCATGCCGAGCCTGGACGACGCGGGCAACGTGCTGCGTCCGAAGACCGCGGTGAAGCTGTCGCTGCGCCTGCCGCCGTCCATCGACGGCAAGCGCGCCGGTGAACTGCTCACCGAGGCCCTGGTGCGCGACACGCCCAACGGCGCCAAGGTCACCCTGGAGCTGGAAAAGGCCGCCACCGGCTGGAACGCCCCGGCGCTGGCACCGTGGCTGGGCAAGGCCCTGGAGGACGGCAGCCGCGAATTCTTCGGCAAGCCGGCGATCTTCATGGGCGAAGGCGGCTCGATCCCGTTCATGGGCCTGCTGGGCGAGAAGTTCCCCGGCGCGCAGTTCCTGATCACCGGCGTGCTGGGCCCGCACTCCAACGCCCACGGGCCGAACGAGTTCCTGCACATCGACATGGTCAAGAAGGTCACCGCCTGCGTGGCCAAGGTGCTGGCCGAACACCACCACGCCAGCGCGCGCGGCGAAACCACGCGCTGACCGCAGCGTTGACAACCCAGGCGACCGGCACCGGCCGGTCGCCGCATCAATCAATCCAGAGGAATAGAAATGCCTCCACCGTTTGGCAGCACCAGCTGGCTCTACATCATCCTGTTGGGCCTGATCGTTGGCATCCTGGCCCGGATGATTACCCCCGGCAGGCGCCGGCTGGGCATCATCCTGACCTCGCTGCTGGGCATCGGCGGCGCGTTGCTGGCCACCTGGCTGGGCCGGGAAATGAGCTGGTATTCGGCCGGCGAAGCCGCCGGATTCTTCGGCGCCCTGCTTGGCTCGGTGATCATCCTCGGCGTCGTGCAGCTGTTTCGGCGCTAGCGCGGATCGCCCGGGCGAGGGATCAGGAGCTTCCTGGGCTACGTGTCACGCGGCTTCGCGCGCATGGCGCGCTCCTACGAGGCCGAGGCGCATCCGGTAGGAGCGCGCCATGTGTCACGCTTTTTCCACCGCGTGCCACCCCCCTCGGGGGCGGGGTTGCCTCGGGGAGGACCGCCCCGTGCCCCCGAAACCGCGTGACCTCGAACCACCAACGCCCTACGAGCGCCCGTACACGTCCTCGTAGCGGACGATGTCGTCCTCGCCCAGGTAATCGCCCGACTGCACTTCGATGAGTTCCAGCATCTCGCTGCCGGGATTCTCAAGCCGGTGCTTCGCCCCCAGCGGGATGTAGGTGGACTGGTTGGCGTGCAGTTCGAACACGTCGTTGTCGCGGGTCACCCGCGCGGTGCCGCGCACCACGATCCAGTGTTCGGCGCGGTGCTTGTGGGACTGCAGCGACAGCCGGCCTCCCGGCTTGACCTTGATCCGCTTGACCTGGAATCCGTCGTCCTGGTCGATCGAGTCGTAGCTGCCCCAGGGGCGGTGTACCTCGCGGTGCAGCACGGCGTGGCTGCGCTCGCCGGCCTTGAGCCTGGCCACCACGTCCTTGACCTGCTGCACCCGGTCCTTGTGCGCCACCAGCACGGCATCGTCGGTTTCCACCACCACCAGGTCGTCCACGCCAACCATGGCCACCAGGCGACGCGACCAGGCATAGCTGTTGCGGCTGTCGACGGCGATCACGTCGCCGTGGTGGGCGTTGCCGTCTGCGTCCTGCTTGCTCACTTCCCACAGCGCCGACCAGGAACCGACATCGTTCCAGCCGATGTCGACTGGCAGCACCTTGGCATCCCCGGTCTTTTCCATCACCGCGTAGTCGATCGAATCCGCGGGCGATGCAGCGAAAGCATCCTTGTCCAGACGGACGAAGTCGCCGTCGCGGGCGGCGCCTTCGAAGGCCTTGCGTACCGCTGTCACCATCGCGGGCTGGAACTTTTGCAGCTCCTCCAGGTAACGCGATGCGCGGAACAGGAACATGCCGCTGTTCCAGTAGTAGCCACCCTCTTCCAGGTAGGCACGGGCGGTCCCGGCATCGGGCTTTTCCACGAAGCGCAGCACATCGCGCACGCCGCCCGCCGCTGCCTGACCAGCCGCCTGGCCCGCACCGGCCTGTATGTAGCCGAAGCCGGTTTCCGGAGCCTCGGGAACAATGCCGAAGGTCACCAGCGCGCCGGCATCGGCTGCCGGCATGGCTGCACGCACGGCAGCCTGGAAGGCCGCGGGGTCACGAACCACGTGGTCGGAAGGCAGCACCAGCAGCAGCGGATCTTCACCACCGGCAACGGCCTGAAGGGCCGCCGCGGCGATCGCGGGCGCGGTATTGCGCCCGACCGGTTCCAGCAGGATGGCCGCGCCTTCCACACCCACCAGCCGCAGCTGCTCGGCGGCGAGGAAGCGATGCTCCTCGTTGGCGACCACGATCGGCGCGCCTTCGGCCAGCGGCGCCACGCGCAACCAGGTCTCCTGGAGCATCGTGGCCTCGCCCGCCAGGGCAAGGAACTGCTTGGGGTAGGCTTCGCGTGACAGCGGCCACAGCCGGGTTCCGGAGCCTCCGGAGAGCAACACCACCTGCAGATTCGACATCGCCAACTCGCCTGGAACGGACCCTTGAGTTTACCCTGTGCCCCGTCTTCCGCCGTTCCGCCAGGTCGCCATGCCGTTCCAGCCCAGCCACCTGTTTGCCTACCGTTGCGCCGGGGCGATCCGCCGATGAAGGCGCTCATCTTCGCCGCCGGTCTGGGCGAGCGCATGCGGCCGCTGACCGACACCACCCCCAAGCCCCTGCTGCAGGCGGCCGGCAAGCCGCTGATCGTGTGGCATCTGGAGCGGCTGGCCGCGGCGGGCGTGGACGAGGTGGTGATCAACACTTCCTGGCTGGCATCGCAGTTTCCCGCTGCGCTCGGTGACGGCAGCCGTTGGGGCCTGTCGATCCACTACTCGTATGAGGGCGAGGTGCCGCTGGAGACTGGCGGCGGCATGTGGCAGGCGCTGGCCCGGCTGGGCAACGACCCGTTCATCGCCGTCAATGGCGATATCTGGACCGATTACGATTTCAGCCTGCTGCCGCACCAGCCGCGCGGCGATGCGCACCTGGTGCTGGTCAACAACCCGGACCACAACAGCGCCGGGGATTTCGCCGCGTGCCCCAACGGCATCCTGCGCAATGACGGCGGCGAGCGGCTCACCTTCTCCGGCATCGGGGTCTACCGCGCTTCGCTGTTTGACGACTGGCGGCGGATCATCGGTGACGCACCAGGTGCGGAAAAGGCCCCGCCGCGGTTCAAGCTGGCGCCGCTGCTGCGCGCAGCCATTGCCGAAGGCCAGGTCACCGGCGAGCACCATGCGGGAGCGTGGACGGATGTGGGCACGCCCCGGCGCTTGGCAGAATTGGAAGCGTCGCTGGTAGCGGAGCCGTAGGAACGGGCTGCGCGCCCCACGCCGCCAATCCCGGCATCGCCCCTGTCAGCCGCGCAGGGCCGAGCTGCGATTGATCGGCGACCAGGGCCTGCCCTGCAGGCGCACGCGGCGGGCACGCTACACTCCGGCCAGGTGGCACCGAACTCTTAGTCACGGGATACCGGGGGCAGCCAGGTGTCGGAAGGCCGGGGACAGGACAACACGCAGCAACCGTCCGCAGACGCGCGGACCGACACCGTGCGCGGGGAGCAGCGCGAACTGGTGTCGCTGATGACGGCGCGCGTCGGTGAGGCTTACCTGCGCCAGCCATTCTTCGTCGATGGCGATACCGACGTGGTCAGCCTGTGCCGGATGCTGGACGAGCGCGGCGTCGGCGAAGCGCTGGTGCGCGATGGCGACCGGCTCGGCATCTTCACCACCACCAACCTGCGCGATGCCCTGCTCCGTCCCGAGCCGCCAGCCCAACTGGCGGTGCGCGATCTGGCCACGTTCGCTCCGGTGTCGGTATCGGTGAATGACGAACTCCACGAAGCCCTGATCCTGATGCTGCGCCATCGCATCCACCGGGTGATCGTGCGCGATGGCGACGCGGTAGTGGGCGTGCTGAGCCAGCTTGACCTGATGGGATTCGTGGCCGGCCATTCGCACCTGATCACCCTGCAGGCGGCCTCGGCGCAGGATGTTCCGGCCCTGGCCGCAGCCGCAACCCAGGTCGACGGGCTGATCCGCCTGCTGCACCAGGACGGGGTGCGCCCCAGTGTAATCGCCGGGCTGGTGGGCGAGCTCAACCGCCAGGTGTTCCGGCGCCTGTGGACGCTGCTGGCACCGGCAGAACTGCGCAGCAACTCCTGCCTGGTGGTGATGGGCAGCGAGGGTCGCGGTGAGCAGATCGTCAAGACCGACCAGGACAATGCGCTGATCCTGCGCGACGGCTTCGAGCACCCGCGGCTGGGCGAGGTGACCGCCGCCTTCAGCGCCGCGCTGGGCGAACTCGGCTACCCGCCCTGCCCTGGCGGGATCATGCTCAGCCGCCCGCTGTGGTGCCAGCCGTTGGCAGGCTTCAAAAAAAGCCTGCGTGACTGGGTTCACGGCAGCGATCCGGTGGGGCCGATGAACCTGGCCATCTTCCTGGATGCGGCCGCTGTGGACGGGGATGAAAGCCTGCTGCAGGCGGCGCGCGACCATGTCGACCATCTGGTGCAGGACAGCGGCCTGTGGTTTGCACGCTTCACCCGCGCGGTCGAACAGTTCGACGACGGCGACAGCTGGTGGACCCGCCTGCCAGGCCTCAAGGGCACCCGGCCCACGCGGATCGATATCAAGAAGGTGGGGCTGTTCCCGATCGTGCACGGGGTGCGGGCGCTGGCCCTGCAGCACCGGATCCGGGCGCCGGGCACCGTGGACCGCATCAGGGCGCTGGAGGCGGAGGGCCGGATCGAAGCCCCCATGGCCCGCGACCTGGCCGAGGCGCTGCAGTTCCTGATCGGCCTGAAACTGACCACCAACCTGCGCCAGCTGGCCGAAGGGCGTGAACCAGGCAACGAGGTGCGACTGGACGCCCTGGGCCGGCTGGAGCGGCAGACGCTGAGGGACTCGATCGCCATCGTGCGCGGCTTCAGACAGTGGCTGGGCCGGCGCTTCCGATTCGACACGCTGTGAGGAGTCCGCCGCCCAAGCCCGCGGTACTGGTGGCGCTGTGCGCGCTGGGCCTGGCGCTGTGGAACTTCCCGCTGCTGATCGTGTGGAGCAGGGACGCCACGGTGTTCGGGCTTCCGCTGCTGCCGGTGGCGCTGTTCACCAGCTGGGCCGGGCTGATCGCCGCGCTGGCCTGGGTGTCGGAGAAGAACGAATGATCCCCGCGTGGCTGGTGCTGGCGGTGTCGGCCGGCTACCTGGCCCTGCTGTTCGCGATCGCGGCGTTCGCCGACAGGCGCGCGGCGCAGGGACGCTCGGTGATCGGACGGCCGTGGATCTACGCGCTGTCGCTGGGGGTGTACTGCTCGGCGTGGACCTATTTCGGCAGCGTGGGTCGGGCGGCGTCGGGCGGCATCTGGTTCCTGCCGATCTACCTCGGTCCCACGCTGGTGATGCTGGTGGGCTGGATCGTGGTGCGCAAGATGATCCGCATTGCCCGCGAGTACCGCATCACCTCGATCGCCGACTTTATCGCCAGCCGCTACGGCAAGAGCCCGGCACTGGCGGCGCTGGTGACGCTGATCACCGTGGTGGGCATCGTTCCCTACATCGCGCTGCAGCTGAAGGCGGTGTCATCGGGCTACCGGCTGCTGACCGACACACCGGGCACCGCGGCCGCTGGCCTGGCCTGGTGGCAGGACGGCACCCTGATGATCGCCCTGGCGCTGGCGGCCTTCACCGTCATCTTCGGCACCCGGCACCTGGACAGCGCCGAGCGCCACGAGGGCATGGTGGCGGCGATTGCCACCGAATCGCTGGTCAAGCTGGTGGCCTTTCTCGCAGTGGGCATCTTCGTCACCTGGGGCCTGTTCGATGGACCTGCCGACATCTGGGCCCGGGCTGCGATGGACCTGCCCGAGTTGCATGGCCTGCTGCTGTCCGGCGGCCGCGCGGTCGACGCTTTCGGCTATGCGGAGTGGTTCACCCTGACCTTCGTCTCGGCTCTGTCGGTGATCCTGCTGCCGCGGCAGTTCCAGGTGATGGTGGTCGAATGCGTGGATGAGCGGCACTTCAAGCGCGCGGCGTGGATGTTCCCGGCCTACCTGCTGCTGATCAACCTGTTCGTGCTGCCGCTGGCGATCGGCGGCCTGCTGATCTTCGGCACCGGCACGACCGATCCGGAAACCTTCGTGCTCTCGCTGCCGCTGAGCGAGGGCATGATCACCCTGGCCCTGTTTGCCTACATCGGTGGCCTGTCGGCGGCCACCGGCATGCTGATCGTGGAGACGATCGCGATCTCGACTATGGTCTGCAACGACCTGGTGATGCCAGCGCTGCTGCGCCTGCCCGGGTTCCGCTCGCGCAGCGGCGGCGACCTGACCCGGCTGCTGCTCAACATCCGCCGCGCGGCGATCCTGGGCGTGCTGCTGTTGGGATACCTGTACTTCCACGTGGCCGGCGACGCCTATGCGCTGGTGTCGATCGGGCTGATCAGCTTTGCCGCGGTGGCGCAGTTCGCGCCCGCCCTGTTTGGCGGCATGTACTGGCGCGGCGGCACCCGCACCGGGGCGATCGGCGGGCTGCTCGGCGGCTTCGCGGTCTGGGCCTGGACGCTGATGCTGCCCTCGCTGGCCAAGTCGGGGTGGATCGGCGACGGCATCCTCGAGGCCGGGCCTTTCGGCATCCAGGCCCTGGCGCCGGAAAGCCTGTTCGGGCTGACCGGCTTCGACCCCCTTACCCACGCCCTGTTCTGGAGCCTGCTGGTCAATATCAGCCTGTACGTGGGGCTGTCACTGCGGCGCGAGCCGACCGGGCGCGAGGCCAGCCAGGCGCTGCTGTTCGTGGATGTGTTCGAGCGCGGCGGCTCGGACGCACCGGTGTTCTGGCGCGGCCGGGCCAGGCTGGATGACCTGCGCCAGCTGGCCAACCGGCTGCTGGGTGAGGCGCGCGCGGGCGCGGTGTTCGATGAGCTGGCCCACGAGACCGGCGTGGGCGATGCCAGCCGGCTGGTGCCCGATGCACGCCTGGTTGACCACGTGGAGCGCCAGCTTGCAGGCGCCATCGGCAGTGCATCCGCACGGGTGATGGTGGCCTCGGTGGCGCAGGAAGAACGGCTGGGACTGGATGACGTGATCGACATCCTCGACGAGGCCAGCCAGGTCCGCGCCTACGCCCGGGCGCTGGAGCAGACCTCCAGCGAACTGCGCGAGGCCAACGAGCAGCTCAAGAGCCTGGACCGGATGAAGGACGACTTCATCTCCTCGGTCAGCCACGAGCTGCGCACCCCGCTGACATCGATCCGGGCACTGGCCGAGCTGATGCACGACACGGCGGATATCGAGCCCGCCCAGCGCGAGGAATTCCTGGCCATCATCGTCGCCGAGAGCGAGCGGCTCGGCCGATTGGTCAGCCAGGTGCTGGACATGGCCAAGATCGAGGCGGGGATGGCCGAATGGCACATCGAACCGCTGGATCTGCGCGAGGTGGTGGTGGCAGCGCTGAAATCGACCGGCGAGCTGTTCCGCAGCAAGGACGTGGCCGTCGACGTGCATCTGCCCGACGCGGTGCCGCCGGTGGCAGCCGATCGGGATCGCCTGGCCCAGGTAATGCTGAACCTGCTGTCCAACGCCGCCAAGTTCGTGCCGACCACCGGTGGCCGGGTCGAAGTGCGGCTGCGGGAGGAAAGCGACGGACTGGTGGTGGAAGTCGCGGACAACGGCCCCGGCGTGCCCGAAAGGGAACGGCCCACCGTGTTCGACAAGTTCCGCCAGGGCGGCGACGAACTGGACCGCCCGCCCGGCACCGGCCTGGGCCTGACCATCAGCCGCCAGATCGTGGAGCACCTGGGCGGTAAGATCTGGCTGCATCATCAAGCCGACGGCGGCGCATGCTTTGCATTCAAGCTGCCGCTGCGGCCGGAAGGAGGGACGCAATGACCACGGTGCTGATTGCCGACGATGAACCGAACATCGTCATTTCCCTTGAGTTCATGATGAAACGCGAGGGCTACGAAGTGCTGGTCGCGCGCGATGGCGTGGCTGCGCTGGAGGCGATCCGCAACCAGCGCCCGCGGCTGGTGCTGCTGGACGCGATGATGCCGGGGATGAACGGTTTCGATGTGTGCGAGGCGGTACGTGCCGACCCCGGGCTGCGCGACACCCTGATCCTGATGCTCACTGCCAAGGGCCGCGAGACGGACAGGGCGCGCGGCATCGGCGTAGGCGCGGATGCCTACGTCACCAAGCCGTTCTCCACCCGCGAGCTGGCCCAGCAGGTGCGGGACATGTTGGCGTGAGACGGGCTGGCGCGGGACGGGCTGGCATGAAGCGGGCTGCCCTGCTTGCGCCTGGTCTGGCGCTCGCCCTGTGGCTGGCCGGCGCCATCGTCCTGTCTGCCCATCACTGGGCACTGGTGGCGGCCTGGTGGCTGGCCGGCGCCGGCCTGGGGGCATGGGCGGTGGCCTGGCAGCGAGCAGCCTGGGCAGGGCGCAGCGCGCGCATGGCGGACGCGATCCGCGCGCTGACCGGCACCGCGTCTGCCCCGGACCTGGTACCCGAAGGCCCCGACGAGCTCAGGGAACTGGCCGAAGCGGTCAATTCCCTTGCCACCGTACGGCGGGAACTGGGCGCGACCATGGCCGAACAGGTCCAAGCCGCCAGCAACCGCGTGGGCCAGCAGCGCGACCAGTTGGCCACGCTGATGGCCCAGCTCCACCACGCCGTGGTCGCGTGCAACCGGGAAGGCAGGATCCTGCTCTACAACGAGCGTGCATTGCGCCTGTCGCGGGCGCTGTCACGGACGCCGGGCCAGCTGCAAGGCGTGGAGCTGATCGGGCTCGGCCGTTCCATCCACGCCCTGATCGACGCTGCCGCGATCGAGCACGCGCTGGAGATCGTGGCCCAGCGCCATGCCCGCGGAGATGCTGCCAGCGCGGTCCGCTTTGTCGCCACGACACCCGGCGGCCACCTGTTGCAGGTCAACGCGGCGCCGGTGCATCCGGTCGACGACACCGGCGTGGAGGCCACCGATGCGGAGGCTACCGGCTACATCCTGATGCTGGACGACATCACCCGGGAGCAGGAAACCCAGGGTCGGCGCGACCGCATCCTGATCGAGCTGACCGAAGCCAGCCGCTCCTCGTTCGCCGCCATCCAGGCTGCATTGGACATGCTCGACTATCCAGACCTGCAGCCTGCCGAGCGGGAAAATTTCCAGGTGGTGCTGCGCCAGGAGGTTGCCGGCATGAGCGCCCGGCTGGACCGGCTCGGCGCCGAGGCCTCAGCCGACCAGCGCGTGCGCTGGCCGCTACAGGGCATGCGCGGGATCGACCTGGCAACGGCCGCCACACAGCGGATCCGCGCCCACACCGGGCACAGCGTCGATATCGTGGTTGAAGAAGAGACCCTGTGGCTGCGGGTCGACAGCCTGGCCCTGATCCAGGCGCTGGTGTTTTTGAGCGTCCGGCTGCTGGAGGGCACCCCGGCCGAACTTCGGCTGCGACTGGCGCCTGCCGGCAAGCGGGCCCATCTGGACCTGGCGTGGCGGGGCGCCGAGATCGACCTGGAGTCATTGCGCCGCTGGCAGACCGAGGCGACCGGGCCGGGCCCCGCGCCCACGGTGCGCGAGGTGGCCGAGCGGCACGGCGGCGAACTGTGGCTGGAGCGCACGCCCGGGCCCGGGCCGAACGGTGGAGACATGTGCTACCGGTTCCTCCTGCCGCAAACCAGCGTCGGCGACGCGCCCCAGGCCGCCGGCAGCAGACCGGCGTACTACGATTTCGACCTCTTCGCGGCGAGCGCAGACAGTCACAGCCTGGATAACCGGCTGCTGTCAGAACTGTCGTTCACCGTATTCGACACTGAAACCACCGGCCTGGATCCGGCCGGCGGGGACGAGATCATCCAGATCGGTGCGATCCGGATCGTCAATGGCAAGCTGCTGGCATCCGAGCGCTTCGACCAGCTGGTGAACCCGCGGCGGACCATTCCTGACGCCGGCTTCCAGATCCACGGCATCAGCCTGGAGATGGTGCGCGGCCAGCCCGGCATCGACCAGATCCTGCCAGCATTCCACGCCTTCGCCAGCGACACCGTGCTGGTGGGCCACAACGCGGCGTTCGACATGCGCTTCCTGGCCCTCAAGGAGGACTCCAGCGGAGTGCGTTTTGACCAGCCCGTACTCGACACCCTGCTGCTGGCCAGCCTGGCCTGGCCGAACGAACCCAACCATGGTCTGGAGACCATCTCCGCGCGGCTGGGCGTGGAGGTGGCTGGGCGCCACACCGCACTGGGTGACGCGCGGGCCACGGCTGAGGTCTTCCTCGGGCTGATTCCGCTGCTGCGCGAGCGCGGCATCACCACGCTGGGCCAGGCACGCGCGGCCTCACAGGAATCGTTCTACGCCGCCCTGCGCTACTGACCGGGTCGCCTTGGCTACTCGGCCTGCGAGGCCGCCAGGACCTCGCGCAGGAAGGGCACGGTAATGCGCCGCTGGGCCGCGAGGGATTCACGGTCGAGCCGGTCAAGCAGCCCGGTCAGGCTGCCCAGGTCCCGGTCCACCCTTCGCAGCAGCCAGTCGATCGCGGCTTCATCTATCTGCAGCCCGCGCCGGTCGGCACGGACCCGCAGCACCTGTCGACGGCCCTCGTCATCCAGCACGTCCACGCGGATACGCGCGCACTGCCCCAGCCGCGAACGCAGGTCGGGCAGCGTCAGCGGCAGCTCGTCCGGCAGCACCCGTGCGGCGTACAGCACCCCGGTCCCGGCCACGCGGGCCCGGTTGTGGAAATCAAACAGGGCGATCTCGTCACTCCGCTGGCCCGCCATCAGGTCCAGGCCGTCCAGCGCCACCAGGTCGTATTCCTGCAGTGAGGCCAGTGCCTGGTCCAGTCGCCCGACCGCGCTGGCCATGGGCACGTAGGCCACGCGCCGGCCCTGCACCTGGGCATGGGCGCAGGCTGCCATCACCAGGTGGCTCTTGCCAGTGGACGCCGGACCGGACAGGTACAGCCAGTCGCTGCCCGTGCCCGCGGCCAGCGCGCGCAGCTGCTCCACCGCGCCCTCAGGTGCGGCCACGAAAGTGTCAAAGCGCTGGTCAGGTGGATAGCGCAGCGCCAGGGGCAGTTGCCGCCCGCTGCCCGGGGAGCCGATCGGCGGGTTCACGCTCCCGGCGTCCCCTTGCCGTCGGCGCCGGTCACGATGCTGCCCCTGTCAACCATCACCCCCGAGGGGGTGCCGGCATACAGCCGGCTGCTGGTGTAGCGCTCATGCGCGTAACGCAGCAACACGTTGGCCACCGCCGCCACCGGCAGTGCAATCAGCATGCCCAGGAAACCCAGCAGCTGCCCGCCCGCCATTACCGCGAAGATCACCGCCACCGGGTGCAGGCCGATCCGGTCACCCACCAGCCGCGGCGTCAGCACGTAGCTTTCCAGCAGCTGGCCGGCGCTGAACACCGCGGTACCGAGGATCAGCAGCTGCCAGTCGATGCCCTGTGCCTGCACCAGTGCCGCCAGCAGCATCAGGATCGCCCCCACCGTCGCGCCCAGGTAGGGCACGAAGCTGATCAGTCCGGCCACCAGGCCGACCAGGATGCCCAGCCGCAACCCGATGATCTGCAGGCCAACCGCATAGAACACGCCCTGGGCCACCATCACCAGGAACTGGCCACGCAGGAATCCGCCCAGGCGCTCGTCGGATTCGCGCGCCAGGCGAGCGACGGTATCGATATGGTCGCGCGGGATCAGCGAAGCCACGCGCTCCACCAGCAGGTCCCAGTCGCGCAGGAAGTAGAAGGTCAGGACCGGCAGCAGCACCAGGTTGACGATCCAGGTAATGAATACGAACCCCGAGCGCTGCAGGTAGCCGAAGAACGACGCAGCCACCCCGCCAGCCTGCTGCCAGTGTTCGCGCGCCCAATCGAACAGCCGTTGCGGATCGGCCCAGGCTGCCAGCGAAAATCCGCTGCGCTCCTCGATCCACGGGATTGCGATGCCCACGACCCACTCCCTGATGGAAGGCAGGGACTCGACAAGGGTCTTCACCTGGCGCTCGACCATCGGCACCAGGATCAGCATCGCCAGGGTCACCATCAGCACCATCAGCAGGAATACCAGGCTGACCCCGAAAAGCCGCGAGCGACCGGTGCGCTCCACCCGGTCCACCAGCGGATCGCACAGCCAGGCCAGCAGCCCCGCCATCACGAACGGGGTCAAGATCGGACCCAGCGCAATCAGCAGCCAGAGGACGACCGCCAGCACCAGCCCCCATTGCAGGCGCTTGAGGAACAGGGCGATCGCCGCGGTGTCCTGCAAAGGTGCCATCGGTCAGCGCACCAGCCGATAGATCGGAGTACCGGTATCGAGCAGCATGTCCATCTCCGCCAGCACCCGCTCATCGGCCAGGCTGCGGAAACCCGGAAGCCCGGTCAGCAGCTCCAGTTCCACTTCCAGGCCATCGGCCGTGGCCCGCACCGGCGTGATCCGCTGGACTACCGACATGCCCTGCAGGTAACCCGCCAGGCGGATGAAGTCATCGCTGCTGTCGATACCGGTGAACGTCATCCGGTAGCTGCCGGCCGGGCCCGTCTCCGGGGCGCGCGCATAGCGCTTGACCATCGCATCGGCTGCACCGTCGGCGCCGCCCGCCATGGCCGCCTGCGGCCGTGCGTTCTCGGTGGACCACTGCGACAGCACCCGGCCGTTATCGACGAAGGTCCAGTCGGCCTTCCAACCGCCCTCGTGGCGGTACAGCTTGCCCAGCAGTTGCATCGGCGGCGCGTAGCGGGCCGACAAACGGGCTACGGCGGCGTGGTCACCGCGCCAGATCGCCCCGGTGGCTGCCTGCTCGGCGGCGCTTCCCCGCGGCAGGCCAAGCCCATAGCCGCGCTCGCCGGCACGATCGAGCACCGGTCGCACCGCATTGTTCTGGTTGAGCGTGACCAGGCGTGGACCGCGGCCATCATCGATGGCCAGCCACAGCACCGGCCGCGGCCGGGGTTCAGGCCACATCGGCAGGCCCAGCGCCGCGGCCATGCCTTCTACCGCCTCCTCACGGAAGCGCACCACCAGCGTGGTGTGGAAAGTGGGCGCGCCACTGGCCGAGGTTCCCTCGTCCTGGCGGTAATCAAAATGTTCCACGTAACCCTCGGCACGACGCAGCTCGGCGGATACGCCCGGCCGCTCGGCCACCGCCTGGTCTCCGGACAGCTTGCCCAATACCTGGGCCAGCGCGCGGCCCAGCGCGGCGCGGCGCTCATTCTCCCGCTGGCTGTTGACCCGGACCTCGGCCTCATACAGACCCTGCGCGCCGGCGCGGTCTCCTTCCATCCGCTGGGCCATGGCATCACCAGCCAGCAGCAGGCAACCGGCGACCAGCCAGGCCATCCAGCATCCGATGCGGTTAACGTGCGGCATGTAGCGTTCCCGGGACATACAGATCGCAGAATGTTGCCACAAAGCCGGTTGCCTGTTCGTCGAGGTGTCGTTGGCGTGTGGTTGCAGATCCTCATGCGCAGCAGGCCGCGAACCCTCCCCGACTGCTAAAATCGCGCATTGTCCTTTCTGGCGGCCGCACCCGTGACCACCCCCACCCCGCTCACCTACCGCGATGCGGGCGTCGATATCGATGCCGGCAACGCCCTCGTCGAACGCATCAAGCCGCTGGTCAAGCGCACCCACCGCCCCGGCGTGATGGGCGGGCTGGGCGGTTTCGGCGCTCTTTTCGACCTGTCCGGCCGCTACCGCGAGCCGGTCCTGGTCTCGGGCACTGACGGCGTGGGCACCAAGCTCAAGCTGGCCCAGCAGCTGGGGCGCCATGACACCATCGGCATCGACCTGGTGGCCATGTGCGTCAACGACATCGTGGTCCAGGGCGCGGAACCGCTGTTTTTCCTCGACTACTTCGCCACCGGCAAGCTGGACGTGGATACCGCCGCGGCCGTGGTAGGCGGGATCGCCGCTGGCTGCGAGCTGGCCGGCTGCGCCCTGATCGGCGGCGAAACCGCGGAAATGCCCGACATGTACGCCCCGGGCGAATACGACCTGGCGGGCTTCTGCGTGGGTGCGGTGGAAAAAGCCGATCTGGTGGACGGTTCGCGCGCCCGCGCCGGCGACGTGCTGATCGGCATCGGCTCCAGCGGCCCGCATTCCAACGGTTATTCGCTGATCCGGCGGATCTACGAGCGCGCCGGCAGCCCGGCCGACCTGGACCTGGCCGGCACCCGGCTGGCCGACGCGCTGATGGCGCCGACCACCATTTATGTGAAGCCGCTGCTGGATCTTTTGGCGACGCACGGTGAATCCATCCATGCCCTGGCCCACATCACCGGCGGTGGCCTGACCGAAAACATCGTGCGGGTGATCCCCGAACCGCTGGGTATCGAGGTGGACGCCAGCGCCTGGGCGCTGCCGCCGGTGTTCGAGTGGCTGCAGTGCGAAGGCGCGGTGGCCGACGCGGAAATGTGGCGCACGTTCAACTGCGGACTCGGCTTCGTACTGGCCGTGGACGCCGCCGCGGCGGGCCAGGTGGAGGCGGGTCTGGAACAGCACGGTCTGGCCAATTGGCGCATCGGCCAGGTCAGCGACGCCGCCGGCGATCGCGTCCGCATCGGCTGAGCAGTTGCCTGTGGATTCCACCAGCCCGCAAGGCGGGCCTCTGCGCATCGCTGCCCTGGCGTCCGGCCGCGGCAGCAACCTGCAAGCCCTGATCGACGCCATCGCCGCCGGCACGCTCAATGCGCGCCTGGTGGGGGTGTTCTCCGACCGCGCCGGGGCCGTGGCCCTGGATCGCGCCCGAGCGGCGGGCGTAGCCTGCGCCGCCGAGGACCCCAAGGCATTCCCTTCCCGCGCTGCCTACGACCAAGCCCTGTTCGCCCACGTTGACGCGGTACAGCCGGACCTGGTGGTCTGCGCCGGCTATATGCGCCTGATCGGCCCCGCGGCGGCAGAGGCGAGGCCGGGCCTGCTGATCAACATCCATCCCTCGCTGCTGCCCCGGTACAAGGGGCTGCACACGCACCGGCGTGCGCTGGAGGCAGGCGACAACGAACATGGGGCCAGTGTCCATTACGTGACCGCCGACCTCGACGGTGGGCCGGTCATCGCCCAGGCCCGGGTGCCGCTGCTGTCCGGCGATGATGAGGAGAGCCTGGCCGCGCGGGTACTGGGCCGCGAGCACGCCCTGCTGGTGGAAGTGGTGCGCTGGATCGCCAACGGACGCATCCGCCTGGAGGAACACAGCGTTCATGTCGACGGATTACCCTTGGACATGCCGCTTCAGCTTGGGTCCAACAACCGCTTTGCATGATGCCGTCCATGCGACATTTCACTCTGCTGCTCACCCTGCTGCTCATCCTGCCGATCTGGGCACTCCCCGACACCGTGCGGGCGGCTGAGCCTGAACCCTTCTTCGCCACCTACGAGGCCTGGTACGGCGACCGGCACGTCGGCGAAGCCAGCATGAAGTTGGAGCGGCGCGAGGAACCAAACTGGGAAATCGAGCTGGAGATCCGCGCCAACCGCGGGCTGATCGGCCTGGCCCGGCTGAACATGCTGCAGAGCACCGTCTTCGACGTGCACCACGATGGCCACTTTTTCCGGCCGCTGACCCAGCGCACGGTGCGCAAGGCCATCCTGTTCGGCCGCAACTCCACCGGCATCTACGACTGGCACACGCGCACCGCCCAGTGGAGCGGCGACGTCAGCGAACGGCGCAGCCAGCCGGTGCCGCTGCAGGACGGCGACATGAGCGCCCTGCTGATCAACCTGGCGGTGATCCGCGACGTCGAGCCCGGGGCCACTCTGCGCTACCGCTATGTGGACAACGGCCGCGCCCGCGAGCACGAGTACCAGGTGGCCGAAGAGCCCGAATCCATCCGCGTGGCCGACATCGGCTACAGCGCCCTGCGCGTTTCACGCATCGACGACGATGACGACGAAATGGTTGTGTGGGTCGCCAACGGGGTACCTACCCCGATCCGCATCCTGCAGATCGACGGTGACGGCACCATCGACCTGCGCCTGATCGAATACCGAGGGACTGAATGACCATGACCAACCAGCTACTTCATCGCAGCATCCTGCGCAGCGGCGCCCGCCTGCTCGCGACCGGCGCCCTGCTCGCAGCGGCCACGTCGGCATGGGCGCTGGAGCCTTTCAACGCGGAGTACCGCGCCAGCTACATGGGCATGCAGGCCACCGGCAACATGACCCTGGCACGCAGCGGCGAGGACCAATGGGAGTACAAGGTGGAAGTTGCCGGCATGGGCGCGCGCCTGACCCAGAGCACCACCTTCGAAGAACATGGAGACCATTGGCGTCCGCTCAAAAGCGTGGATTCGCAGGCTGGTGAATCCGGCCTCGCCGCGATGCTGGTCAAGAACCGCAGCGTGGAAACCACCTACGACTGGGACGCCAAACAGGCCCGCTGGAGCGGCGACGTGGACAGCGATGAGGCTGGCCCCGTGCAGCTTCGCCCCGGCGATATGGACGGCATGCTGATCAACCTGGCGGTGGCACGTGACGTGGCCGCCGGACAGCCGCTCAACTATCGCCTGGTGGAAGATGGTCGCGTGCGCGGACAGCAGTTCCGTGTCGATGGCACCGAGACCATCAGTGTGGCCGGCAAGCAGCGCGAGGCCACCCGCGTGGTGCGCACCAGCGGTCGCCGCGAAACCATTGCCTGGGTGGTCGAGGACCTGCCGGTACCGGCCCGCATCCTGCAGCGCCGCAACGGCCGCGATCATCTGGACCTGCAGTTGCAGTCGTTCAACTGACGCCGGGGTTGACGGGGTTTGGAGATCTTCAAAAGCAGGTGCCGCTGTTCGTCCACGTCATGGGTCGGCCGGTGCCTGCACACAGGCGGTGACAGGCGTAGCATTGAACCGGGCGCGGCTGCGCCGCCGATCCGGAGTCTCCGATGAACTTTTTCAAGACCGCCTTGCTGGGCTTTTCCCTCACGCTGGCCACCGCCTGCACCCAGCCTGCCATGGCCGAAGAGAGTCTGCAGCCGGGCGACCGCGCCCCGCTGTTTGAAACACCTGCGTGGTTGGCGGGCGAAGCATTCCAGTTCGACATGGCCGCTGCGCTGGCGAAGGGACCCGTGGTGCTGTATTTCTTCCCGGCCGCCAACACGCCCGGCTGCAATCTCGAGGCGTCACTGTTCTCGCAGAACATCGACCGCTTTGCAGAGCTGGGCGCCACCGTGATTGGCGTGACCGCCGGCAATACCGACCAGCTGCAGGAGTTTTCCGCGGACAGCTCTACCTGCGCGGGCAAGTTCCCGGTTGCGGCTGATGAAGGTGCGCGCATCGCCGCCGACTACCGGGCCGTGAGCGAAGGCAGCGAATACTCATCGCGTACGTCCTACGCCATCCGCCAGGACGGCACCATTGCCGCGGTGCACTCCGACCGCAATCCCAACCGTCACGTGCAGGCCATGCTGGAGGGCCTGGACGTTGCTGAATGAACAGATACCGCCTGTGGATGTCATCACTTTTTCGTAAGGGATGATCAGCAAAAATAGGCGCATGGTTTCCCCATTCATGGACCTGGAGGTTCAAATGAAAGTCCGACTGACTCTGCTTGCCCTGTCGTGCTCGCTGGCCCTGGCCGCCTGTGGCGGCGACGGCACCCCCGCTGACGCCGATCGCACGACGCCGGCGGATACCGCGGCGATGGACACCACCCCGATGGACACCACGCCTGCCGAACCCGTGGGTGAGCCGACCGCAGCCGGTGGCCATGACGACACTGTCGAGGGCGACGCCCTGGATCGGCCCTACACCGAGCAGTCCACCGGCGGTGCCGAGAATGTCGACGAACAGGCTGCCAATTCCGGACCCCAGGTGGCTGATTGCGCCATCACCATCGAAGGCAACGACCGGATGCAGTACAACACCAGCTCGATCGACGTACCGGCCTCGTGCAGCGAGTTCACCATCAACCTCAACCACGTTGGTTCAATGCCGGTCCTGGCGATGGGCCACAACGTGGTGGTGACCAGCGCTGGCGACTTCACCGCCGTTGCCGCCGATGGCCTGGCCGCCGGGGCGGATGCCGACTACGTCAAGCCGGACGACGCGCGCGTGATTGCCGCCACGGAGATGGTTGGCGGTGGCGAGTCCACCTCGGTCACCTTCTCCACGAGCTCGCTCACTGCCGGCCCCGATTACACCTTCTTCTGCTCGTTCCCGGGCCATTCCGCACTGATGCGCGGCACCCTGACGTTCGGCAGCTGATCCCCGTCTGTAGCTGATCGAAACGCCCGGCATCGCCGGGCGTTTTTTTGCTTCCCTGCCGGACCCTGTCGCTTTGGCCCTGCTCAAAATCCTGGGACTGTTCACCCTGACCGCCCTGGCCGAGATCATCGGCTGTTACCTGCCCTGGCTGTGGCTCAAGCAGGGGCGTTCAGCGTGGTTGCTGGTGCCGGCGGCGCTGAGCCTGGCGGCATTCGTCTGGCTGCTGACCCTGCATCCACAGGCCGCGGGGCGCGTCTATGCCGCGTATGGCGGGGTGTATATCAGCGTTGCATTGGTGTGGCTGTGGGCAGTGGATGCCATCCGGCCCACCGTCACCGATTGGGTCGGCGTGGGTGTGTGTCTGCTCGGCATGTGCATCATCATGCTCGGAGCCAGGCAGGGCTGACATCTACCCCGCTATCATTGCCCCATGTCACGTCGCAGGCGCCACCGCTCCTCACCGCGCAGCTGGCTCTGGCTGCTTGCAGGGCTGCTGCTTCTGGGGACGTGGCAGGTGCTGCAGCGCGGAGAAGAGCCTGCACCGGCACTTACTGGAAGCACGGAGCAGCTGCAACGTCCCGCGCAGGCGCCCCGCGCTCCAGACTTCCTGCCGCTTGAAGCGCATGCCACCCTGGCGTTGATTGATCGCGGCGGACCCTACCCACACCGGCAGGACGGCACTGTGTTCCAGAACCGGGAAGGCCTGCTGCCCACCCAACCCCGGGGGCATTACCGCGAATTCACCGTGGAGACGCCGGGCGCCGGCCACCGCGGCGCGCGACGCATCGTCACCGGTGGCGACCCGCCCACCGAGTGGTACTACACCGCCGACCACTACCGCAGCTTCCGCGCGTTCCAGCGCCAGGGGAACCATGAACCCGACTGACCCCGGCAACTGGCTGAAACACAATGCTGCATCTGGCGTGGACTACCCGGCCAGCCACGATGAATGCACGGCGATACAGGATGCCGCTGCCACACTCGGCTACCGCGTGGTGTCTGTGGACCTGGGAACGGTCGATGGCAAGACTGCACTGCTGGAGGAGATCGCCCGTGCGCTCGATTTCCCGAACTACTTCGGCCACAACTGGGATGCGCTGGCCGACGCCCTGGGAGATCTCTCGTGGGAGCAGGCGCCGGGCCTGCTGCTGGTACTGGAAAATGCCGCCCGCCTGCAGCGCTGCGCTCCGGGAGACTTCGACATCCTGCTGGAGATCCTCAGCGAAAGTACCGGCGAACGCGCCACAGCCGATATCCCGTTTCGGGTACTGGTTGTAGGACAGGAGACCTAGCTGGTCCGCGGCCGCGAGGCCGATCAGATGCGCGAGATCTGTGCGCCCAGCCCGGACAGCTTGGCTTCGATGTTCTCGTAGCCCCGGTCCAGATGGTAGATGCGGTCGATCACTGTTTCTCCGGAGGCCACCAGGCCCGCCAGGATCAGCGAAGCGGAGGCGCGCAGGTCGGTGGCCATCACCGGAGCGCCACTGAGGGCCCGGACGCCGGTGACCGTAGCCCGGCTGCCTTCGACGTTGATGTCGGCACCCAGGCGCATCAACTCGTTGACGTGCATGAAACGGTTTTCGAAGATCCGTTCATCGATGGTGCCGATGCCCTCGGCGATGCAGTTCATGGCCATGAACTGCGCCTGCATGTCGGTGGGGAAGCCCGGATGCGGCTCAGTGACCAGATTGACCGCCTGAGGCTTACGGCCGCGCATGTCGATGGTGATGCGGTCACTCTCGATGACGGGCCGGGCGCCGGCTTCGGCCAGCTTGTCCAGCACGGCGACCATGGTGTCGGCGCGGGTGCCCGTGGCGGTCACGCAGCCAGCGGTCATTGCCGCGGCCACCAGGAAGGTGCCGGCTTCGATCCGGTCCGGCAGCACGGCGTGCCGGCCTCCAGCCAGGCGCTCCACCCCGCGCACCACGATCCGACCGGTTCCGGCGCCTTCGATGTCGGCGCCCAGCGCGATCAGACAATCGGCCAGGTCCACCACCTCCGGCTCGCGCGCGGCGTTGTCGATCACCGTAGTGCCCTTGGCCAGGCTGGCGGCCATCAGGGCGTTCTCGGTGGCGCCCACGCTGACCATGGGAAACTCGATGTGCCCGCCCTTGAGCTGCCTGGCGCGGGCGCGGATGAAGCCGTGTTCGACTTCCACCTCAGCCCCCAGCGCCTGCATGGCGTGGATGTGCAGATCAACCGGACGCGAACCGATCGCGCAGCCGCCGGGCAGGGACACTTCCGCCGCGCCGTGGCGGGCCAGCAATGGACCGAGCACCAGCACCGAGGCGCGCATGGTGCGTACCAGCTCGTACGGGGCCACGTGGCCGGTCGCCGGGCAGGGATCGATCCGGAAACGGGAGTTGGCGACGTCGTGTTCCACGTCCGCACCCAGCTCCCGCAGCAGGCGCGCCGTGGTCAGCACGTCCTGCAGATTGGGAACATTGTTGATTTCCACCGGGCCGTCGGCCAACAGGCTCGCGCAGAGGATGGGCAAGACGGCGTTCTTGGCACCGGAAATGGCTACTTCGCCGTGAAGCGCAGTGCCACCGAGGATTCGGATTTTTTTCATGGGAGAGTGCAGCCGCGGGCGGACGCTCAGGAGTCGGCGCCCAGGATCAGGAAGCAGCCTGGTCCGGAGTCAGTGTGGTCAGGGCCAGGGCGTGGATTTCACCGGTCTGGATACGGTCGCCCAGCGTGGCGTACACCATGCGATGACGGGCCAGGGGCAATTTGCCACGGAAGGATTCCGACACGACCACCGCTTCGAAATGGACGCCATCGGCGCCCTGTACTTCCACGCGGGCGTCAGGCAAGCCCTTTTCAATCAGTTCACAGATGGTTTGTGCGTCCAACGTGCGCCAGCTCCGGCTCGTGAAGCCCGCCTGAGCAGCAACCCGCGTCGGAGGCGACGGCGGGGTATTCACGGCGGGACATGCGTAAAATGAACAGCTTAGCCTAACGGAAAGCCATCAGCTTGGATATGGTCACCCCTGCAACGCAACCGTCCGCCACCTCCGATTTCGCCGCCAACGGCCGGCGCGTGATTGAAATAGAAATCGATGCGCTGCGGGCAGTCGGTGATCGCCTGGACGGTGCTTTCAGCGAAGCCTGCGAACGCATCCTGGCTTGCCAGGGTCGGGTGGTCTGCACCGGCATGGGCAAGTCCGGCCACATCGCGCGCAAGATCGCCGCCACCCTCGCCTCCACCGGCACCCCCGCGTTCTACGTGCATCCGGGCGAAGCCGGACACGGCGATCTCGGCATGATCACCGATGCGGACGTGGTGCTGGCGCTGTCCTATTCCGGCGAATCCGACGAGATCATGATGATGCTGCCGGGCCTGCGCCGCCAGGGCAATGTGCTGATCGCCATGACCGGGCGGCCCGGGTCCTCGCTCGGGCGCGAATCCGACGTGCATCTGGACGTGAGCGTGCCGGCCGAAGCCTGCCCGCTGAGCTTGGCTCCCACTTCCAGCACCACCGCCAGCCTGGCCGTAGGCGACGCGCTGGCCGTGGCCCTGCTGAACGCGCGCGGCTTCACCGCCGACGACTTTGCCCGCTCACACCCCGCCGGCGCGCTGGGCCGGAAGCTGTTGCTGCGCATCGACGACGTGATGCATGGCGGCGATGACGTGCCGCGCGTGGCCGAGGAAGCCACCCTGGCCGAAGCATTGCTCGAAATCAGCCGCAAGCGCCTGGGCCTGACCGCGGTGGTCGACGCCGAAGGTCGCCTGCTCGGCCTGTTCACCGATGGCGACCTGCGCCGCACACTGGCGGACGAGCGCGTTGATGTGCGCACCACCCGGGTGTCCGAGGTCATGACCCGCACCCCGGTCACCATCGCCAGCGACGCACTGGCCGTCGAGGCCGCCCGACTGATGGAAACCCACAAGATCAACGGCCTGCTGGTGGTCGACGCCGACGGCCACGTTGTGGGCGCGCTCAACATCCACGACCTGCTGCGTGCGAGAGTGGTGTGATGGACGGACCCGCATCCTTCCCAGCCGAACTGCTGGCCCGCGCCGCGCGCATACGCCTGGCCTGCTTCGATGTGGACGGCACCCTGACCGATGGGCGCCTGCACTTTGACGCCCAGGGCGGCGAGATGAAGGCCTTCCACGTGCACGATGGCCAGGGCCTGGTGCTGCTGCGCAAGGCCGGCATCCGCGTGGCGCTGATCACTGCCCGGGCCAGCGCGGCAGTGGAACGGCGCGCGGCCGAGCTGGGCATCGACGCGTTCTGCGCGGTAGCCGACAAGCTCGCCAAGGTAGAGATGCTGTGCAGCGAAGCGGGCATCGGCCTCGACGAAGTGGCTTTCATGGGCGATGACCTGCCTGATCTTGCGCCCATGCGCGCGGTCGGCCTGGCCGCGGCCCCAGCCAACGCCCACGCCTGGACCGCGGCCGAAGCCTGCTGGCGCACCACCGCCCGCGGCGGCGAAGGCGCGGCCCGCGAGCTGTGCGACCTGCTGCTCACCGCACAGGGCGCGGTGGAAGGCCTGCTGCAAGCCCGCGTTGACGGGCGGCGGGCATGAACTGGCGCGGCGTGACGGCGGGGGTGCTGGTGGTGGCGGCGATCCTTTCCGGCTGGTCGGCCTGGCGCCAGCGCGCCGAGCCGGTGGTCCAGACCATTGATCCGCTGCGCTCGGATTACGTGCTGACCGATTTCGAACTCACCGCCCTGAGCAGCGAAGGCAGCGAGGCCTTCACCCTTCGCGCACCGCGGCTGGAACAGCATCCCGAAGACCGCACGATCAGCATCCAGACCCCGCTGTTCCTGGTGCCCGACTCCCACGGCGCACACTGGGAAATCCGCTCGCAGAACGCACTGATCACCGCCGATCACGACGAGATCATGCTGCGCGAGGATGTCCAGGCCGACGGCACCGACAACAACGGCAGCCCGGTCACCATGAACACCGAGCAGCTGAATGTATTCCCCGAGAAGCGCACCGCAAGCAGCCAGGAACTGGTGACCGTGCAACAGCCCGGTTCTACAATCCAGGGCCGCGGGCTGGACGTGGATCTGTCCAGCAAGCGCTATGTGCTCCATTCCGAGGTAGAGACCCGCTATGTCCCGACGCGCCGCTAGTGCCCTGCTGCTTACCGCCGCCCTGCTGGCGGCCGCGTCCGCGCACGGGCGCCAGTCCGATCGCGACCAGCCGATGGATATCCACTCCGGCCACCAGGTAGGCGGGCTGAATGATGGCGAGCCCATCATCATGTCCCGCGGCGTGGTGATCACCCAGGGCACCCTGGAGATCAAGTCCGATCGCGCCGAAGTGACCCTGCGCGGCGGCGAAGTGGATCGGGTGGTGTTGACCGGCAGCCCGGCCACCATGTTCCAGGAAACCGATGAGGGCGAGCCGCTCAACGCCCATGCCGGCCGCATTGTCTACGACATGCGCAACGACACGCTCACCATGACCGACAATGCCCTGGTGGAGCAGCCGCGCGGTGACATGCGGGGCGAGCGCATCGTCTACAACCTGCAGACCGAACGCGTGGAAGCCGGCGGCGAAGGCGCCGGACGCGTGCACATGCGCATCCAGCCGCGCAGCCAGCGCCAGGACAGCAACTGATGCTGGCCGCGGAGGGCTTGCGCAAGCGCTACCGTTCACGCGAGGTGGTCAGCGACTTCGGCCTGACCCTGGAAGCCGGCGAAGTGGTGGGGCTGCTCGGTCCCAACGGCGCCGGCAAGACCACATGCTTCTACATGATCGTCGGTCTGGTGACTGCTGATGCCGGGCGCATCGTGCTGGACGGGCGCGACATCACCGACGAGCCCATGTACCGGCGCGCCCGCCTTGGCGTGGGCTACCTGCCGCAGGAACCTTCTGTGTTCCGCAAGCTGTCGGTGGCCGACAACATCCGCCTGGTACTGGAGCTGCGCGACAACCTCCGCCGCAAGGAACGCGAAGCCGAGCTGGCCAACCTGCTGGAAGAACTGCAGATCACCCACGTGGCCGACCAGGCCGGTGCGAGCCTGTCCGGCGGCGAGCGGCGGCGCGTGGAAATTGCCCGCGCACTGGCCGCCCAGCCGCGCATGATCCTGCTCGATGAACCGTTCGCGGGCGTCGACCCGATCTCGGTCGGCGACATCCAGCGCATCATCCGCCACCTCAAGAACCGCGGCATCGGCGTGCTCATCACCGACCACAACGTGCGCGAGACCTTGGGCATCTGCGACCGTGCGTATATCCTCAATGAAGGCAGCGTACTCGCGCAGGGGGCTCCGGACGCGCTGCTGGCCAATCCTGATGTGCGCAGGGTGTACCTGGGGGACTCGTTCCGCCTGTAACGCTGCGCAGGCGGGATGAACTGATTGTCCGGATCCGGCCAGCCCGGACGTTGCATCATGGGGAACAATGAAGCAGCGCCTGCAGACATCGTTGGGACAACAGCTGGTGCTCACGCCGCAGCTCATGCAGGCATTGCACCTGCTACAGCTGTCGGCGCTGGATCTGGAAGCCGAGGTCAGCGCGGCGGTCGAGAGCAACCCGTTGTTGGAATGGGAGGAGGACGCCTCGCCAACGACGGACCCCACATCGGAAGCCGACGCTCCGCTTGCGACGGATGGCGAATCGGCGGTCGCCGACAGCGAAGACTGGGGCGGCGGGGAAAGCTGGCAGGGCTCCGGCGCTGGCGGCAGCTTCGATGACGACCGGGATCCCGCGGACCGGGCAGCCGATCCGGACACCCTGCGCGAACACCTCGCCTGGCAGCTGAATCTTTCCCAGCTGTCAGCGCATGACCGATTGATCGGCGAAGCGATCATCGATGCCATCGAGGACGATGGCTATCTGCGCTGCGGCTTTGACGACATCCTCGCGGCCCTGGCTCCCCAGGTCACCTGCACGCACGAAGAGATCCAGGCGGTGCTCTGCCGGATCCAGCACATGGATCCAATTGGCGTGGGCGCCCGCGACCTGCGCGAATGCCTGCTGCTGCAGCTGGCCGTGCTGGACCGTTCGACCCCGGGCCTCGAGCTTGCGGTGCGCATCGTGGAGGAGCTTCTGGAAACGCTGCCGCGACTGGGTGAAGACCGCCTGGCCGAGTCACTGGGCTGCCCGCGCGATGAGGCGGATGTGGCCCTGCAGCTGCTGCGCTCCCTGAACCCCCATCCGGGCAGCTGCATGGGGGCCCTGCCTCATGAGACCTATGTGGCGCCGGACTGCACCATCAGTCGCCACGAGGGCGTGTGGAAGGTCAGCCTGGTGGACGGCCCGGCCAGCCGGGTCACCATTCACCGCGGCTACGAAGGCATGATCGGCCAGACCAGCGAGGCCGACGGAGCCTACCTGCGGGGCCGCCTGCAGGAGGCGCGGTGGTTGCTGCGCAGCCTGCAGCAGCGCGGCGAGACCCTGCTCAAGGTGGCCAATTGCCTGGTGCGCCAGCAGTCGGGTTTCCTTGAGTTCGGCCCGCAGGCGCTGCGGCCCCTGACCCTGCGTGAAGTGGCCGCCGAAATCGGGATGCATGAGTCCACGGTGTCGCGCGCCGTTGCCGGGAAGTACGCGCGCACCCCACGCGGCACGCTGCCGCTGCGCGACTTCTTCGCCTCGGGCGTCAGCACGGACAGTGGCGGCCAGGCCTCCAGCATCGCCATCCAGCAGATGATCCTGCACCTGGTCGAGGCCGAGAACCCCGGCAAGCCACTGTCCGACGCCCGGCTGGCCGAGGCACTGAAGGCCGAAGGCGTCATGGTGGCCCGGCGCACGGTCAGCAAGTATCGCGAAGCGCTGAGCATCCCGTCCTCCCACGATCGAGTCCGCCTGGGCTGAACTGCTGTCCGGTTCCGTGGTCAAACACGGTGCAAGCCCTGCGCTTGCCTGTCCGCAGCGTTGGGTTACTCTGTCAATACGCGCTGCGTACACCCGATCCCTGATGCATAGGAGAGTTGCCGATGCGAATTGATACCCACGGGCACCAGATCGAAGTCACCCCCGCACTGCGCGATTACGTCGAAACCAAGCTCAAGCGTCTGTCGCGCCACTTCGACGACCCGTTCGAGATCCGTACCCAGCTGAGCATCGACAAGCCCAAGCACAAGGCCGAGGCCACCGTGACCCTGCCGGGCCGCACGCTGCACGCGGACGCCACCGGCGTGGACATGTACGCCGCCATCGATGTACTGGCCGACAAGCTCGACCGCCTGCTGGTCAAGCACAAGGGCAAGATGGGCGATCATCATCGCGGTGAGAACCCGATCCGCGACGGCAGCTTCGGCTGAGCCCCGCTGCCGGACGATTGCCGCTCGCGACCCGCCAGGAACAGCCAATGACCGAAGTATCCGGCTCTTCACTGCTGATCGTCAGCGGCATGTCCGGCAGCGGCAAGTCGGTAGTGCTCAAGACCCTCGAGGATCTGGGCTATTACTGCACCGACAATCTGCCCGCCGACCTGCTGCCGGACTTCGTGCGCAGCGTGGGCCAGGACGAGGGGCGGGCCCGCAAGCTGGCGGTCGGGATCGACGTGCGCAACCGCCAAGACGACTTGGCCAACATCCCGCGGTGGCTGTCGGCCGTCGCCAGTCTGGGATTCGATCCCCGGCTGGTGTTCCTTGAGACCGGCGACCAGCAGCTGCTCAAGCGTTACGCGGATACCCGGCGCCGCCACCCGCTGAGCCACCTGGGGCTGTCGCTCCACGACGCCATCGCCTTGGAGCGCCAGGTGCTGCGCCCGCTGCGGACGCTGGCCGACGTGGTGATCGACACCACCAAGCTCAATGTCCACCAGCTGCGGCGGAGCATCATCGCCGAGCTTGACCTGTCAGTGGAGCGCTCGTTCTCGCTGCTGTTCCAATCCTTCGCGTACCGCCATGGGGTGCCGGCCGATGCGGACTTCGTGTTCGATGCCCGCGGCCTGCCCAATCCCCATTGGGAGCCGGAACTGCGGCCCCTTTCCGGCCGCGACGAGGCGGTCGCCGACTACTTCGCATCCAGTCCAGACGTGCAGGAGTACTTCCGCCAGGTGGCGACATTCCTCGACCACTGGCTGCCAAAAATGCGTTCGGATACCCGGGCCTACTGCACCGTCGCCTTTGGCTGCAGCGGTGGACGCCACCGTTCGGTCTACCTGGCCGAACGCATGGCCAAGCATGCGCGCGGCCAGGGTTGGGAAGACGTCACCACCTTCCACCGGCAACTGGACTGACTGCAGGGCGGGTCAGTGCCCGCCCTGCCCGATCCGGTCGAGTTCAAGCTGGTCGGCGAAGCTCAACTCTTCCAGCGCCTGACGCAGGCGCCGGCCGTTCTCCACGCCAAGCTCGTGGGTGCGGGCGTGGATCCACTCGTCCGCCGGCTCCTTGCCATCCTCGCGGATGCGTTGGGCGTATTCCGGGGCCATGGCCTGCATGGCTTCCTGCACGCTCTGCTGCATCCGGTCGTATTCCCGATGCAGGAGCTCCCTGTCCTGCTCGGTAATGGCGTCGCCGTCACGCAGGCCGGTGATCGCTTCGATCCACTGCTGGCGATGCTGCCAGGCGTCACCTGCATCCGTCATGGATCAGGCACCAAGGCCTTGGCGGAAGCCATCCGCGAAGGTGGTGAGCATCTGCTCCCCCAGGTTGCCCACATCGGTATCCGGCAGGTCGATGCCGGTGAGTGCGTCTGAAATAACCGGCAGCAGAGTCTCGTGGAACGCGCTTTCAAAAGCGTAGACAGCCGCCTCGACGATCGGGCCGGCAAAGGCCTGAACCAGCGCCCCTGAACCCGGCAACAGCTGGTTGGCGGCACTCGACAGGACAGTGGTCAGCAGGCTTGGGGCCAGGTCCACGAGTCGATCGAGAAGGTTACCGGCAAAGTTGCCGGCAAAGTTGGAAACTGTATTGCCTATTGAACCCAGCATGGCCATCTCCTTGGTGGCTTGGTTTCAGTGTCTGCACCTCGGGCCTGAAGTTGCGGCCGGCGCCTTCGATGAGACACTTCTTGTTCGATAGCGATCGTGCATCAGCCGTGGCTGCCCGCGTAAGCTGGGGCAGACCCTAGACACCGCCGGTGCCGACCCCTCCGCTGCTCTGGTAATTTGTCCCGATGGCCGTTGGTATCCTGCTTATCACCCAGCCCGGCATCGGTGCCGCCCTGCTCGTCGCCGCCGCTGCCCAGCGCAATCTGCCGCTGGCATGCGCGGCATTTGAAGTGCCTCCAGGCGCCGACCCCGCTACCCTGCTGCCGGCGGCCAGCGCAGCCCTGCGCAAAGTGGACGGTGGAGCGGGAGTCCTGCTGCTATCTGACATGCAGGGATCCAGCGCCGCCACCCTGGCGGCGAGGCTGGCGCACCTGGGCACGCCGACGCGGCGGGTGTCCGGACTCAGCCTGCCAATGCTGCTGCGGGTGCTGGACTACGCGGAACAACCGCTCGACGAAATGCCGGCCATCGCCGCAGCCGGCGCCCGCAACGGCGTCATCCTCGACGGCGAAGGCTGAGCCGGCACTCTCCGGGCGTGCAGAATTGCGCCAAGCAGGGATAATGTGCGCACGAATGCATGACCTGTCGCGCCTGCAAGTGGCGATGGAACCACTCCAGAGGTCGCCGTCCACGGCGCGACTGCACCGACTCCTGAACGTCCGGCCCCGCGATCCATGGTCCGGTTTCCGGAATCAGACAGCCGCCCGGGCAGTGCCCGCCAGCCGCGACTTTCCACCCCATGGCCGAAGCCGCCCGCCACGACAAGACCGCGCGCCAGCTGCGCCTGCTCTCCGATGCGCTCGACAGCGGTCGGCTGGGGCCGGTGCGGCGGATGGTCAACACCCTCGCCCCGGCCGAGATCGGCAACCTGCTCGAATCACTGCCGCTGGACAAGCGCATGGTGGTATGGGGCCTGGTGGACGCCGAGGACGACGGCGAGGTACTGGTCCACGTAGGTGACGAGGTCCGCGAAAGCCTGATCGCGGACATGGACCCGGACGAAATCGTCGCCGCGGTCGAAGACCTGGACATCGACGACCTGGCCGACCTGGTCGAAGACCTGCCCGAAGCGGTCACCGAGCAGATCCTGCGCTCGATGGACCGTGAAAACCGCGAGCGCCTGGAGCAGGCGCTGTCCTACGACGAGGACACAGCCGGCCGGTTGATGAACCCGGACGTGGTCACCGTGCGCGCCGACACGACGGTGGACGTGGTGCTGCGTTTCCTACGTCTGCGTGGCGAGCTGCCCGAGCACACCGACCACCTGTACGTGGTCAACCGCCGCCACCAGCTGATGGGCTGGGTAGCACTGCAGGATCTGGTGACCCGCGATCCGGCCACGCCGATCAACGAGCTGATCGACGAGGAACTGGACTCACTGCACGTGGACGAATCGGCCCAGGAAGTGGCGCGCCAGTTCTCCGATCATGACTGGGTCTCGGCACCGGTGGTCGATGACGGCAACGTGCTGCGCGGGCGTATCACCATTGACGACGTGGTCGACATCATCCGCGAGCAGGCCGAGCACCAGGCGCTCAGCGCCGCCGGCCTGGACGAGGATGAGGACCTGTTCTCCCCTGTCCCACGCGCCGTGCGCGGCCGCGTGGTGTGGCTGTGTATCAACCTGATGACTGCCTTCATGGCGGCGATCGTCATCGGCCAGTTCGAGGCCACGATCGAGGAGATCGTAGCGCTGGCGGTGCTGATGCCGGTGGTCGCCGGAATTGGCGGCAACGCCGCGGTACAGGTGCTGACCCTGATGGTGCGTGGCCTTGCCCTGGGCCAGGTGGGCGCAAGTAACGCCCGGATCCTGCTGTGGAAGGAAGTCCGGGTGGCACTGATCAACGGACTGCTGATCGGCAGCCTGGTGGGCATCATCGCCCTGGTCTGGTTCCACGACTGGCTGCTGTCGCTGGTGATCACCATCGCGCTGGTGATCAACTTCAGCTCCGCGGCGCTGGCCGGGGTGCTTGTGCCACTGCTGTTGCGGCGCATGCGGGTCGATCCCGCCGTGGCCGGCACCGTGGTGGTCACGGCGGTGACCGACGTGATGGGCTTCTTCAGCTTCCTGGGCCTGGCAACGCTGATCCTGTTGAACTGAGGCTGGATCCAGCTGTCCGGCGATTTATCCGGTCAGCGCCTGTCCTGCGGAACAAGCAGCGCCTCCAGCACCGCCATGCGGACGGGAACGCCGTTGGCCACCTGACGCAGGATCAGTGACTGGGGGCCGTCAGCGACCTCGTCGTCGATCTCCACGCCTCGGTTCATCGGTCCGGGATGCATCACCACGGCGTCGGGCGCGGCGCGGCGCAGGCGCGCGGCGGTCAGGCCCCAGTCGCGATGGTATTCCTCCAGCGGGCCGACCAATCCTTCTTCCATACGCTCGCGTTGCAATCGCAGCATCATGACCGCGTCCACGCCTTCGATCGCAGCGTCGAGGCTGTCATCCACGACGCAGCCGTCCAGGGTGGCATCGTCCGGCAACAGGGTCGCCGGGCCGCACACGCGGATCTGGCCGGCCCCCAGGATACGCAGGGCCTGCAGGCCCGAGCGGGCCACGCGGGAGTGCTTCACGTCCCCCACCATCAGCACCTTGAGCCGGGAAAAATCGCTGCCCTTGGCCTGGCGCAGGCTCAGCATGTCCAACAACCCCTGGGTGGGATGCGCGCTGCGACCATCGCCGGCATTGATGATGGCGGTATCCGGCCCCGCGGCCTCGGCCAAGGCCGCGGCCGCGCCCTCCTCGCGGTCACGCAGGACGAACCCGCGCACGCCCATCGCCTCGATCGTGCGCAGGGTGTCGATGGCCGACTCGCCCTTGGTGGTCGAGGACGTCGACGCGTCGAAATCGAGTACGTCCGCGCCCAGGCGCTGGGCCGCCCGCTGGAAGCTGAGCCGGGTGCGGGTCGAGGGCTCGAAGAACAGCGTGCACATGGCCTGGCCCGACAAGGCATCCGGCGCCGGACCTTGGCCGTCGATGATGGCCTGGGCGCGGTCCAGCAGGTTCCACAGGACCTCGGCAGACAGGCCATCGAGGGTCAGCAGGTGGCGCAGGCGGCCGGTGGCATCAAGCTGGGAAGTCATAGAAAAACCGTGCGGGGTCGGACGTGAGCTGATTCTACGGGAGCGGCACCGCGTCTTCGGGCGCTTCCATCCAGCGCTGGACGATGATCGCCGCTGCCTCAGCATCCTGCTTGGCACCGTCGCGGCGCCGGCGCCGTCCCTCGGCCCGGTCCGCGGCAAAGCGCCGCGCGGCTTCGCGCGAGCTGGAGCGCTCATCCACCAGCAGCACGGGCACCCGGTAACGTTCGCGCAGCTGGCGGGCAAAGCGCTGCGCGCGCTTGCGGGCCGGCTGGTCGCCATCGTCCAGGGTGATTGGATCACCAACGATCAACGCCTGTGGAAGCCACTCGGCCCGCAGGCGATCGATGTGCTCCCAGTCAGGCGCGCCTGAATGGACCTCGACGACCGCCAGCGCGCGACCGCCCATGCCGAAGCTGCTGCCCACGGCCACGCCGATGCGGCGGCTGCCGACGTCAAAGCCGAGCACCGTGGCGCCGCTGGCCGGATCCAGGCCGGTCACGCCCGCCCCATGTAGCCGGCCATCTGCAGCATGTCCACGCCAATGCGCCCCGCCGCGGCCTGCCAGCGCGATTCCAGCGGCATCGCAAACAACAGCTCGGCATCGGCCGGGGCCGTCAGCCAGGTGTTCTCGGCCAGCTCCTGCTCAAGCTGCCCCGCTCCCCAGCCGGCGCATCCAAGTGCCACCAGCACGCGCTGCGGGCCTTCGCCGCGGGCGATCGCATCGAGCACATCGCGCGACGTGGTCACGTGCAGGCCCGACTGCACCTGCATGCTCGATTCCCAGCGCCGCTCGCCGTCGTGCAGCACGAAACCCCGTTCGGGATGCACAGGCCCGCCGGCCAGCACCGGCTGGCCGCTCACCAGGGGGTTTTCGCAACCGATATCCATCTGCGCGAACACATCGCCCAAGGTGTATTCGGAGACGCGGTTGACGACCACGCCCATCGCGCCGTCGGGGTCGTGCTGACAGATCAGGGTGACCGAACGGGCGAAGTTCGGATCGGCCAATACCGGCAGCGCGATCAGCAGCTGGCCGGCGAGCGGTGTGGCTTCAACAGACATGCGCCCATTCTAACGGCATGGCGGAAGAGCCCGGCTTGAGGCCGGGCGCCCGGTATCTGCAGGGTCAATCCAGGCCGAACTGGATCTCGTCCGGGGTGGCTACCCGCACATCCACCACTTCAAGCTCCGCGCGGAAGGCCCGCCCGGCCAGCGGGTGGTTGCCGTCCACGGTCACCGTGTCGCCCTCGACTGCGACCACTTTTACTTCCAGCGGCCCATTGGCAGTCTGCGCGTTGAGCTTGGCGCCCACCTCGGGTGTCACGCCGTCGCTGATGATGCTGAGCGGGTGACTTTGCACCAGCGATTCAAAGCGCGGACCGAAGCCCTTTTCCGGCGGCACCGTCACCTCCAGCCGGTCTCCCGTGCCGCGGCCCTCCAGCGCCTCCTCCAGGCCTTTGGCAATGCTGTCGGTACCGTGCATGTACACCAGCGGATCATGGCCACGGGTGGTGGTGATCTGGCTGCCGTCCTCATCGGTGAGGGTGAAATGCACGGTGGCGATGCGGCGGTAGGCGATTTCCATACGAAGAGCATTCCAGGACTGGCAGGGCTGCCGATCTTCGCGTGCGGGCGCATGGTACGCAACTGCCGGAGCCAGCCAGTCCTCCCGGAAACAGGAAAGCCGGGCAATGCCCGGCTTTCGCTGGTGAAACGCGGGAAGGTAAAACTCAGCCTTCGGCCGCCTTCAGGCGACGCTCCACTTCGGCCCAGTCGATCACCTCGAAGAACGCGGAGATGTAATCCGGGCGACGGTTCTGGAACTTCAGGTAGTAGGCGTGCTCCCACACGTCCAGGCCCAGGATCGGGGTGTTGCCGGAGCCGATGCCCTTCATCAGCGGGCTGTCCTGGTTGGCGGTGTCCTCGACGGCCAGCTTGCCTTCCGCGTCAACGGTCAGCCACGCCCAGCCGCTGCCGAAACGGCCCTTGGCCGCGTTGGCGAACTTTTCCTTGAACGCGTCGAAACCGCCCAGGTCGCGCTCGATGCGCTCGCCCACCACGCCTTCCGGCTTGCCGCCGCCCTTGGGCGACATCACCGTCCAGAACAGCGAGTGGTTGGCATGGCCACCACCGTTGTTGCGCACGGCGTTGCGGATCGATTCGGGCAGCGAGCCGACCTCGGCCACCAGCTCTTCGATCGCCTTGCCCTCATGGCCGCTGTCTTTCAGCGCGGCATTGAGGTTGGTGACGTAGGTGTTGTGGTGCTTGCTGTGATGGATTTCCATCGTCTGCGCGTCGATGTGCGGCTCGAGCGCGTCATAGGCGTAGGGAAGATCGGGGAGGGAATAGGTCATGGGATCTCCGTGCAAAGTGGCAGGACCCCCATTGTCGCCTCCGGGGAGTAAAAAAGGGATCAACCGGGCGCAACGCAACATCCTGCCGCGCCGGAAGCACCGCAAGCGGCGGGGCGACGGGGCTCAGTTGGCCTCCGCCACCTCCACCCCGTCCAGACCCTGGCTCAGGGTGCGCGCGTCGCCGCCCTGGGCAAGCTTGATCCGCAGCCGCACCTCGTTGGCCGAGTCGGCATGGCGCAGGGCGTCCTCGTAGGAGATCTCGCCGGCCTGGTAGAGCTCGAACAGGCTCTGGTCGAAGGTCTTCATGCCCAGGTTGGTGGATTCCTTCATCACATCCTTGAGCTTGTGGATCTCGCCGTCACGGATGTAGTCCTGCACCAGCGGCGTGCCGAGCATGATTTCCATCGCCACGCGCCGGCTCTTACCGTCTGGCGTGGGGATCAGCTGCTGGGCCACCACACCCTTGAGGTTGAGCGAGAGGTCCATCAGCAGCTGGCCGCGGCGGTCCTCGGGGAAGAAGTTGATGATCCGGTCCATCGCCTGGTTGGCGTTGTTGGCGTGCAGGGTGCACAGCACCAGGTGTCCGGTTTCGGCGAAAGCGATGGCATGGTCCATGCCCTCGCGTGTGCGCACCTCGCCGATCATGATCACGTCCGGCGCCTGGCGCAGGGTGTTCTTGAGCGCGTTCTCCCAGCTGTCTGTGTCGATGCCGACTTCGCGCTGGGTGATGATGCAGCCATCGTGCTTGTGCACGAACTCGATCGGATCCTCGATGGTGATGATGTGGCCGGTCGAGTTCTGGTTGCGGTAACCGATTATCGACGCCATCGACGTGGATTTACCGGTGCCGGTGGCGCCAACGAAGATGATGATCCCGCGCTTGGTCATCGCCAGGGTCTTGACGATCGGCGGCAGGTTCAGCTCCTCGATGGTCGGGATCCGGGTTTCGATCCGGCGCAGCACCATGCCCACCTGGTTGCGCTGGTAGAAGCAGCTCACCCGGAAACGCCCCACCCCGGACACGCCGATGGCGAAGTTGCACTCGTGGGTTTTTTCAAACTCCTCGCGCTGCGCCGGCGTCATCACGTTGAGCACCAGGTCGCGCGACTGCTGTGGCGTGAGCGGGTTCTGGGTGATGGGCGAAATCTTGCCGTGGACCTTGATCGATGGCGGCATGCCGGCGGTGATGAACAGGTCCGACGCCTTCTGGTGCGCCATCAGCTTGAGGAACGAGGTGAAATCGATACTGCTCATGGTGCGCTCCGGTTACTCGAACAGCCGTTTGTCCCTGGCGTAATCACGCGCCTGGGCACGGGTGACCATGCCGCGCTTGACCAGGTCCTGCAGATGCTGATCGAGGGTCATCATGCCCAGCGATTGGCCGGTCTGGATAGCCGAGTACATCTGCGCCACCTTGTCCTCGCGGATCAGGTTGCGGATGGCCGGGGTGCCCACCATGATCTCCCACGCCGCAGTACGCCCACCACCGACCTTCTTCAGCAGCGCCTGGCTGATCACGGCGCGCAGGGATTCGGACAGCATCGAGCGCACCATCGGCTTCTCGCCGGCGGGGAACACGTCGATGATGCGGTCGATGGTCTTGGCTGCGCTGGAGGTATGCAGGGTGGCGAATACCAGGTGGCCGGTCTCGGCCGCGGTCAGTGCCAGGCGGATGGTTTCCACGTCGCGCATTTCGCCGACCAGGATGTAATCCGGGTCTTCGCGCAGCGCCGAACGCAGGGCTTCGTTGAAACCGTGGGTATCGCGGTGCACTTCGCGCTGGTTGATCAGGCATTTCTGCGCGGTGTGCACGAACTCGATCGGGTCCTCGATGGTGAGGAGGTGCCCGTACTCGGTCTTGTTGATGTGATCGACCATTGCCGCCAGCGTGGTCGACTTGCCCGAGCCGGTCGGCCCAGTCACCAGGATCAGGCCCTGCGGCTGGTCGATCAGCTGGCGGAACACCGCCGGCGTGCCCAGGTCTTCCAGGGTCAACACCTCGGAGGGAACCGTACGGAACACCGCTCCCGCGCCGCGGTTCTGGTTGAAGGCGTTGACGCGGAAGCGCGCCAGGCCGGGGATCTCGAACGAGAAGTCGACCTCGAGGAATTCCTCGTAGTCGCGGCGCTGCTTGTCCGACATGATGTCGTAGACCAGCGCGTGCACCTGCTTGTGATCCAGCGCCGGAATGTTGATCCGGCGTACGTCACCATCAACCCGGATCATCGGCGGGAGTCCCGCGGACAGATGAAGGTCGGAGGCCTTGTTCTTGACCGAGAAGGCCAACAGTTCGGCGATATCCATGCGTGTCCCCTGCGCAGCAGCTGTAGTGATGCGGGCCCGGGCTGCCCCAGTCGGGCCCAAGCGTACTCCCCGACCGCAGTATAGCGCCCTACTTGCGTCACAAATCCAGCCCCGCCCCTGTTTAAACGCCGCCCTCCCGGCGCACCGGCCACCCACCCCCCGTAGGAGTGCGCCATGCGCGGAAGCCGCGTGACACCTGGTAGGACAACGGGGCGTCGGCTGGCTGGCCGCTGCCGAAGCCACCCGGGCCGAAAGGATTCACGCGGCTTCGCGCGCATGGCGCGCTCCTACAATGGGGGGGCCCATGCACTTCGGAAGGACCGATCCATGACTGCCCAATCCCCTGACTTCGCCACGCCCACTACCATCGCCTTCATTGGCGGGGGCAACATGGCCCGCAGCCTGATCGGCGGCCTGATCGCCAGTGGCACCGATCCCGGTTCGATCAGGGTTGCGGCGCCCAGCGAATCCACCCGACGGGGGTTGGAGGCGGACTTCGGCGTGGCCACCTTCCCAAGCGCAATCGATGCGGTACAGGGCGCGCAGGTGTGGATGTTCGCGGTCAAGCCACAGGTGATGCGCGGAGTCTGCGAAGAGCTGCAGGCCGCTGCCCGGGCCGCCCGGCCGGTGGCGGTGTCGGTGGCCGCCGGCATTACCTCGGCGCAGATCGAGCGCTGGCTTGGCGGCGACGTGGCGGTGGTGCGATCGATGCCCAACACCCCCTCCCTGCTCGGCGCCGGCGTCACCGGTCTGTACGCCAACGCGAACGTGGACGCCGAAGGTCGCCGGCGCGCCGATGCGGTGCTGGCCACCGCCGGGGTCACCGTCTGGATCGATGATGAGGAAAAGATGGACGCCGTCACCGCCGCGTCCGGCAGCGCCCCGGCCTACATCTTCCTGCTGGCCGAGGCGATGGAGGACGCCGCAATCGCCCAGGGCCTGCCCGCCGATGCCGCCCGCACCCTGGTGCTGCAGACCATTCTGGGCGCCGCCCGCATGCTGACCGAAACCGACGAGTCCCCGGCCGAACTCCGCCGCCGCGTCACCTCTCCCGGCGGCACCACCCACGCCGCCATCGAAGCGTTTGAACAGGGCGGCCTGCGTGACCTCGTCGCCCACGCGATGAACCGCGCCACCGAGCGCGGCGGCGAACTGTCCGCTGCCAACGACTGATGTCCGTTCACGTCGCGGCTTCCACCCTGTTGCTCTGCCTGCTGCTGGTGGCCTGCGGAAGCGGATCCGACCCGGGGACCGGGGGCCAGCCGCAGGTGGAAGCAGCGGCGGAAGAGCTCCTCGGCCACGACATGCTGATCCAGGCCAGCGTGGCGCATACCGGCTCCCTGCCGGAGGCCATCGCTGCCAGATACGGCGTGCGGCGGGAACGCCACGGCTTCATGCTGGTGGTCAGGCTGACCGCTCCGGACGGGAGCGAACTGGCATCGCCGCCGTCCCGCATCACCGCCAGCGCGCGCGACCTGCGCGGGGTGGAGCAGGCAGTGTCCCTCGAGAGGGCTGCCCCGCCTTCCGCCGCGGAGTACGTTGGCACCTTCCAGATACAGCCGCCGGACACGCTGACACTGCAGGTGGATGTGGTTTCCGCGGAAGGCCGGACTTCCACGCTGCGTTTCAGCAGGGAAATAATGCCGGCCCAGCGCTGATCGGATCAACGGGCCGGGATGGCGGTTCGGGCGGCTGCAGCGCTTCTATCGCTGGTTGACGCCCCAGGCGTGGATGATCCGGGCCAGCTCACGTACACCGTCGGTCAGCGCCGCCGGCCCCGGCTGCAGGATCAGCGGGGATTTGATCTCGTGCAGCTCGCCGTCGCGTACCGCGGGGATCGCGTCCCATCCGGGGCGCGCCGCGACCTTCTCCGGGCGAAATTTCTTGCCGCACCAGGAGCCCAGGATGATATCCGGCGCCCTGCGCACCACTTCCTCCGGGTCCGCCAGGATCCGGCCGCGCGCCAGCGGCTCAAGCGCACGCTCGGGAAAGATGTCGTCGCCCCCGGCGATCCCGACCAGCTCGGAGACCCAGCGGATACCGGTGATCAGCGGGTCATCCCATTCTTCGAAATACACCTTCGGCCGGCGCGCAAGCGTTGCAGCCTCGCGCTTGATGGCTTCCAGCCCGCGTTCCAGTTCGTCGGCGTATGTGTTGGCGCGCTCCGCCACGCCCACCATCGCCCCCAAGCGGCGGATGTAATCGATGATCTCCGCCACGCTGCGGTGGTTCGCGATCCAGACCTCCACCCCGCTGCGTATCAGCTCGGCGGCGATATCGGCCTGGATATCGGAAAAGCCAATCGCCAGATCGGGTTTCAGCTTGAGGATCTCGCCCACCTTGGCGCTGGTGAAGGCGCTGACCTTCGGCTTCTCCTTCCGCGCCCGGGGCGGGCGCACGGTGAAGCCGCTGATGCCGACGATCCTGTCCTGCTCGCCCAGCGCATACAGCGTCTCGGTGGGCTCTTCGGTCAGGCAGACAATGCGCCGTGGCCCGACGGGGCGGCTCACGGAAACAGCATCCGGCGCGTCCAAGTGCCGTCCTCTCCGCGCTCGTAGAGCTGGCGCTCATGCAGCCGGTATTGGGCCCCGTACCAGAACTCGATCCTGGCCGGATGCACACGGAAGCCGCCCCAGCGAGGAGGGCGCGGCACCGCGCGGCCTTCAAATTCCTGCTCCCGCGCGGCCATCCGCCACTCAAAGGTCTCTTGGGAGTCCAGCGTTTCCGATTGCTCCGACGCCCAGGCGCCCAGTTGGCTGCCGCGCGGACGCGAGGCGAAGTAAGCGTCGGCCTCTGCATCGTCAACGATCGACACCCCACCTTCGATCCGCACCTGCACACCCGCACGCACCCGTGGCCAGTGGAACAACAGCGCGGCGCGCGGGTTGTCCTGCAGCGCGCGGCCCTTGCGGCCATCCAGGTGGGTGTAGAACACGAAGCCGCGGGCGTCGTGCGCCTTCAGCAACACCATGCGCGCGGTCGGCAGGCCATTGGCATCGGCGCTGGCCACCACCATGGCCGTGCGATCGGGTTCACCAGCCGTCTCGGCCTCGCTGAACAACAGGTCGAATGTGGCCAGGGCTTCCAGGTACAGGGCGTTGTCATCCATTCGGCTATTGTGGCGCGATGGCCCCGCCCATGCACCCGAGCCACGTTCACGCCTTCGACCGGGATTTCGTCACGCGCGTCCTGGATGACGCGCTGGCGCACGGAGCCCGGGTCTATGGCATCAGCGGCCTGCAGGGCAGCGGCAAATCCACCCTGGCCGCCCAGCTGGCAGGCGCCGCGGCCGACCGCGGCCTGCGCCTGGCCAGCGTCTCGATCGATGACTTCTATCTTGATCTGGATGAGCGGCAGCACCTGGCCCGGCAGGTACACCCGCTGCTGGCCACGCGCGGGCCACCCGGCACCCACGACATCAGCTTTGCCGCAGGCACTCTGGACGCACTGCGGCGCAGGGGCACCGTCCGCCTGCCACGTTTCGACAAAGCGAGCGATCGACGCCTGCCCTGCGAACAATGGCCGACACTGGGCCAGGCCGATCTGGTGGTGCTGGAAGGCTGGTTCCTGGCCACGCCTCCCGAAGCGGAGGAAGCGCTGGCCACGCCAATCAATACGCTGGAGCGCGACGAGGATCCGGACGGACGCTGGCGCCGCTGGTGCAACCAGGCGCTGGCCTGCGACTATCCGTCGCTGTGGCGCAGAATCGACCGCCTGCTGTTCCTGCAGCCGCCCGGGTTCGAGGTGGTACCGGATTGGCGCTGGCAGCAGGAGCAGACGCTGAGCCAGGCCGATCCGCAGCGGCGCGGGATGGATCGCGCAGCACTCGAACGTTTCGTCCAGCACTTCGAACGCGTCAGCCGGCAGGCACTGCGCACCCTGCCTGCGATCGCCGACCTGACGGTGCGGCTGGATGCACGCCGCCGCCCCGCCTGGCCGGAATGATCACCCGCGCTTAGCTACTCAACCACAAAGGTGATGCGCAGGTTGACCCGCCATTCGGTGATGGCACCGCCTTCACCGCAGACTGCCTTCACCTCGTTCACCCATGCACCCTGGATTCCCTTGACCGACTCACTGGCCTTGGCCAGGCCACGCTTGACGGCATCTTCAACGCTGGTGGGCGAAGACGCGCTCAGCTCGATGACTTTCGCAACGGACATGATCGACTCCCTCTGGGTTGCCAACCGGCCGGACGACCGGAATGATCAAGCATGCCCGTCCATCTGTAAGCCCGGCGCGAAAGCGGAGGCGCAGCGAGCTCCGGCGCTGGGCGCTGTTAGCATCGCTGCATGAACCCGGCTTCCAACCTCATCCTGGTCGGCCCGATGGGCGCAGGAAAATCCTCGATCGGCCGCTGCCTGGCGCGCGGTTTCGACCTGGAATTCGTGGACCTGGACCAGGAGATCGAGCACCGCACCGGCGCCAGCGTGCGCATGATCTTCGACTGCGAGGGAGAAACGGGGTTCCGGGTGCGTGAACACGCCGCGCTTGCCGACGTACTTGCCGGCTCGGGCCGGGTATTGGCTACCGGCGGCGGCTCGGTCCTTGATCCCCGCAACCGCGGCCTGATGCGCGAGAGCGGCTACGTGGTGTACCTGATGGTCAGCGTGGCCGGCCAGCTGCAGCGCCTGGGGCGGGACCGCAGCCGGCCGCTGCTGGCCAGCGGGGACCGGGAGGCGGTGCTGCACCGCCTGGCCGGTGAACGTGGATCGCTGTACCGGGAAGTGGCCGATCTGGAATTCGACACCGGCAGCGCAGCCGCCGGCATTGCCGCCACGCGGCTGGCGCGCCTGCTCGAACAGCACTGGCAGCGCAGGGCCGCAGCTTCTGAAGCACCACAGGGATCCAGGTCTGCATGAGCAAATCCACCCACACGGTCCAGGTCGCAGGCGCGACCCCTTATCCGATCCACATCGCCCCGGGCCTGCTGGCCGATGGCCAGGCCCTGGCCGGGCACCTGCGCGGCAAGCAGGTGCTGCTGGTCAGCGACCACATGGTGGCCCCGTTGTATGCGGACCGGGTTGAGGCCGCGCTGGGCGACGCGCTGCCAGGACTTTCCGTCGCCCGTCTGGTGCTGCCAGCGGGCGAAGCCTCCAAGACCCTGGAATCTTTCAGCCTGGTGATCGATGCGCTGGCCGGACTGGGTGCGCGCCGCGACGCCTGCGTGTTCGCCCTGGGCGGCGGCGTGATCGGCGACCTGGCCGGCTTTGCCGCTGCGTGCTGGATGCGCGGCATCGACTGCGTGCAGCTGCCTACCACCCTGCTGGCCATGGTCGATTCCTCCGTCGGCGGCAAGACCGCCGTCGACTTGCCGCAGGGCAAGAACCTGGTTGGCGCTTTCCACCCGCCCCGTGCGGTGCTGGCCGATACGTCCACCCTGGCCACCCTGCCCCCGCGCGAACTGCGCGCAGGTCTGGCCGAAGTGGTGAAGTACGGCGCCATTGTCGATGCCCCCTTCCTGAATTGGCTCCAGGGCCACGCCGCCGCGCTGATGGCTGGGGATCAGGCATTGCTTGCCGAGGCCATTGCCCGCAGCTGCGCGCACAAGGCCGCAATCGTTGAGCGAGATCCTTTCGAGCAGGGGGAACGCGCCCTGCTCAACTTCGGCCACACCTTCGCCCACGCCATCGAGACCGCCCAGGGCTACGGCGGCCTCAATCACGGTGAGGCGGTGGCGGTGGGAATGGTCCTGGCTGCGCGGCTGTCGGAACGCCTCGGCCTGGCCCCAGCTGCCGATAGCGAACGCCTGCTCGCGCTGCTGCAACGGTTCGGGCTTCCGACAGCCGTGCCGCCCGACCTGGAGCCGGAGCGACTGGTGGCGCTGATGCGCCTGGACAAGAAGGCGCAGAGCAGCGGGCTGCGCTTCATCGTCTGGGAAGGTGCGGGGCGCGCGCGGATCCAGGGTGACGTGCCCGAGCAGGCCGTGCTCGCCACCCTGCGCGAACCGGACCACTGAGGCTGTCAGAGCGGCCGCATTGGCGTCTGTAACGGCCGCAAGCCTTACAATTGACAGATGCGCCTGCTCCTGCAACAACGCCCCGAGGGCACCGAATCTCCAAGGTTCGTGCAGCTGATGCTGCAGCCGGACCTGCTTGGAGCCTGGACCCTGGTGCGTGAAACCGGCCAGATCGGCGGCCGCAGCACCGTCCGCCGCCAGCAGTTCCTCAATCAGGGCGAGGCGGTCGCGGCGCTGGAACAGGCCCGCGACCAGCAGCTCAAGCGCGGTTATCAGCTCATGTTCGCGCGCGGCGCGGACACCCCACGCGGCTGAGCATCGCATCATTCCAGAGGCCAGAACCTTGTCCCAGACCCCACAGAACGATCGCTTCCTCCGCGCACTGCGCCGTGAACCCGTGGACCGCACCCCGGTCTGGCTGATGCGCCAGGCGGGCCGCTACCTGCCCGAGTACCGCGCCACCCGCGCCCAGGCCGGCAGCTTCATGGCCCTGGCCACGAACCCGGAGCTGGCCTGCGAAGTCACCCTGCAGCCGCTGCGCCGCTTCCCCCTGGATGCGGCCATCCTGTTCTCCGACATCCTCACCATTCCCGACGCCATGGGCCTGGGCCTGTATTTCGTCGACGGCGAGGGCCCCAAGTTCGAGCGGCCGCTGCGCGACGCGGCATCCATCGCCAAGCTCGGCGTGCCCGACATGGAGAGCGACCTGGGCTACGTGATGGAAGCGATCCGGGTGATCCGCCGCGAGCTCGACGGCAAGGTCCCGCTGATCGGCTTCTCCGGCAGCCCCTGGACCCTGGCCTGCTACATGGTCGAAGGCAGCGGCAGCAAGAACTTCGCCATCATCAAGGCCATGGCCCACAACGATCCGAAGGCACTGCACGCGCTGCTGGAGGTCACCACACAGGCTGTGATCCAGTACCTGGCCGCCCAGCGGGCCGCCGGCGCCCAGGCGCTGCAGGTATTCGACACCTGGGGCGGGATCCTGTCACCGCGCATGTACCGCGAATTCTCCCTGCCCTACCTGACCCGCATCGCTCAGGAGCTGGAGCGCGGCGAGGGAGCGGAGCGCACCCCGCTGATCGTATTTGGCAGGGGCAATGCAGCCTATCTGGGCGAACTGGCCGATACCGGCGCCGAAGGCGTTGGCGTGGACTGGCTGATCGACCTGGGTGACGCGGCGCGGATCACCGGCGGCAAGGTGGCGCTGCAGGGCAACCTGGACCCCGCCACGCTGTACGGATCGCCCGACGCCGTCCGCGCGGAAGTCCGCCGTGCGCTGGACAGCTACCGTGACGGCAACGGCGGCTCGCGCGAAGGCCACGTATTCAACCTCGGTCACGGCATGTCACCGGACATGAATCCGGATCACGTGGCGGTGCTGGTCGACGAAGTACACAGCTACAGCGCCCGCTGAGCGGGTCCGTGCCGGCCTTGGGCCGCTACCAGTGAACAGGGCGGGTCAGCGTTTTGCGCTGGCCCGCCTTTTTTCTGGTCGCTGAAGGAGGGTCCTTCCCGTCAATCGGCGGACGGCTCCACTCCTGCCAGCGCTCCGGCCAGGATCGTGCCGGTCACGGGCTTGCGTACGAACCGGTCAAAACCGGCTTCCATCGCCTGTGCTTCGACTTCGCCGTCCGCGCGGGCGGTCAATGCAATCAGGGTCCCGGCGAATCCCTGGGCACGAAGCTGACGGGCCAGCGCAAAGCCGTCCAGGCCGGGCAGGTCCAGATCCAGCATCGCGGCGTCCGGAGTGTTTGCCGCCAGCGCAGCGAGCGCGGCCAGGCCATGGGCGGCATGGGTGACCGAATGGCCCTGGCCGCGCAGCAGGCCGCCGATGACCTCGGCCACCGTCGGGTCGTCTTCCACCAGCAGCAGCGCAAGCGGTGACGTCTGCGAACTGGGCGTCGCGGCCGCCACCGAGCTGACCGGGCGGGTTGCCGGTAGCGGCAACTCCACGTCAAACCGGGTGCCTCGGCCCAACCCGCTGTCCACCATGATCCGGCCGCCCATGCCCGCGGACAGCTCCTGGCAGATCGCCAGGCCCAGTCCGCTGCCGCCATAGCGGGCAGTGTGTTGCGGGCCTTCGGCCTGTTCGAAGCGCCGGAACAGGCGCTCGCGCTGGTCCGCGTTGAGTCCCGGGCCGGTATCGATCACCACGAATCGCACCATGTCATCGTCACCGCGCTCGGCGCGCATTTCGACGTGACCGCGCTCGGTGAACTTGACCGCGTTGCCCAGCAGGTTGAGCAGGATCTGGCGCACCCGCACCACGTCTCCGAGTACCCATTGCGGAAGGTCATCAGCGATCCGCTGGCGGAATTCGAGCCCGCGCTCCTCCGCGATCGGGGCAGTGAGCCCGGCGGCTTCCTGCAGCAGTTTGCGCAAGTCGAAGGGCTGCCGTTCCAGGTGCAGCTTCCCGGCCTCGATCCGGGCCAGGTCCAGGGCATCGTCCAGCAGCCGCAGCAGGTGGTCGCCGGCCGTGCGGATGGATTCGGTGTACCGGCGCTGCCGGCTCTCGAGCTCTGTCCCCAGCAGCAATTCGCTCATGCCGAGCACCCCGGTCATCGGGGTACGCACCTCGTGGCCCAGCGTGGCCAGGAAGCGTGACTTGGCCAGCGACGCCTGCTCGGCGAGATCGCGCTTCTGCTCGGCCAGCTGCCAGGCATGGCGACGCTTGAGGCGCTGGCGGTACGCATGCGCCAGCCACCAGACCAGGGCCAGCGCGCACAGTGCGAACAGCAGCATCGCCCCCGGTGTACGCCACCAGGGCGGGGCCACCCGGAAGTGCAGGGTGCGCACTTCCGACCACAATCCATCGGCGTTGCGGGCCGCCACCTCCAGCCGCCAATCGCCGACCGGCAACTGCGAGAACACGCGCTCCCCCACCGCGCCAGCGTCCACCCAGCCATCGTCATAGCCCACCAGGCGGAACCGGTACAGATTGGCCGAGGGATTGCGGAATGACAGCAGTCGCGCCACCACCCGCAGATCCCGGTCACTGTGCCGGAGCTCGAACGGGCCATCCGGTACGAACGCGGGCTGGCCCCGCACCTGGGCCGTGGAAATCACCAGGTTCGGAGTACGCCCGACCCGTTCCAGCAAGGTCGGATCAAATACCACCAGCCCGTCCGGGGTGCCTGCAAGGATCAGCCCGCTGTGCGGATCCCGCGCCGGCGAGTGCCGCACGTCCTGGCTGGGCAGGCCGTCACCTACCGCCCAGGTCCGCACCGTTCCGGTTTCCGGATTCACCCGTATCAGGCCACGCGTGCTGCCCAACCACAGCGACCCGTCATCGGCAACAGCCATCCCGTTGAAAGCCACCATCGGCATGCCGTCCTGCGCCGACAGGGAAAGTGCCTGTTGCAACTGGACGCCGTCCCAACGCCACCCGTCCAGCCGCCCCACGCCGCTGGCCCACACCGTATCTCCGTCCACGGCCACTGCCTCGGCAATCGTCCCATCTGACCCGGGCACCGGCTCCCAGCCGCTGCCATCCTGGGTCAGGCGGCGCAGGCCGCGGCTTGTTCCCAACCAGGGACGGGCATCGGGTCCGACCACCAGATAGTAGATACTCTCGCCCTCATCCAGCCCGGACCCGTCACCCGTGGCGAAAGCATCCACCACGCGCCCATCCAGTTCGCGCAGTTGCAGGTGGGAATGGCCGATGAGCAGCCACAGCCGTTCATCCACCTCGATGAATCCACGTGGCTCCAGCCGGCTCGACATTGAATCCTGCGCCTGCTCGACACCCCAGCGCTGTACCGCCCGGGTGGCCGGATCGATGCGTGCCAGGCCCGCCGGGTAGCCCACCCAGACGTGGCCGCGGCTGTCCTCGAACACCTGGGTGAGAACGACGCCCTGACCGACATCTTCCATCAACCGCTCCACCCTGCCGGTGGTGGGCTCGAAGCGATCCAGCACGCCGCTGCTGCCCACCAGCCACATGCCCCCACGTCTGGCCGGGGCCATTCCGCGCACCGCGGCGTTGCCCAGCGTCTGCGGATCGCCGATGCGACGCGAATGGATGACGAACCTGCGCCATGCGGCAGGCACGTACCAAAGCGCATGACTGCCGCTGATCAGCCAGACGCCGCCTTCCCGATCCTCATGCGCCCCGGCCCAGTAGGGACGCACCTCGTCGCGCGTCGCATCGCTGTACAGGGCAACAACGCCCACCGGCCCGCCTGCACCGTCGGCAAACCCGAGGCCGGCGCGGATGTCCAGCCAGAAGTTGCCGCGGCTGTCCTGCAGCAACACCTCGATCACGTTGCGCTCGACGTCCTCTCCCCAGGCCACCTGCTCGACCGTGCCGTCAGGCCGGCGCACGGCCAGGCCCGCGGCGGTTCCGACCCACATCGTTCCGTCGCTGCCGAAGGACAGGCCATTGACCCTCTCATCAGGCAGGGCGGACCTGGGCAAGCGCTCAAAGTCCGTTCCGGTCCAGCGCGCGACCCCGTTGCGCGTGCCCACCCACACCGATCCGTCGGGCGCGATGCGGACCGCATTGACCGCCTCGGAAGGCAGACTGCGCTCATCACCTTCCACGGGCACGAATCGCTCGACCCGGCCTTCCACATCACGCCGGTACAGTCCACCGCCGGCGGTGCCGAACCACACGCTATCGTCGGCATCCACGGCGACCGACCACACCTGCTTGCCTTCGATATCGGCAGCCCCGACCCCCGCAGGGACCGAGAAGCTGTCGCTGAGCGGGTCGTAACGGATGAGCCCGGCCAGGGCGCTCCCCAGCCAGATCACTCCGCTGGAATCGATGTCGATCGACCACAGCAAGGCGTCAGGCAGGCCGTCTTCCATCCTCCATACCTGGAACCCGGTGCCGTCGTAGCGGGCCAGTCCGTCGACCGTGCTCAACCACAGATATCCGGCCTTGTCCTCGACCATGCCGGAGACGCGATTGCTGGGCAGCCCATCGGCCACGGACAGCTGCCTGGGCCGCGGCAGCTCGGAGGCACCGTGGGCGGATGGCACCACCAGCATCGCCAGCATCAGCGACGCCAGCAGCCACCTCTTGATCGTCGTCATCATCCGGCCCCCTGGCCGCCCCCTGTTCATTGCGCGCGCCAAGGGTAGCGCGCCCCCGGTGTGGCAGACATCTTTCACGGGTCAGGCCGACACGCCGTCATGCCGATGCGCCTGGTCCAGCACCTTCCCGATCCGTGCGGCCAGCACGGCACCGCTGACCGGCTTGCGCAGGAAAGCATCGAATCCCGCTTCGTGCACGACCTGCTCCACCGCGCCATCGGCGCGGGCGGTGATGGCTACCAGCGGTCCGCGCCAGCCCTGGGCACGCAGCTGGCGTGCAAGCGCGATGCCGTCGATCCCGGGCAGGTCCAGGTCAAGCAGCGCCAGCGCGTAATCCTGGCGCCGCACTTCGGTCAGTGCCGCCAGGCCATGGGCCACATGGGTCGGCACATAGCCGTGGGCTGCCAGCAGAGCGGAAATGACTTCAGCCACGGTGGGATCGTCCTCGACCAGCAGCACCCGGACGCCCGCGGCCGGCACCTGCAACGGCGGCGCCTGGTCCACGCATGCCGGTGGCGGAGCCTCGGCGGTTGGCAGCGGCAGCGTCACCACGAAGCTCGAGCCCGTCCCCGGCGTGCTGTCCACGGTGATTTCCCCACCCATCTCCGCGGCCAGCTCCTGGCTGATCGCCAGTCCCAGTCCACTGCCGCCATAACGCGATGCGGTGTGCGCGCCCTCGGCCTGTTCAAAGCGCTGGAACAGGCGCTTGCGCTGCTCCTCGTTCAATCCCGGCCCTGTATCGGACACGGTGAAGCGGACACCTCCTGCTTCCGCCGACTGCATCGCCAATTCCACCCGGCCCACCTCGGTGAACTTGATCGCGTTGCCCACCAGGTTCAACAGGATCTGGCGGATCCGCACCTCGTCCCCAAGCAAACCCGGCGGAACGTCCGCGGCCACCAGCGCCCTGTAATCCAGTCCGCGCTGCCGGGCCAGTGGCGCCATCAGCGCGCCCACTTCCTCCACCAGCGCGCGCGGATTGAACGGCTGAAGGTCAAGTTCCAGCCTGCCCGCTTCGATCCGCGCAAGGTCCAGCGCATCGTTGACCAGACGCATCAGGTGCCCGCCGGCCCGGTGGATCGCCTCGGTGTATCCACGCTGGCGCGTATCCAGCCGGGTCTTGAGCAGCAGCTCGCTCATTCCCAGCACGCCGGTCATGGGCGTTCGCACCTCGTGCCCCAGCGTGGCCAGGAACCGGGTCTTGGCGTCAGACGCCTGCCGGGCCAGCTCGTGCTCATGTTTCGTCCGCTGCCACGCCATCCGTCGTCGCACCCTCAGGCGCACCGTATGCACCGCCCAGCCGCCGAGCAGCAGGGCCGCGATCACGTAGGCGCCCCGGGCCTGTCGCGTCCACCACCAGGGGGCAGCGACCTCCAGCATGAAGCTGGTCGGTTCGGACCAGGGGCTCAACGGGGTCCTGCCCATCACCTCCAGCCGATAGCGGCCCGGATCGAGCGCCGGGAACACGCGCTCGCCGGCGGCCCCGGCCTCCACCCAACCGCTGTCGTAGCCATGCAGGAAAAACCGGTAGCGGTTGTAGCGGGCGGAATTGAATCCGGCCACGCGCGCATGCACCCGCATTTCATGATCGCGGTAGCCCAGCCGCAATGGCTGGTCCAGTTCGAGCTGCCGTACGCCATCGCGTCCGCGCACCTCGATCGCCTTGATGGCCAGGTCCGGCATGGTGTCATCCGGCCGCACCTGATCCGGATCGAAGATCACCAGCCCGGCCCCGGTGGCAAAGTGGATGCGGCCATCAGCGGGGCCCGGCACCGGGGCGGTGGTCATATCCTGTGCCGGCAAACCGTGACTGACGCCGAACACGTGCACCATCCGCCGCTCCGGCTCCACCCGCACCAGCCCGCGGGCACTGCTGAGCCAGACCACGCCCTCCACATCCACCGTCAGGCCGCCAAAGGCGAGGTCCGGCATGCCGTCCTCCGGCCCCAGCCGCGACTCCAGCACCAGCTTGGCGCCGTCCCAACGGTAGGACTCCAGCACGCCGGACCTGGTGAGCCATACCCGGCCCCGCCCTTGCAGGGTAAAGGCTCCCGTGGACCGATCCGGCGCCCCCGGCACGGGCTCGAAACCGCGCGTGCCCGAGTTCCACATCAACAGGCCCTGTTCTCCCGAGACCCACAGCCCTCCATCGGGGGCCCGCTCGGCATGTTCCAGCCGCAGGCCCGGTGCCAATCCACGTCCATCGCCAGGCAAAACCGTTTCCTGCAGCGTGCCGTCGCGGTCCCGCGCCTGCAGGCCGTGGTAGGCGGACACGTTCCACATCAGCCCTCCAGTGGCCTGCACCACGGCCTGGCACTCATCGGAAGGCGCTGGATCCAGCGCGTCATCGGCCTGCCATAAGCGCATCAGGCCGGTCCCGGGCTCGTACCGGGCCAGTCCCCCGTGGAAACAGAGCCACACGTTGCCCGCATCATCTTCAAGCAGGCGGTCGGGCACATAGTCACCTTCCGCGTGGAAAACACGCTCCACCGCACCGGTCGCCGGGTCCAGCCGTTCAAGAACGCCGCTGTTTCCAACCAGCCACATGGATCCGTCCGCTGACGGCGCGACCGCGGTCACGTCCACATTGGCCAGCGATTGCGGAGCATCATCCTCGCCGTGCAGCAGCACTTGGAACTGGCGCCAGGTAGGCGGCAGGTACCACAGCCCGGAATCCACGCTGCCCAGCCACAGCCCACCCTCGTGATCTTCGTACGCCGTCGACCAGTCCGGGGTCACTGCACCCTGGTGCAGGTCGCTGTAAGTGCGGACCGGGCTGATCCACGAATCGCCGGCCACGGCCAGGCCGCCGCTGGCGTCGATCCAGTACATCCCGCTGCGGTCGTGCAGCAGCATCTGGTAGAGCCGCCCGGTAGCTACGTGCTCGGACCACGGCGGCGCACCCGAAAGTCCGCCACCCGGCTCCAGCACGCCCAAGCCCTGCGGCAGACCAACCCAGACGCGTCCGTCCGCCGCCGGCGTCACCCCCAGCAGCGTCGCTCCGGGCGGCACTCCGGGCACCGCCTCGAAATCCAGACCGGTCCAGCGCACCAGCCCATCCCGGGTGCCCACCCAGAGCGTTCCATCATCATCGGTGACCAGAATCGGCACGCCGGCCGAGGGCAGGCTGCGCGGGTCATCGGCATCGGGCAGGAAGCGGCGCACGCCGCCGCCCGGATCGAGCCGGTACAGCCCTGAAGTCGCGGTGCCGAACCAGATCGCGCCATCCGGGGTACCAGTGACGCTCCAGATGATGTCGCTCTCCAGCTCCGGCACGCTGTCGCTGGTGTAATGGCGGAAGTCGTTGCGGGCCCGGTCCAGTACCGCCAGGCCGCCGCTGGTGGCGACCCAGAGCCGGCTCCGCGCATCCACGTACAGGCCGGATATCTCGTTGTCCGGCAGACCGTCTTCCTTGCGCCAGACCCGGAAGCTGACGCCGTCATAGCGCGCCAGGCCGTCCCCCGTACCGATCCAGAGATGCCCGCTGTGGTCCTCGGCCAGCGCCCGCACCCCGTTGGAAGGCAGGCCGTCCGCCACCGTAAGCTGACGTAATCTCGGATTTCCGGCCGGACTGGCGCTGCCACTCCCCGGGGCGAGCGCCATGACAAGCAGCCCGATGATCGCTACCTTGCGCAACATGCTCCCTGCATCCCCTCACCTTCCGGTGTCCCGGCATCCTCGCAACGTCGCGCGGGCTGTGCAAGCCGGAGGCTGGGCGCAAATACTCCCGACGCTATTGGCGTTCGCACTCTGCACGCTGCTCGGCGCCGCCGGGAATGCAGCCGGACAAGTGCGCACCTACGCACTGGATCCGGTGCACACGCGGGTGATGGTGGCGGTTGATCACGCTGGTTTTTCACGTGCGCTGGCCACCGTTTCCGGCAGCACCGGAACCCTGCGGTTTGATCCGGAGGACTGGCAGAGTGCGCGCCTGGAGGCGCGGGTCCCGCTGCAGCGGCTGGACCTTGGTGACGGGGACTGGAACCGCGCCGCCCTGGCATCGGGGCTGCTGGATGCGGGGACACACCCGGAGGCGGTATTCACCTCCCGCAGCGTGGAGCCGCTCAGCGACACCCGGGCACGTATCCACGGCGAACTGACCCTGCGCGGCGTGACCCGGCCGGTCACCCTTGAGGCCACGTTGAACGCGCTCAAGCGCCATCCGATGCCGCCGTTCCGGCGCACCGCCGGATTCTCCGCAGTGGGCATGCTCAGCCGCGCCGACTTCGGCATCAGCGCGTGGCCGGGCGTGATCGGCGACCTGGTCGAGCTGCGGATCGAGGTGGAAGCGGTGCACGCACCGGACGCCACCTTCACCGAAGAAGAGGCATTGCCATGAGTCTGAAAAACACCCGCGAACGATGGGGCGGCGTGAGTCAGGCACTGCACTGGCTGGTGGCCCTTCTGATCCTGCTTCAGGGTCCGCTGGGCATAGTGATGGCTTCCCTGCCCAACAGTCCCGACAAGATCCGCCTTTACGCGCTGCACAAGTCGATCGGCCTGACCATCCTTGCCCTGGCGACGTTGCGGCTGTGCTGGCGTCTGTATGCCGGCGCCCCGGCAGCGCTGGCAGACGTGCCGGGCTGGCAGCAGGCAGCCGCTCGGCTCTCACACCGGTTGCTGTACGCGCTGCTGTTCGCGATCCCGCTCAGCGGCTGGCTGTTCAATTCGGCCGCCGGCTTTCCGATGCAGTGGTTCGGCCTGTTCAACCTGCCTGCCATTGCCAGCGCGGATCCGGCGCTGCGCGAATTTGCCGGCAACCTGCACCTGTGGCTGTTCTGGCTGCTGGTTGCGGTCACCCTGGTGCACGCGGCTGCGGCCCTCCATCATCACCTGATCGCAGGTCATCCCACGTTGGCGCGCATGCTTCCGCGTGGCTGGCTGCATTCCCCCGACCCGCTCGACGAGAAAAATCCGAATGCGTAGCTCCATGCTGCTGATCGCCCTGGCGCTGTGCGCCCTTCCGGCGGCCGCTACCGACTGGGTCCAGGCCCCAGGATCGAGCCTGGTGTTTGCCGGCACCTACCAGGGCGAAGTGTTCAATGGCCACTTTCCGGGTTTCCAGACCCGGCTGCGCTTTGATCCCGCCGACCCGGCGGCGGGCCGGCTGGAAGTGGACATCCCCATGTCGGGCGTGACCACCGGCAATCCCGATTACGACGGGGAGATGCGCGGCCCCGCCTTCTTCGACATCAAGCGCTATGCGCGGGCCCGCTACATTGCCGAAGGGTTCCGTGCGCTTGAGGACGGACGCTACGCGGCCGATGGCAGGCTTGAACTGCGCGGCACCAGCCAGCCGGTCACCCTCACCTTTACCTGGCAGGACGGCGAGCATCCGACGCTCTCCGGCCGGGCCACGGTGGAGCGCCTGGCTTTCGGCATCGGCGACGGCATGTGGGCGGATACCTCGGTAATCCCTGCGGAAATCGCCATCAGCACCCGCGTGGTATTCCGCCCAGCCCGCTGATCGCCAGCCAGCCCAGGCCGCCGAGCGGGTGACATCCCGCCGCGCTACAGCCCGGCGGCAATGAATGCACTGACGGCGTCTGCGTCGAACGGCCAATCAAGTTCCCGTCCGTCAGGGCCGCTGCGCAGCACTGGCACCCGGATCCCGTACCGCGCCTCGAGCGCCGGATCATCATCGATCCACACGGTTTCGAAATCCGGCGCGCGCGCCTGCGCCAGCACATGCAGCGCCTCATCGCACAGGGGGCACTCATCGCGCTGGTACAGGACCAGGACTGGAACGGACTGCTGCATCGGGCCACCGGAAATAGCCTGCGGGGCCGCGTAGAATAGCCGCATGGCAGTCAGCACATTCGACCTTTACAAGATCGGCGTCGGGCCGAGTTCCTCCCATACCGTCGGGCCGATGCGTGCAGCCGCGCGCTTCGTCGACCGCTGGCTGGTCCAGGCCGGCCGGCTGGATGACGTGGCTCGCGTGCGCGCCGAGGTATTCGGCTCGCTGGCCCTCACCGGCCGCGGCCACGGGACCGACAAGGCGGTCATGATGGGCCTGGAAGGCCACATGCCGAACCTGATCGACCCGGACATCATCACCCCGGCAGCCGAGCGGATCCGCAGCGAGTCCCGGATCCAGCTGGCAGGTCGCCACGAGATCGCGTTTGAGGAAAAGCGCGACCTGCTGATGAACAAGCGGCAGAAGCTGCCTTACCACACCAACGGCATGCGCTTTGCTGCCTATGACGCCCAGGGCAACGAGATTGCCAGCCGCGATTACTACTCGGTCGGCGGCGGTTTCGTGGTCAACCAGGACGAAGCGGCCGAAGACCGCATCGTTGCCGACACCACCGCGGTGCCGCACCCGTTCTCCAGCGGTGACGAGCTGCTGGCGCGGGCCCGGGAAACCGGGCTGTCGATTGCACAGATGATGTTCGAGAACGAGCAGTGCTGGCGCACTGAAGACGAGATCCGCGACGGTCTGCGCGAACTGTGGGCTGCCATGCAGTCGTGCGTGCAGCGCGGAATCCAGCAGGGCGGCACCCTGCCCGGCGGCCTCAATGTCACCCGCCGCGCCTCGGCCATGTACGCCGAACTCTCGGCCCGTCCCGAGGCCGCACTGCGCGACCCGCTGACCACGCTGGACTGGGTCAACCTGTACGCGCTGGCGGTCAACGAGGAAAACGCCGCCGGTGGACGCGTGGTGACCGCTCCCACCAACGGCGCGGCCGGGATCATCCCCGCGGTGCTGCACTACTACGACCGCTTCTGCCCCGGCGCGAACGAACAGGGCGTGTTCGACTTCCTGCTCACCGCCGCCGCGGTTGGCATCCTCTACAAGGAAAACGCCTCCATCTCCGGCGCTGAGGTCGGCTGCCAGGGAGAGGTGGGCGTGGCCTGTTCAATGGCTGCCGCCGGGCTGACCGCAGCGCTGGGCGGCACCCCGATCCAGATCGAGAACGCGGCCGAGATTGGCATGGAGCACAACCTCGGCCTGACCTGCGACCCGATCGGCGGCCTGGTGCAGATCCCGTGCATCGAGCGCAACGCCATGGGGTCGGTCAAGGCGATCAACGCCTCGCGCATTGCCTTCCGCGGCGACGGCACGCACAAGGTCAGCCTGGACAAGGTGATCAAGACCATGCGCGAGACCGGACTGGACATGAAGGACAAGTACAAGGAAACCTCGCGCGGCGGACTGGCGGTCAACGTCATCGAGTGCTGACCGCGCGGATGTTCCGGTGCGGTTCGCCGATCAGGACGGGCGACGCACGATCCGCAACACATCATCCAGCAGCGCGGCCGCGGTGACCGCGCCACCGGCGCCCGGCCCCCGGATCACCAACGGCTGGTCGCGATAGCGGCAGCTGGTGATCGCCACAAGGTTGTCGGTGCCCCCGCCAGCACACAGCGGATGGCTGGCGGGCAGTTCGCGCAATCCCACCGTCGCTCCTTCCGCATCCACCCGACCAATGAAGCGCAGTTTCGCGTCCGCGCTGTGCGCTGCACGCAGCATTGTGGCCAACGACTCGTCCAGGGTGGGCAGCAGGCCATCCACCTCCGGCCCCGTCGCCGCAACCAGCGCATCGGACAACAGGGACTCAACCCGTACCTCGTGCGCCTGCAGCGGCAATCCGGCCGCGCGCGCCAGGATCAACAGCTTGCGGCGCACGTCCTCTCCGGACAGATCCAAGCGCGGATCAGGCTCGGTGTAGCCGCCGTCCCGCGCCTCGCGCACCAGCTGCGAGAACGGGCCCGTACCGTCGTAGCGGTCAAACAGCCAGGCCAACGACCCCGACAGCACGCCTTCCACGGCGTGGATCCGGTCGCCCCCGGCCGCCAGTTCGCGGATGGACCGCAGCATCGGCAGCCCCGCGCCAACCGTGGCGCTGTCCCCGTAGGCGGCCCCATAGCCGCTGCGGGCGGCAGCAATTGCCTGCGCCCGGGCCAGGTCCGCCCCTGCGCCCAGCTTGTTGGCCGTAACCACGTGCACGCCACGCGCCAGCCATTCGGCATGCCAGCCGGCGACGACATCACTGGCGGTGGCATCCACCATCACGTCGCCCGGCCGCAGGCTTTCCGCCTCCACCCACGGCGCCCATCCTCCCGTACCCGCAGGCGCGGCCCGGATGTCTTCCAGCGCCTGCAGCGGATCCTCACCACCTGGAACCAGCGCGCGCGAATTGCACAGCCAGGCGATGTCCGGCAACGGGACGCCCTGGTGTCGCAGCCGGTCCCAGCGGGCAACAAACGCAGCGCCCACGGTTCCCGTACCAAGCAATGCCAGCCGCGGCGCCGGGGCCGGATGGCGCCTGCCGCGGCCCGTCCGCGCCAGCGGGACCACCGCGCCCCAGCCCGGATCACAGTCGATCCCCGCCCGTACCGCACAGGTGGCAGGAGCCTGGACGGCGGGCCGAGCGGCAGCATCGTGATCAACGCGGCTCATGCGGCGCCCTCCTGTGCGGACAGCGCTGCGCGCAGGATCGCATCAACCCTTGCATGCTCCTTCAGGAACGCGTCGTGCCCGTAGGACGAGCGCAATATGCGCAGCCGTCCAGGCACCGCCAGGCCCTCCACCAGCGCCACCGAATCTTCCAGCGGTGCCAGCCAGTCTCCCTCCACCGCCACCACGGTGGTCGGCACCGTGATGGCCGACGGGTCCACACGGTGCAGATCGATTGATTCGGACAGGCGCAGCCATGCCGTCACCGACGTGCGCGACACGAAGCGGGCGCCGGCGGCATCCAGATAGTCTTCCGCGGCCACCCGCACCCGGCCATTGATGATCTCCGGCGGGGCATCGAAGCGCTCGGCGAATTCTTCCGGGGTGCGGTAGCTCAGCATCGCGAACTGGCGCGCCAGCCCCAGCCCGTGCGCATCCGAACACTGCAGCTCACCCAGCCCCACCGCTCGGCGCTGCAGCGCGCGCCACGCCGCGGCATAGGGGTGGGCGCGATGGGCGCCGCTCACCGCCACCAGCTGCTGTAACCGGTCCGCGTGCCGCGCAGCGAACTGCAGCCCCACCAGCGCCCCGTAGGAGTAGCCGACGAAGGCTTGCACACGCTCAACCCCCAGCCCGGCAAGCAGCGCAGCGGCGGCGTCTGCCTGGTCGGCCGTGTCGATCGGCGCGTCCAGCTGGCCGTCGGCGCCAACGAAATCAAACGCGAGGATCCGGCGGCGCGCCGGATCCAGCGCGCGATCCGCTCCAACCAGGCCGTCCAGCCAGCCGCGTTCGGGGAAGGCGGCGCTGGCGGCCACGTGGCGATGGGCGGAAATGCCGCCAGCCACCAGCACCACCGGCGCATCCACCGGCCCCTGGCTCTCCCAAGCCACGGTCAGCCGGCGGCGGCCCGCGTGCCGCATCTGCAGCTCCACTGTCAGCTCGCCGCGCGCCGCTGGAACGGGCGCACCGGCAGCCGTGCCGGGTGATGTGAATGGAATATTGGGAACAGCAACCGCAGTTTCGAACAGGCTCATGACGCATCCGCCTCGGAGGGAAAGAGGCCATCGATGCATGCGGGAAGCCGGGAAGGATGTCGCCACTGGCGCGGTCACGCGCGCTGCCCTCGACAGCCATCTTCCGGTGGACGCAACAGGTCCCCGCAGGACTTGGCACCTTTCCCCTTGGTGCGCACGGCGCCCCGCAAGGTGGTTGCCCCGGCATCAAAGGGCCTGTCCCTCCGCCGGTCTCGATGGATGCAGGCATCCTGCCGGGCACGAGCCAATCTGTCAATCCCTTCATCGCGATAGAGCGATGAACTACGCCGGATGTCGAAGCCATTCCGAAACCAGCGGGGCTTCGCCATAATCCGGCAATGACGAACCCCCGCATCCTGCTCGCGCTGCTGGCCAGCGCCTTCGCCGCATCCTGCGCCACCCTCCCCGAGCCCTCCAATCGCGCCTCGGCCCACCCGGTCAGCGGCCATGCGGCGGTTAGCGTTGAGGTGACGGAGAGCTTTGTCAGCGCAGCTTCGCCGGATGACGAGCTGGACTCACTGGCTACGTGGACCGCCCCGGACGGCCAGGTGCTGGTGATCGCCACCGCCAAGTCCAGCCATCGCCTGGCGGTGTACGACGGCGCCACTGGCGAACGCCTGCGGGAAGCCGGCGGCAAGGGCAGCGCACCGGGACAGTTCAACCGGCCCAACGGCATCATCGTCTACGCCGACCTGGTGTTTGTCACCGAACGCGATGCGCCGCGGGTGCAGGTGCTGTCCCTGCCAGGCCTCGAGCCAGCGGGCAGCTTCGGTGAGGACATTTTGAGCAGCCCATACGGGATCTGGCTGCATGAAACCGCGCCGGGCGAACTGGAGGTCTATGTGACCGACAGCTTCATGTACGGCAAAGACTTCAGCGAGGTGCCGCCGCTGCACGAACTGGACCAGCGCGTGCGCCGCTTCCGCCTGCAGCTGGCCGACGGCGGCGGTATCGACGCCTCCTACCTGGGTTCGTTCGGTGACACCAGCCAGGCCGGCGCGCTGCGCATTGTTGAATCACTCTGGGGCGATCCGGCCCATGACCGGTTGCTGGTGGCCGATGAGGACCGGCGCCATGTCTCCACCCTGCGCGAATACACCCTGGACGGCCGCTACACCGGCAGGAGCATGCCGGGCAGCTTCGCCGGTGAAGCCGAAGGCGTGGTGCTGTGGGACTGCAGCCCGGACGAGGGCTATTGGATCGCGGTGGATCAACTGGTGCCGCACTCCCTGTTCCACGTCCATGACCGCGTCAACCTGGACCATCGCGGCAGTTTCCGCGGCCGGATCACCGCCAATACGGACGGCATCGCCCTGCATCTTGCGCCGACGGCGCGGTTTCCCGCCGGGGTGATGTATGCGGTCCACGATGACCGTTCGGTCAGCGCTTTCGACCTGGGCCACGTGGTCCAGGCCCTGGACCTGGACCACGCCTGCCTGCACTGACCCATGTCCTGCCACGCCATCGTCCGGGCCTGCGCAACCGGCCTTCTGTTATTGCTGGTTGCGGCCGGTGCAACCGCCCAGGAGATACGTGGGCAGGAGCCGTCCCGCATCGCACGCCTGCATCTGGAGTCCGCTGAAGGCGGCCTGCTGGCCTGGGCCGAGAACCTGCTGGCCGGACCGATCGAGGTGATGCTGCATGGCGACGGCCATCCCTCCATGGCACACCCCGCCCTGCCCGCCCGGGCGACGGTGCCGGCGTACGGGCGGGTCCTGGTGTCGCGGATCGGAGCGGCCGGTGCCGCGGGCGCGCGCTTCCGGCTGGAAGCGGTGCCCGGTCATCCCAGCACCCGTCCCCGGGACGTGGAATATGCCTGGCCCCTGGCCAGCGTGCCGCTGCGCATCACCCAGGGCTGGGGCGGCGGATTCAGCCACGCAGACGCCGGCAACCGGCACGCAGTGGATTTCGCCACGCCGGTAGGCGTTCCGGTGCTGGCAGCGCGCGACGGCACGGTGATGCAGGTCGAGTCGGGTTTCTCCGCCACCACCCTGGATCCGCACTTGGAAGGACTCGCCAACCAGGTACGCATCCTCCACGAGGACGGCACCATGGCCCTGTATGCGCACCTGGATGCCAATGGCGTCTTCGTACGCCCCGGGCAGCGGGTCCGCCGCGGCCAGCGCCTGGGCCTGTCCGGCAATACCGGTTTCAGCGCCGGCCCGCACCTGCACTTCGTGGTCCAGGTCAACCGTGGCATGCGCCTGGAATCCATCCCGTTCCGCATGTTCGGGCCCGGTGGCGTCCTGCGATTCCACGACCTCGGCTCCGGCGCGGAATAACCGCGGCCAGTCCCGGCAGGACCGCAGCTAAGCCACGGATCTGGGCGCGTCCTGCTCCAGCATTGCCTTCCATTGCGGCAGTCGATCGCGCACGCCCACGGACTGCAGGTAAGCCTCGTCCACCGACTCATCCGAGACCAGAGCCGCTGCAACGTGCACTGCCCCGGCTACCCAGAACCCCGCCGCGCGCAGGCGCCGCGGCTCCCGATGGAAAGCCACCGCTTCGACGATCGGCATCGGCAGGCCCCACAGGCCCAGCAGATACGCTCCCGCGGCCGGATATTCCGGTGCTGCGGCGCCCTCCTCCGGCGGTGGTAGCAGGCGCCCGATCTCGGCCAGCAACCCGGCCGTGGCGGCCAGCTCTGCACTGGGACCTGCCAGCAGCCGGGCCGCCAGGCGAGAAGTGCGCAATGCGCGCTCTTGCATTGCCTCCCGCTCAACCGCTGACAGGCCCCCGGCACTCCCAAACGCCTCGGTGGCCAGCACCACCTGGTGCACGGTCTGCAGCCCAAGACGGGTCACCGCCGAACGGATGTCGATAATTTCGCGCCCTGCCGAGAAATAGGCGGAGTTGCACAGTCTGAGCACGCGCGCGGCCAACGCCGGATCCTGCGACAGCTCGTCGGCGATCCGGGTCAATGCCACGTCCGGATCTCGCATCAACCGTGCCAACTGGAAGTACATGCGCGGGGCCGCAGGCAACGAATCCACGGAACCCACGTACTGTTTGATTTGCTTGTTGTCCAGCAGTTCGCGCAGTTCACTGATGCCTTCCACAGCATCGATCAGCTCGTTGGCGTCCAACGGCTTCCGCAGCACCCGGTGGGCGCCCTCCAACAGGTCCATCCCTCCTGCTTCCTGTCCCTGCTCCAGCAGCAGGACGCGTACTGCCTCCGGATAGCGCTGGCGTAGCGTGGCCAGATCGCGCCTCCAACCCGCATCAGGTGCCAGGCCACTCACCAGCACGTCCACGTCCGGGAAGACGCCAGCCACACCTGGGGCTGCAATGGTGTCCACGCTCCAAGCCAGGCCGAACTCGGCGAGCGACTGCTTCAACCCCGTCGCCGCAGCCGGATCCGAACCAATGATGACTATCCGCACCGTTTGTTTCTCCAAATGTCACGGGGGGTGACGCCCACCACCTGTAAACATTAGCGGCTACGGACCGCCCGTCTTGATAGGCAGGACAATGACCCGGATCACAATTCGCGAACGTCTATAATCGCGCCCTTCCTTTCTGTATCCAGGCGCGGGCGCGCCGACCCCATGTCCGAAGTCTCCAAACAGGCGCAACGCCGCCGCACATTCGCGATCATTTCGCACCCCGACGCCGGCAAGACCACCCTGACCGAAAAGCTGCTGCTGTTCGGCGGCGCGATCCAGATGGCCGGGGCGGTCAAGGGGCGCAAGGCGGCCCGCCACGCCACCAGCGACTGGATGAAGCTGGAGCAGGAGCGCGGCATTTCGGTGACCAGCTCGGTCATGCAGTTCCCCTACCAGGACCACGTGGTCAACCTGCTCGATACCCCCGGCCACGCCGACTTCGGCGAGGACACCTACCGCGTTCTCACGGCGGTGGATTCGGCGCTGATGGTGATCGACGTGGCCCGCGGCGTGGAGGAGCGCACCATCAAGCTGATGGAGGTGTGCCGCATGCGCGACACGCCGATCATGACCTTCATCAACAAGCTCGACCGCGAAGGCCGCGAGCCGATCGAGCTGCTGGACGAAGTGGAAGATGTGCTGGGGATCCAGTGTGCCCCGGTGACCTGGCCGATCGGCATGGGCACGCGCCTCAAGGGCGTGGTGCACCTGCTCAGCGGCGAAGTGCACCTGTACGAAAGCGGGCGCAAGTTCACCCGCCAGGACTCCACCATCCTGCCTTCGATCGATGACCCGGAGCTGGAGAAACGGATCGGCGCCCAGGCGCTGGCCGAGCTGCGCGACGAGCTGGAGCTGGTGCAGGGCGCCAGCCATTCCTTCGATCTGGAGGAATACCGGGCCGCCCGCCAGACGCCGGTGTTTTTCGGTTCGGCGGTGAACAACTTCGGCGTGCAGCCGCTGCTGGACTTCTTCGTCCGCCATGCCCCGTCGCCGCAGCCCCGCCCCACCACCGGCCGCGAGGTGGAGCCGTCGGAAAACCAGCTCACCGGCTTCGTGTTCAAGATCCAGGCCAACATGGATCCGCAACACCGCGACCGGGTTGCGTTCATGCGCGTGTGTTCGGGCCGCTTCCACGCCGGGATGAAGACGTTCCACGTGCGCAGCGGCAAGGACATGAAGCTGGCCAACGCGCTGACCTTCATGGCCAGCGACCGCGAGATCGCCGCCGAAGCCTATCCGGGCGATGTGATCGGCATCCACAACCACGGCACCATCTCGATCGGCGACACCTTTACCGAAGGCGAGGCGCTGTCGTTCACCGGCATTCCCAGCTTCGCGCCGGAACTGTTCCGCCGCGCCCGACTGCGTGATCCGCTTCGGCTCAAGCAGCTGCAAAAGGGCCTGGCCCAGCTGTCGGAAGAAGGCGCCACCCAGTTCTTCCGCCCGCTGATGGGCAACGACCTGATCCTGGGCGCGGTGGGCGTGCTGCAGTTCGACGTGGCCGCCTACCGGCTCAAGGCCGAGTACGGCGTGGACGCGATCTTTGAACAGGTCGGCGTGGTGACCACCCGCTGGGTGCACTGCGACGACGAGCGCAAGCTGGAGGAGTTCCGCGACAGGAACGCCGTCAACCTGGGCATCGATGCAGCCGGCGAGCTGGTCTATCTGGCACCCTCACGGGTCAACCTGCAGCTGGCCCAGGAGCGCTGGCCGGACATCAGCTTCGACGCCACCCGCGAACACGCCCACGTCCCCGCGGAATGATCGCAGGTCCGACGATGATCACCGCCTCCATGTCCCCACGTCAGCAGCGTGAGGAGTTCGCCAGCGCACTGACCCATGGCATCGCCGCTACGGCGGCCCTGATCGCCGGCACTGTGCTGATCAGCCTCGCCGCAATCCACGGCGATGGCTGGCAACTGGGCGCGGCCATCGTTTTTTCCGCCAGCCTGCTGCTGCTCTACCTGGCCTCCACGCTCTACCACTCGTTCCGGCAGCCGGTACTCAAGCGGCGGCTGAAGGTGTTTGACCACTGCGCGATCTACCTGCTGATCGCCGGCACCTATACCCCCTTCACCCTGATCGGGCTGCGCGGACCGTGGGGCTGGGGGCTGTTTGCAACCATCTGGACGCTGGCCCTGGCCGGAGTGGTGTTCAAGCTGTTTTTCACCGGACGCTTCAAGCGCCTGTCCACCCTGATCTACGTGGCCATGGGCTGGATGGTGCTGGTGGCGATCAAGCCGGTGATGGAAGCGCTGGACGGCTGGACCCTGGGCTGGATGGTCGCCGGCGGGCTGTTCTACACCCTGGGCACGGTGTTCTACCACCGCGAGTCCATCCCCTACTCCCACGCGATCTGGCACCTGTTCTGCATTGGCGGCAGCCTTTGCCACTACGTGGCTGTAATGGCGCAGGTGGCAACACCGCTATAAACCCGCGCCGTAATGAAGCGGCGCAGTATGATCGGACTTCATCGCACTGCATGAATGTGGACCCCATGAACGCCTTCCGCCTGCTGATTCCCGCCTGCCTGCTGCTGGCCGCCTGCCAGGAACAGACGCCCCCGCCCGCCGCTTCAGTGGAGCCTGCCCCGAATCCCGCCCGGGAAGCCGCGCTGGCCGCGGATGGCGACATCGTAGCCAGCTACGCCTGCGCGGAAGGCAACCAGGTGGAACTGGTCCGCGACGGACGCGTAGCCCGCCTCTCACTCAGCGACGGGCGCATCATCCGGCTGGGTGAGATGGCTGGCAGCCAGCCGCGCACCTGGTCCGACGTGGGACTGCGCTTCATCATCGATGGCGATTTCGTCGAGCTGAGCCAGTCCAACGGCGAGCGCAACCTGGCCTGCGAACCCGCCGGATAACGCCCGGCGGCGCTGAACCGCCGACAACACATTCACTCCGGTTATACCGGCCCGCGCGGATGGTGGTGGCGTTTCCACACCGAGTCCGCCATGCCCGCACCCTCCCGCCACCGGCAGCAGGCGGCCCTTGCCGCCATCACCCGCCACCCTTGGCGCAGCGCGCTCGCCGCGGTCGCGATAGCGTTGGTGGTACTGGCGCTGGTGTGGGATTGGAACTGGTTCAAGGGTCCGCTTGAGCGCGCGGTGGAGGCGCGCACCGGCCGCAGCTTCGATATTGGCGGCGATCTGGATGTGGATGTCGGCAGCACGGTCACAATCAGCGCCGGCGCCCTGCGGCTGGGCAATGCGGAATGGTCAGCCGAACCGGAGATGGCCCGCGCCGATCGCGCCCTGATCCGCCTGCACCTGCCCTCGCTGCTGCGGCGCCAGACTCGAATCCCCGCGATTGAACTGGTCAACCCGCGGCTGCGTCTGGAACTGGGCCCGGAAGGCGGCAATTGGGATTTGTTTGACTCGTCGGGGGATGGCACACCGGCCCGCATCGAAAGGCTGTGGATCGAAGGCGGCGAGCTGCTGTTCCTGCACCCCGCCGATGACACCCGCATCGAGGTGTCCCTGGAAAGCCAGGAGTCGGCGCGCGCCGAGACCGCCCCGCCGGTAGCGGTCGCAGGCAGCGGCCAGTGGCGGGGCAACGAGTTCAGCCTCGAAGGGCGCATTGCCTCGCTGCTGGATCTGCAGCAGCAGGAGACACAGCCCGGTTACGGGATCGATCTGGAGGCCGAAGCCGGCCGCACCCGGGCCCATGCCCGCGGCGTGTTGTTCAATCCTTTCCAGCTGCAGCGCTTCGATCTGCAGATGGCGCTGTCGGGCGCCAACCTGGCCGATCTGTATCCGCTGCTCGGCGTCGCCCTGCCCGACACCCCGCCCTACACCCTGGATGGCCGCTTTGGCCGCGATGCAAACACCTGGACCTATCGCGACTTCACCGGTGCGGTAGGCGACAGTGACCTGGCCGGCGAAGTCGCCGTCACGGTGGGCGGAGACCGTCCGCATTTCTCGGCGGACCTGGTGTCGGAGATGCTTGATTTCGATGACCTGGCCGGACTGGTCGGCGCGGCCCCGGACACCGGTCCGGACGACACCACCAATCCCGAGCTCCAGGCCCGCGCGGAGCAGCGCGCGGCCGCTGGCAAGGTATTGCCGGATACCCCCTATGAACTGGACAAGCTGCGGGCAATGGACGCCGACGTGCGTCTGCGCGCCAGCCGCATTGAATCCCCCGTGTTGCCATTGGACGAGATGGACGCGCACCTCGTCCTGGCAGACGGCTTGCTCACCCTGCAGCCGCTCGCCTTTGGCATGGCCGGCGGCAGGATCGATTCCGGCATCCGCATGGATGCGCGCGGGGAAACCATCCAGACCCGGTTGGATGCGAGCGTCAGCGGCATGGAGCTGGAGCAGCTGTTCCCGACCCCGGAAATTGCCCGTGACGCGCTGGGATCCATCGGCGGGGAGGTGTCGCTCACCGGCACCGGCAACTCGGTGGCCCGCATGCTTGGCAGTGCCGACGGCGACGTAGCGCTGGGCATGGGCAGCGGCCAGATCAGCAACCTGGTCCTGGAGCTGGCAGGGATCGACATCTTCGAAGCCTTGCGCTTCCTCATCACTGGCGATCGCCTGGTGCCGGTGCGCTGCGCGTTCGCCGATTTCGCGGTGCAGGATGGCGTCATGCAGGCCCGGGCACTGGCTTTCGACACCACCGATACGCTGATCGTGGGCGACGGCAGCATCGACCTGGGCGAAGAAACGCTGGACTTGGAGCTGCGTCCGCGGCCCAAGGACCGCAGCCTGCTCAGTCTGCGCTCGCCGCTGGTCATCGATGGCACGTTCGCCGACCCGGGCTTCCGCCCCGACATGGGGCGTCTGGGCATACGCGGTGCGATCGCCCTGGCCCTGACCAGCATCGCCCCGCCCGCCGCCCTGCTGGCCACGCTGGAACTGGGCCCGGGCGAAGACGCCGGCTGCGGCGGCGAATACGCGGAATAACCGGCCGTACAGGCCCGGCGATCCGCGATCAGCCGGAGATGTAGCTGTGCAGCTGCTCCAGCTCGATCTGCTGATCCTCGATCACCGCCTTGACCAGATCGCCGATCGACACCAGACCCAGCACCGTACCGCCCGCATCGACCACCGGCAGGTGGCGGATACGCTGGCGGGTCACGATTTCCATGCAGTGCGGCACGTGGTCATCCAGACCCACCGTGGTCACTTCGCGGGTCATGATTTCCCGCACCGGCGTGGTTTTGGATGACAGGCCTTCCAGCACCACCTTGCGTGCGTAGTCACGCTCCGAAAGCATCCCTTCCAGGGCGCCTGCACGCATTACCAGCAAGGAGCCGACCCGCTTCTGCGCCATGAGCCTGATCGCATCGATAACCGCCGCGTCGGGATCGATGGCAAACACTTCATGCCCCTTCACCTCCAGCAGATGCCTGACCGTTCGCATCGTGCACTCCTCCGGTTGACTGGGTTGCGCCCCACTGTACCCGTTCCGCGGGAAGCCATGCATCAACCAGATACAGGGGCCGCTGCTTGGACTCCAGGTACAGCCTGCCCAGGTACTCGCCGATCATCCCCAGGGCGATCAGCTGGGTTCCGCCAAGAAACAGGATCACTGCCATCATCGTCGGCCAGCCGGCCACCGCATCCCCGTGGAGCAGCGCTTTGAAAATGATCCACACCCCGTAGCCGAAGGCCACCAGTGCAGTAACCAGTCCCACATACGTGGCCGCCCGCAGCGGCGCCGTGGAGAAGCTGGTCAACCCCTCCAAGGCGAAGTTCCACAGCCGCCAGACGCTGTATTTGCTGCGCCCTGCCGATCGCGACTGGCGCTCATAGGGAACGGCGATGCTGTTGAAGCCCACCCAGCCAAACAGCCCCTTCATGAAGCGGTGCCGCTCGCGCAGCTGCCGCAGCGCCGCCAAGGCGCGCGGTGACAGCAAGCGGAAATCGCCGGTATCCACCGGGATCGGCGTCTTCGACAGCCGCTGCATCACCCGGTAGAAGCCGTGCGCGGAGGCGCGTTTGAACCAGCCTTCGCCCTCGCGCACGGTGCGGGTGCCGTAGACGTCGTCATAGCCTTCCTGCCAGCGGGCGACGAACTCGGGCGCCATTTCCGGCGGATCCTGGCCATCGGCATCCAGGATCAGCGCCGCGCCCTCTTCCACCAGGTCCAGCCCGGCGGTCAGCGCCGCCTCCTTGCCGAAATTGCGCGACAACCGCAGCAGCGATACGCGTCGGTCACCGGATGCAATGCCCTGCAGCACCTTCCAGGTGCCATCGCTGCTGCCATCGTCCACGTACAGCACCCGACCGTGCACGCCATGTTCGCGCAGCAGCACATCCAGCATCGCAGCAATACGCGGATGCAGCTGGGGCAGCGCCTCGGCCTCGTTCCAGGCCGCCACCACCATCGTCAACAGGTTCTTGGTCATGCCGCCATCCTAAACCCGCCGCTGCAGGCCCGGCACGATGCGTCGCCGTGGCCCGCTCAGCGCAGCTGTTCGAGATAGGCCTCGCCACCGATCTGACCCATCTGCCGCTGGATCTGGCCGGTACGCCGCTGCACGTAGGGGCCCGGGCTGGCCGCACTGTAACGCCCCGGGTTGGGCAGGACGGCAGCCAGACGGGCGGCTTCCGCGCTCGAAAGCGCATCAGCGTCCTTGCCGAAGAACTCACGCGCCGCGGCCTGGGCGCCATAGACGCCGTCGCCGAATTCCGCCACGTTCACGTACATCTCCAGGATCCGCTGCTTGGGCCACAGCAATTCCATCAGCACCGTGTACCAGGCCTCCAGCCCCTTGCGCACCCAGCTGCGCCCACTCCACAGGAAAACGTTCTTTGCGGTCTGCTGGCTGATGGTGCTGGCCCCGCGCAGGCGCCCGCCGCGGGCACGCTCCTCGCGCGCCCGCTCGATCGCGTCCAGATCAAAGCCGCGATGGGCCGCGAAGTTCTGGTCCTCGGCCGCAATCATCGCCAGCGGCAGTGCCGGTGCTATCCCTTCGAGATTGCGCCACTCACGGCGCAGGCGGAAATCGCGGTTGCCGTCCACCCAGGCCTGCACCTGATGCTCCACCATCACCATCGATACCGGCGGATCGACGAACCGCAGCACCAGCACCTGCAGCACGCTGAAGAGGGCAAGCGCCAGCGGGGCCAGCACCAGCCACCGCAGCCAGCGGCGTCCACGCCGACGCGCCCTCACTCCCGTCCTCCCGGCTTGTGCATCACCTCACCTGGCCCCATCTTCATCCGTCCGGCATTCATGGCCTCCATTATGGAATGGCCATCGTCACTTGCCAGCCACCTGCCCGCACACACCATATAGATATGAATACAGCCGCCGCCGATAGCGACCGCCTCACCCGATTCCTCCTGCCGCAGGCCGATGTACGCGGCGTGCGCGTACACCTGCGCGATACCTGGGCCACCATCCGATCCCACGATGAGCACCTGCCTGGTGCCAGTGCCCTGCTGGGCCAGGCGGTGGCGGCCTCGGCGCTGTTCACCGCCCACGCCAAAATCGATGGCCGGCTGTCGGTACAGCTCAGCGGCCGCCAGCAGATCCGCACCCTGTTTGCCGAATGCACCTCTGCGGGCACCCTGCGCGGCATCCTGCGCGTGGCCGACTCCAAACAGCCGCTGCCGGACGATCTGCGCGACGCCGCGAGCGGCGCTACGCTGGCCATCACGATTGAAGGCCCTGGCATCGGCTCGCGCGAGCCCACCCGCTACCAGGGCCTGGTCGAGCTGTCGCAACCCACCCTGTCCGCGGCGTTCGAATCGTATTTCCGCCAGTCCGAGCAGCTCCCTACCCGGATCCTGCTGGCTGCCGATGGTCAGGCGGCCGCAGGTTTGATGCTGCAGCAGCTGCCCGGCTCGGATGGCGATGCCGACGGCTTCAATCGCGCCAGCGCCCTGCTCGAAACCCTGTCCCCGGCGGAACTGCTGGCTTGGGACAATGACACCCTGCTGCACCGCCTGTTCCACGAGGAAGCACCCGAGCTGATGGGCGAGCGAGCGCTGCGCTTCGGCTGCTCCTGCTCATACGAACGAGTGTCCGGCATGCTGCAGTCGCTGGGCGAAGCCGAAGCACAGGCGGCAGTGATCGACGGCCATGCCAGCGTCCGCTGTGAGTTCTGCGCCCAGACATACCGGTTCGAACCGGCGGATATTGACGCTTTGTTCACGGACGCGCGGGCATCAATGGAAGGCCCGGAGCGGCTGCAATGACGTTCCGGGCAGTGCTCGGGGATTGTTAAAGAAACATAAACACGATAAAGTCGGAGGCCCTCGCCAAGGAACTTCCGACTCCGTCAAAGGGTCGACTGTTCACGATGACACTGCGCCCTGCCAAGCTCGTGCTTTCCGCCCTGCTCGCCCTTGGCGCAGCAGCGGGCGCGCACGCCCAGGGCAGGAACGCAGGCGACCAGGCGGTTCTGCCGGTGTGGAACAACAGCGGCCAGATCGAAGCCCTGCTGGTGCTTGAACCCACCGATGACGGCGCCAAGGCCGGCACCCGCTGGCGCTTTGGCGGCAACAGCCTGGACACCATGTTCGGACTGGAATCCGGCGATTCGCTGGCCCTGCTGTGCAATCACCAGGGCGGCCTGGCCGCCCAGCTTGGCAACCTGGCCCACAACTGCTCGCTCGCATCGCTTGACGATGACGCGCCTGCCGGCCAGCGCAGCACCGCAACCGCCTCGTTCAACACCAGCTCCAGCCAGGTTGGCATCACCGTGGGTGACACTCAGGGCACCTTGCCCGCATGGCTGGCTCCGGGCGGCCGCGGCGCGGCGGGCCAGGTGGATGGCAACGACCTCACTGTGTTCGCCCAGAAGAACATCAGCGACCAGGGCTTTGTGTCCATTGCCGGCACCGTGGCCAAGGCACGCCTGATCCCCTATGCCCAGGCCCCCGTTGGCCTGACCGACCGCTGGGACAGCAAGAGCCTGAGCGTGGGCGGTGGCTACGGCAACTTCGGTGCCAGCGTCATCGGCCAGGTGATCGACACCCCGGGCCGTGAGCGCTTCGAAGGCGTTGGCCTTGGCCTGACCTGGCGTACTCCGTGGAGCGGCCAGCTCACCGTCGGCGCCGAAAACGTGATCACCCGGGGCAAGAACCCCTTCTCGCCGCGCGGCGAGAACGGCGAGGACGAGGGCACCATTCCCTACGTCCGCTACGAGCAGGACCTCTGAAATCTCCTGCTGTGCCGTGGCGGTTTACCGAAAACCGCACGATTTGTTAACGACACTTTAATTTCTCTCCAATGGGGGCTACTATCGGCCTCGGCCTTGCCGACTTTGGCATCTGTGTTGATGTCATCGGTGGGGTTCCCATGGGATTACCCAAGACACACTTGGAGAGAGAGAGATGACTTTGAAGACCACCAAGCTGCGCGACGCGATTACTTTCGCGCTCGTTGCCGGCGCAACCGCCGTCACCGGCACGGGCGTTGCATTCGCCCAGGATTCCGGTACGGAAGCAACCACCCTGGACCGCATCGAGGTCACAGGTTCGCGCATCCGCCAGGCCGACATCGAGACCGCACAGCCGGTCTTCACCATCAGCCGCCAGGATATCGAGCAGCAGGGCTTCGCCTCGATCGGCGACGTCCTGCAGAACATGACTGCTGCCGGCTCACCGCCGATCAGCCGCTCGCAGCCGCTGTCCTCCGGTGAGAACGTTGGTGGCCAGTACATCGACCTGCGCAGCCTGGGCGCGAACCGCACCCTGGTGCTGGTCAACGGCCGCCGCCTGCCGATCACCACCAGTGGTTACCAGGACATCTCCGCCATCCCGAGCATCATGGTCGAGCGCATCGACATCCTGAAGGACGGTGCCTCCTCGATCTACGGTTCCGATGCGATCGCCGGCGTGATCAACATCATCACCCGTCGCAACTTCGAAGGCGTCGAAAGCAGCGTCTACCACGGCCAGTTCTCCGATGGTGACGGCGCCAAGACCCGTATCGACGGCGTGTTCGGCGTCAGCAGCGACCGCGGCTACATCACCGTCGGCGCCGAGTACCGCGAGGAAGAGGAAGTCTGGGCCCGCGACCGCTACTACACCGCCGACAGCCGCCCGGGTTTTCCCGCGAGCAGCCTGACCACCGTCGGCCAGTGGGGCAACTTCTGGAGTCCAGCCGACGACGCATGGTTGGCCCCGGACCGTGGCGGCAACGCCATAGGTCTGGACAACTTCCATCCCCAGACCAGCGATGACACCAACAACTCCGCTGATCAGATGCACGCGCTGAACCCGCTCGAGGCGCGCTCGCTGTTCGTCAGCGGTGCGTACGACATCACGGATCGCGTGCAGCTGGTAGCCGACGCGAGCTACCAGAACCGCAGGTCCGAGCGTCAGATTGCCGGCTACCCGCTGCAGTCGGCTGCGTTCGGCATTCCGATGGCCGGCTCAAGCACCAGGTGGGTCGAAAACCCCGTAACGGGCGAGCTGGTGCAGCAAGCCCTCAACGGCAGCTACTTCAACCCGCTGGGTGATCAGGACATCGACTGGCGCCGCCGCGGCTGGGAAGTGCCGCGTTCGACCAACAGCGAAATCTCCGTGTGGCGCTTCAGCGCCGCGCTTGAGGGCTCGTTCGAGTTCGGCGACCGCTATATCGACTGGCAGGTCGGCAACATGTACTCCGACACCGACCTGGCCGTCAGCAGCCGTGGTGACTTCCACACCGGGGCGGTTGCAAATGCTGTGGGCCCCTCGTTCATGAATGGCCAGGGTCAGCTCGTTTGCGGTACCCAGGGGACGGGCTTCGACACCGACGGGAACGCGATCGACGAGATCATCTCCGGCTGCGTGCCGTGGAACCCGTTTGCAGGCGGCGGTACCGGCGCAGTGGCGAACTCGCTGGACGATCCGGCCATCCAGAACCTGTTCTTCCCGACTTTCCACGACCTCGGCTCGACCACCACCCACAGCTACTTCGCCAACATCAGCGGCAACCTCTTCGCGCTGCCGGCCGGCGACCTGAGCTACGCCGCAGGCTACGAGTACCGCAAGGAAAAGGGCTCCTACACGCCTGACGCCCTGCTGCAGTCCGGCGTTGCCTCCGGCCTGGCCGCTGGCCCGACCGGTGGTGACTACAAGGTTGACGAGTTCTTCCTGGAGTTCGACGTCCCGCTGCTGTCCGGCGTGACCGGTGCCCAGGAGCTGGGCATCAACGTGGCCAGCCGCTACTCCGACTACGACACCTTCGGTGACACCGTCAACAGCAAGTTCGGCGTGAAGTGGAAGCCGATCGACGACCTGCTGGTCCGCGCCACCTGGGCCCAGGGCTTCCGCGCCCCCTCCATCAGCAACCTGTACGGCGGCGGCTCGCAGACCTTCACCACCAACTTCCGCGATCCGTGTGACTCGGTTTATGGTGACGCCCGCGGCACCTCGCGCTGCCTGCAGGACGTTGCAGCCGACTACCGTCAGCTGAAGCAGGGCTTCGTGCCGACCGATGGTCCGGCGGACCAGACCCCGGTTCCGTTCAACAGCGGCTCCAATCCGCTGCTGCAGCCAGAGCGCTCGCGTTCCTGGACCGCAGGCCTGGTCTACAGCCCGAGCTACGTCCAGGGCCTGGACTTCACCCTGGACTGGTGGAAGATCCGCATTGACGACACCATGGTCAGCGACACTCCGAACGCGATCCTTTCGGACTGCTACATCTCGCTGATCGAGTCGCGCTGCGGGCAGTTTGAACGTGATCCGTCCAACGGCATCGTCAACGAGCTGTCCTTTGGCCTGCGCAACGCCGGCTACTCGGAAGTTGAAGGCTTTGACTTCGGCGTCGGCTACCGCTGGGATACCAACTCCCTCGGCGCGTTCTCGGCCCAGTGGGACAGCACGTACTTCTCGAGCTACGACTACAAGGCCACCAACGACGCAGACGCACCTGTCTCGCCGCAGGTCGGTTTCGGCTCGGAATTCCGTATCCGTTCGAACTTCAACCTGAGCTGGACCTACGGTGACTTCGGTGCCACCTGGGCCATGCGCTACAACTCCGGTTCGAAGGAAGGCTGCTACTACACCCAGCTCTGCACGAATCCGGACTACCAGGCTCCGGACACCCAGGGCAACATCGTTCCGCAGAACCGCGTCGGCTCGGTCACGTTCAACGACCTGCAGGTGCGCTGGAATGCTCCGTGGAATGCCACCGTCTCGGTCGGTGCGAACAACGTGCTCGGCAAGGAACCGCCGATCTACTTCTCGCAGCCGAACTCGAACTACGCGTTCTACGGCGGTCATGACATGGGTCGCTTCATGTACATGAAGTACCAGCAGCGCTTCTGATCCATCCAGACAGCTGATGTCTGTTTACTACGGCCCCTCACGGGGCCGTAGTTTTTTGGGTCGCCGTTGGACTTGGCGCATACTCCGGCGGCACCTGGATCATCTGCAGTCACTGGAGATCGAGACATCATGAACCCGATGGAACAGGCCCGGGGGCTGTTCGAACAGGCTATTGAGCATCACCGCAATCACCGTTTGCAGGCAGCTGAGCAGCTGTACCGCCAGGCACTGGTCCTGGTACCGGACCGGGTTTCACTGCTGGTCAACCTGAGCGCGGTGCTGATTGGCCAAGGGCGCACCGACGAGGCCAGCGCGCTGAGCCAACAGGCGCTTGCCATCGAGCCCGGCCATCCTGACGCCCTGGAGCACCTGGCCGCCTGCAGCCAGGCCAAGCTGGATCCCGAGGAACGGCTCCGCCGCATCGAGGCGGATCTTTTGCGGCAACCGCAGGACGCCGGATTGCACAACCAGCGGGGCCTTCTGCTCCATGACATGGCCCGGCCCGAAGAAGCATGCGCAAGCTTCAGCCAGGCATTGGCGCTGGATCCCGACAACCCGGGCACCCTGAGCAATCGCGCCATGTCCCTGGAAGCCCTGGCACAGCATGAGCGGGCGCTGGAAGACTATCGCCAGGCCGTGCGGGCGTCGCCCGATTACGATCAGGCAGGCTATGGATTGATCAACACTGCGCTGGCGATCGGCTACCTGCCCACGACGCCGGACCCCGGGTTTGAAGAGCTGTTGGCCCGGGCGCTGGAGCGCCCCTGGGCCAGGCCACAATCAATCGCGCCGCTGGCCCAGGCCTGGCTGAAGCGCTCCCCTGATATGGCGAGGGTCCTGACAGACCTCGACGGGCTGGCGGCTGGGCCGGGCATTTCCGACACCCGGGTTGCAGAAGCCAGCAGGGTGCTTGCCCACAACCGCCTGTTGGTCGCGCTGCTGCAGCATGCCGTGGTGACGGACATCGAACTGGAACGGCTGCTGACGCGGCTCAGGGCCGCGTTTCTGGCGGAAACAATGCGACCGGATCCGCCCAACGGCGAGCCGGCACTTGCAGCCTTCCATTGCGCACTGGCCATGCAGTGCTTCCTCAACGAATACGTTTATGCCAACGACGCCCGGGAGCAGGCCGGGTTCCGCGATCTGGCGGCGCGGCTGGGCAATGCGCTGTCCCGGCGTCAACCGGTGCCGGTCCGCTGGATTACCGCCGTGGCCAGCTATATGCCGCTGCACCAGGTGCCAGGGTACGAATACCTGCTGGAGCAGCCCGGAATCGCGGCGGCTGGCCCCGTGATACGGCAACAGGTTGCGGCTCCACTGCAGGAACGGCAGTTGGCAGCCGCTATTCCGGCGATCACTCCGATCCGCGACACCGTTTCGGTGCAGGTGCGGGAGCAATATGAGCAGAACCCCTATCCACGCTGGAACAATCTGCCCCGCCACACCACCAGGATGGGCTTGCGGACGTTTCTGAAGTCACGGGTTGCCGGCACGCTTCCCGCCCGTTTGCCCGGGGCGGACGGCAAGCCGGTGGAAGCGCTGAACGCCGGCTGCGGAACCGGACAGCACCCCATCGACATGGTCCAGCGCATCGAAAGTATCAAACTGCTGGCCGTGGACCTGAGCCTGGCGAGTCTTGCCTACGCCAAGCGCATGGCGGGGGAGATGCAACTGCAAAACATCGAATTTGCCCAGGCGGACATCCTTGAGCTCGGCAGCATTGACCGCCGCTTCGATCTGATTGAATCCACCGGGGTGCTACATCACCTGGCCGACCCCGCCCAAGGGCTTGCGGTCCTGTGCAGGTTGCTGCGCGATGACGGGGTAATGCGCCTGGCGCTGTACAGCGAACACGCCCGCCAATCAGTGGCCGCCTGCCGCCGGTATATTGCCGAGCGGGGCTATCGCTCCACCCCGGAAGACATCCGTCGCTGTCGCGCAGAACTGATGTCGCTGGAGCCGGGGGACCCCCGACGGGAAGCGATGAAGTTCACTGATTTTTACTCGATGAGCGAGTGCCGCGATCTGCTTTTCCACGTGCAGGAGCATCGCTTCAACCTGCCCGACCTCAGGATCCTGCTGCAACGGATGTCGCTGGACTTCCTGGGTTTTGAGCTTCAGCCAGGCGATCTCGACGGCTTCCGCCGCAGGTTTCCTGATCCAGCGGATCGCAGTGACCTGCTGGCCTGGGATGCGCACGAGCGACAGAACCCGGACCTGTTCGCCGGCATGTACGTCTTCTGGGTGCGAAAATCTGCCGCTGGCATCAGTTCCTGATACGGAACCGGCCGCAAGCGCTTCCCGCGCTTGCGGCCATATCAGCCCTGGTCAGCCGCCCTTGCCCAGACCGGACAGCGTGCGCAGGTGTTCTTCGCGCAACGCCTCAGGCAACCGGCTGCCGAACTCGTCCAGGAAGCCCGCAAGCGACTCATACTCGGCGCGCCAACCGTCGGTATCCACCTCCAGCAACGCATCCCGATCCGCTTCGGTCAGCTCCAGCCCGTCCAGTGACAACACCTCTGCGGTCGGCAACAACCCCACCGGGCTTTCAACCGCTCCGGTAGAGCCATCGACCCGGCCGATGATCCACTCCAGCACGCGCAGGTTGTCGCCAAAGCCAGGCCACATGAAACGGCCGTCGGCGTCTTTGCGGAACCAGTTGACGTGGAAGATGCCCGGCAGCTTCGCCCCCGGCTTGTCGAACGACAGCCAGTGCTTGAAGTAGTCGCCGAAGTGGTAGCCGCAGAACGGCTTCATCGCCATCGGGTCGCGGCGCACCACGCCCACGGCGCCGGTGGCGGCGGCGGTGGTTTCAGAGGCCATGGCCGCGCCCACCATCACCCCGTGGGCCCAGTCGCGGGCCTGGAACACCAGCGGCACCAGCGAGGCGCGGCGGCCGCCGAAGACGATCGCGCTGATCGGCACGCCCTGCGGGTCCTCTCCGTGTGGCGAGAAGGTCGGGCACTGCCGCGCGGCCACGGTGAACCGGGAGTTCGGGTGCGCGGCCGGGCCATTGGCCGGGTCATAGGGGCGTCCCTGCCAGTCGAAAGCGGGCACGCGATCGTCCAGGCCTTCCCACCAGGGCTGGTTGTCGTCGGTGATCGCCACGTTGGTGAAGATGGTGTCGCGCTGGATCGAGGCGAGTGCGTTGGGGTTTGATTTGGCCGAGGTGCCCGGGGCCACGCCAAAGAATCCGGCTTCCGGATTGATAGCCCACAGCCGGCCGTCTTCACCGGGGTGCATCCAGGCGATGTCGTCGCCCACCGTCCACACCTTCCAGCCATCCTGCTGGTAGCCTTCCGGCGGGATCAGCATGGCCAGGTTGGTCTTGCCGCAGGCGCTGGGGAAGGCGGCGGCGATGTAGTGCGTCTCGCCCTGCGGGTTCTCGATGCCCACGATCAGCATGTGCTCGGCCAGCCAGCCTTCCTGGCGTGCCTGCCAAGAGGCGATGCGCAGAGCGTGGCACTTCTTGCCCAGCAGCGCGTTGCCGCCGTAGCCCGAGCCGTAGGACTTGATCGCCAGCTCCTCGGGGAAATGCATGATGTAGCGGCGCTCCGGATCCAGCTCGCCGGTCGAGTGCAGGCCCTTCACGAACGGCTTGCCCTCGGCACCCTCGCGCTCGATCCGCTCCAGCGCAGCTGCGCCCATGCGGGTCATCAGGCGCATGTTGGCGACCACGTACGGCGAGTCGGTGATTTCCACCCCGCAGCGGGCCAGCGGTGAATCCACCGGACCCATGCAGTACGGGATCACGTACATGGTGCGGCCCTGCATGCAGCCTTCAAACAGCGCGTCCAGCTTGGTATGCGCCTCGTCCGGGGCCATCCAGTGGTTGTTCGGACCGGCATCCTCGCGTTCGCGGCTGCACACGAAAGTCAGGTGTTCCACCCGCGCCACGTCTTCGGGGTCGGACCGGTGCAGCCAGCAGCCGGGGTGCGTATCCGGGTTGAGCGGCAGCAGGGTGCCGTCGGCCTGCATGGCCTCCAGCAGCGCCTGGTACTCGGCATCGCTGCCATCGCACCAGTGGATGGCATCCGGGCGCGTCAATGCGGCGACCTGCGCCACCCACTCGTTCAGCGCGGCAAGTGCGCTGGCGTTCGCAGGCATGACCTGCTGACTGGAAACTGCGTTCATCGAACCTCCGGAAAACGGCACTGCTCCGCCCAACGGCGGAAAAGCGGCCAGTTTAGCCGCTGCGACCGGAGCTGGCCCCGCTGCAGCGCAACATTGCGCTGCGCTCAGACCGGGATCAGGGTTTCCATGACGTGGCCGATGTATTCCTCGTAGGTCTCGTGATCCAGCCGCGACTGCGGCAGCTGCGAGGAGAGCTGCAGGAAACCGACGTAGGCGCTGTAGGCCAGCCGCGCCCGGTGCTTCGCCCTGGACTGCGCAAAGCCGACCTGGCAGAACGCACTGGTCAGGTACTGCAGCCGGCGCTCGGACACGCGACCGATCACCGGCTGCACGATCGGATGGTCCAGCGCCTGCAGCAGCGCGCTGTAGATGACGTGCGACTGGATCTCCACCGCTACCATCTGGATCAGGTTGCGCAGCCGTTCGTGCGGATCGGTGATGCGCTCGAGCGCACCGAACAGGGCCTCCTGTTCCACGCTCTCCCAGCGCTCCAGCGCTGCCTGAAGCAGCGCATCGCGGGATGGGAAGTGCCAGTAGAAGCTGCCCTTGGTCACCCCGAGCCGGCGGGCCAGGGGTTCCACGGCCACGGCGGCCACGCCCTGCTCGGCGATCAGGTCGAGGGCGGCCTGGGCCCAATCATCGGTGCTCAATCGGGCATTGCGCTCCCGCGACTTTGATTTCGGCGCCTTGCCGGGAGCTGTTTTTTCCATGGCCGCAGTGTATCCATACGCTGCCGTCTCGTCATGCGCGGCCGGCCCCGTACCGCGCGATTGACACGGCTTCGCGGCATTCCCATACTGGCCCGTATGGTTATATTGCGGCGCGCAGGCACCCTGCCCGGCACGCCCTCCCCAGGAGTCCGTAATGAGCGTTGCAATGCCGTTCCTCGTCCTGATCCTCACCGGTGCCTTTGCCGCCTACCACCGCCTGCGGCTGGCCACGTGGATTGCCATCGGCGCCACCGGCCTGGTGGCCTGCTGGCTGCTGGGCAGCCATCCCGGCGCCACCGTGGTGGCCGCGGTGCTGCTCGCACTGGTGGCGGCACTGCTGCTGATCGGCCCGGTGCGCAAGGCGCTGATCACCGCGCCGCTGCTGAAGTTCTTCCGCAAGGTGCTGCCGCCGCTGTCGCAGACCGAGCGGATCGCGCTGGAAACCGGCTCCGTGGGTTTTGAAGGCGAGCTGTTCACCGGTGACCCGGACTGGAACATCCTGCTGAACTATCCGAAGCCGGAGCTGACCGCCGAAGAACAGGCCTTCCTGGACGGACCCACCGAAGAACTGTGCCTGATGGTGGACGAGTGGCAGATCAACCACGTGCACGCCGACCTGCCGCCGGAAATGTGGGACTTCATCAAGACCAACCGCTTCTTCGGCATGATCATCCCCAAGGAATATGGCGGCCTCGGCTTTTCCGCCCTGGCCCACCACAAGGTGATCCAGAAGTTGGCCACGGCTTCGAGCGTGGTCAGCTCCACCGTGGGCGTGCCCAACTCGCTGGGGCCTGGCGAGCTGCTGATGCACTACGGCACCCAGGAGCAGAAGGAGTACTACCTGCCGCGCCTGGCGTTGGGGGAGGAAGTGCCGTGCTTTGCCCTCACCGGCCCGTTTGCCGGCTCCGACGCCACCTCCATCCCCGACTACGGCATCGTCTGCAAGGGCGAGTGGAATGGCGCCCAGGTGCTGGGCGTGCGCCTGACCTTCGACAAGCGCTATATCACCCTGGCCCCGGTGGCGACCCTGATCGGCTTGGCCTTCCGCATGTATGACCCGGACGGACTGATCGGCGACACCCGCGACATCGGCATCACCCTGGCACTGATGCCCCGTGACACCGCTGGCGTGGAAGCCGGCCGCCGCCACTTCCCGCTCAATTCGCCGTTCCAGAACGGCCCGGTGCGCGGCAAGGACGTGTTCATCCCGCTCAGCCAGCTGATTGGCGGCGTGGAGAAGGCCGGCCTGGGCTGGAACATGCTCAACGAGTGCCTGGCCGTGGGCCGCTCCATCACCCTGCCCTCAACCGCCAGCGGTGGATCCAAATTCGCTGCGGTAGTGGTCGGCGCCTATGCGCGGATCCGCAAGCAGTTCGGGCTGTCGATCGGACGCTTCGAAGGCGTGGAGGAAGCGCTGGCCCGGATCGGCGGGCGCGCCTATGCCGCCAGCGCCCTGTCGCAGGCGACCGCCGCGGCGGTTGACCGCGGCGATGTGCCGTCAGTGCCTTCGGCGATTGCCAAATACCACTGCACCGAAATGGGCCGCCAGGCCGCCAGCGACTTCATGGACGTCGTGGGCGGCAAGGGCATCATCCTCGGGCCGCGTAACCTGGGCGGGCGGGCCTGGCAGGCCTCGCCGATCGCGATCACGGTGGAAGGCGCCAACATCATGACCCGCAGCCTGCTGATCTTCGGCCAGGGCGCGATCCTGTGTCATCCGTGGGTGATGAAGGAGATGAAGGCCGCCCAGGATCCGGACGAGGCCGCCGGGCTGCGCGAATTCGACCGCAACCTGTTTGGTCATATGGGGTTCGCGATCTCCAACGCGGTGCGCTCGTTCTGGTTCGGCATCACCGCGGCGAAAATCGGCTCCGCTCCAGGCGACGACTACACCCGCCGCTACTTCCGCAAGCTGGACCGCTACTCCGCCAATCTGGCGCTGATGGCCGACGTGTCGATGCTGATGCTGGGCGGCAAGCTGAAGTTCAAGGAGTCACTGTCCGGGCGGCTGGGCGATGTGCTCAGCCATCTCTATATGACCAGCGCCATGCTCAAGCGCTACCACGACGAAGGCACCCCGGAAGCCGAGCAGCCGCTGCTGGCCTGGGCCTTCCACGACAGCGTGCACCGCATGGAAACCTCGCTGTCCGCGGCACTGCGCAACTTCCCGATCCGTCCGGTGGGCTGGCTGATGTGGCTGCTGGTGTTCCCGCTGGGCCGTCGCGCGGTGCCACCGGGTGATCGCCTGAGCCATCGCGTGGCCGCGCTGCTGATGTCGCCCAACGCCGCCCGCGACCGCCTGGCCAAGGGCGTGTTCCTCACTCCCGGCCCGAACAACCCGGGTGGCCGCATCAACAGCTACCTGGCCAAGGCCATCGCCGCCGAGCCGGTGGAACGCAAGCTGATGAAGGCGCTGAAGAACAGCGATATCGAGGCGCTGGACTTCGCCTCGCAGCTGGACGAGGGCTTGCGCGAGGGCTGGATCACCACGGAAGAGCGCGCCCAACTGGAAGAGCTGCGCGAGCTCACCCTGGACACCATCACCGTGGACGACTTCGACGCCGAGGAACTGCGTTCAGCGGGCTACCGTGTGCAGCAGGAAAAGCGCGATGCGGCCTGACGGGCGGGCCCTTTCGGCTTGGGTGAGCGCGCTGTGATCTGAAGGGCCCCTCCGCGACCGGGAGGCCTTTGCGCTCCATGTCCCCCGGCATCCGCCTTCCGGCGGTTGCCTCCTCCTTTACTTACGCGCAAAGGCCTCCCGGCCACGACGGGGCTCGGCTTCGGCGCGCTGTGTCCGCGCCACCGCGGCTGGATTGACCCGCCGACGGGCAGGCCAACTTGGCGATACCGGACGTCGATCCCATTTTACGCAGGCGCGGTATTGACACGAACTGTTAAAAGTGGAACTTGATCGCCAGGAGGCCGGCAAACGGGTACGGTCATGCGTCAAGCCAACGCTACGGAAGGCCAAGGGGGAAGCATGCGTCTCAATCTATTCGTCGGACTGGCGGCAGTCGGATTCTTTTGCGTGGTGTCGAACAGTCACGCGCAGACCACCGTACGTTATTTTCATACTGACGCGATGGGCAGTATCGTCGCCGTTTCCGACGAGAGCGGGAACGTCGTGGAACGCCGGGAATACGAACCGTACGGTGCCCAGCTGACCCCTGCCCTGCAGGACGGCCCCGGATTCACTGGGCATGTGCAAGATGCGGCCACCGGCCTCACCTACATGCAGGATCGCTATTACGATCCAGTCTTGGGGGTATTCCTGTCGGTCGACCCAGTCACCCCATACAGCCGCCCCACGCAGTACTTCCACCGGTATCGCTACGCCGCCAACAACCCGTACCGCTATCATGATCCTGATGGCCGGGAGTTCCGATCAATCAATCCAGCCAACAATGCGAAGCTTGCGGGCTATATCAATGCGAGGGCCGCTGGGCACTATCGGTTCAATGAGACCAACTTGCTGGTCCGAACCGGTGACAACCCCGGGGGCGGAGGATCGGCAACTTACGATTCGGCGCTGCAGCATGGGATTGCCTCGGAAAAGACGATTCTGCTGGCCGTCCAGCAGATGGTCGGTAACGTCAACGTCGACGATCACGGGGGTGGGTTGACGGGTACGCACGGCAACGACGTCGCCGCTGTCATTAGCGACAACGTCTTTAATACAGTCGACGCACAAGGGAACCTGTTGACCGATCTGCCGGCCGATATTCTGGCGCACGAGATTGCCGGCCATGCAGTACAGCAGGTACTCGGCAACCACGAAGCCAACGCAATCGACATTGACAACCAGATCCGGACGGAAATGAGAGAGCCTTCGCTTCCGCGCGACGAAAACCACCGGGCTTTCGACCCATGATCCGCATACTATTGGCCTGCGTGATCGTGATCGTCCTGCTGTGCGGCAACGCGTTCGCCAGGGAACTTCGTGAGTACTCCCTGACCGAGAAAGTGGAAGCATCAGACATGATCGTTGTCGGCCGGGTTGTCGGGGTCGAGCGCCCGGGCATCGAGGGAGTGAGGGCGTTCGCCCGCGTGGAAGTGAGCGACGGCATCAAGGGGGCAACCGCGGGAGACGAACTGCGCTTCGTGATCCGCGGCAGCATTGCCGAGGCCGATCCGGATTGCTGCAAGGTGGGCTGTGAGTACCTCTTCTTTGCTGTTCGGGGGATACAGGTCTTGCTCGTCGAGGGAACGGAGATCGGCGGCAAGATGAGCCGACAGGACCAATTCGTTTCCGCTACCAACGGCAGGTTCAGCACGTATCGCCTCGGGTTTGAAGGGGTCAAGGACTGGCCACGAGATGGTGAAGGCCCCACACCGCTGGCCGAGGTCCGCAGTGACATCGAGTCGCTGCTTGACCGGTAGCAGATTATTCAAGACATCTTGGGACGCCACCTGACTTGCAAGTGGCGCGGCTTCGAAGGTGTCGACGTTGTGACCGGAGCCGTTACAGCCGCGCTTCGCTGTGCTGTTCGGGCAGCCGGCGCTGCTCGCGCACCACCCGCCAGGCGCTGAAACTGAAGCCCAGCGCGACGCCGATGCCGGCCAGGAACACCACCCCCGAGCCAAACGCCGCCAGCCCCTTGTGCACCCACACGAAGGTGACGTCGCCGCCGCGGTAGATCGCGGTGTCGATGACCGCCTTGGCCTTGTAGCGGGATTCGCGGTCCATGCGGGTGTACAGGGTCTCGCGCGCCGGTTTGTTGAGCGAGAACTCGCTCGCCCGGGTCATCACCTGCACCATGGCCACCAGCATGGGCAGCGGCGAGGCTGACAGCAGGCAGAAGCCCAGCAGGATCGCCACCGCCGGCAACAGCAGCAGTGGCGCCACGCCGTAGCGGCGCAGCAGCCAGCGGGTGGCGAAGAGCTGGATCAGGATGGTCAGTCCGTTCACCGCCCAGTCCAGCGTGGAGTAGTAGCGGGTCGCGCCCTCGGCGGTCGGGAAGTACTGGCGCACGATCGCCGCCTGCTCGTTGTACAGCAGCGTTCCGATGCCCACGCCGAAGAACATCAGCATCGCCAGCGCGCGCAGCAGCGGGTCATTCCACACCCGCACCAGCCCTGCCCACACCGAGCCGCCCATGGCCTGCTCGCCGCTCTGTTCGTCATGCTCGATTTCGCGCCGCATGGCCCAGGGCCGCAGCTTGATGATGCACAACACGCACACGCTGAGGAACGCGGCCGACACCAGCAGCAGGTTGGCTACGCCGATCTGCTCCACCAGAAGGCGGGTGATCGCCGGACCTGACAGCGCCCCGATGGTGCCGCCCGCACCGATGTAGCCGTACACCAGCTTGGCGTGTTCGTTATCGAACACGTCGGCCATGAAACTCCAGAACACCATTACCGCGAACAGGTTGAACACCGCGATGAAGATGAAGAACACCGCGCCGCGCCCGGAAGCGCCGGTATCAAATGCCCACCAGAACCCCAGCAGGCACGTGATGAACACCAGATACACCACCGGCAGGAACACCCGCCGCGGAAACCGGGCCACCAGCCCACCGTAGACCGGCTGCAGCAGCAGCATGACCAGGAAAGTGCCGCTGAACAGAACCTGCAGGGTGTAGTCGCCAAGCGCTATCCCGCGCCCCGCCGTCCACTCCAGCAGCCAGGCCGGGAACACGGTGGCCGGATCACTGGATGCCCCCATGGCGTCGCGCACCGGACGCAGTACGTAATAGCCGCACAGCAGGCAGAAAAAATATACCAGCGCCCACCACAGCGGCGGGGAAGCCGACAGCGCCGCCCGGAAGCGCGCAAGGCGTGAGGTCGAACTGGGGGGAGTGGTCAAGGCACGGCAGGGCTGCTAATGCGATCCGGGCACGGTACCTGATGCACTGCACAATCGGCAATCATCCGCCCCTGCCGGCGTGCGGCCTGCCTGGTGTCGGGCGAGGCTCAGGCGCCGGGAGCAGCGTCGGCCTGATATTCCTTTTCGTCGATGAAAGTCGAGCCGACCAAACGGTTGATGTCGTTCTTCAACCCGACCCGCACCGCGTTCTCGCGCCCCACCGCACAGGCGAGACGCACGAACTCTTCATCGAAGTTCTTTGCCGCTTCGCGATCGCGCAGGCCGTCCTGCACGTCCCACATCGCCTCGTTGGCAACCTTGAGCTGCTGCTTGAGTTCCTCGACCCCGGGGTGACGGTCACGCAGGCCTTCCCAGATCGCGGTCAGCCCCTGCAGTTCAACCATCACGTTGCCGCGCTTTTCGGCGTCGGCGATGCGCTCGGACTTGATCTCCAGGATGGTGATCTTGTCCAGCAGCTCACCGATGGACATCGGCATCAGGATCGAACCCAACTTCATCTCCCAGGCAACACTATGGAGCGGGTGAAGGGAATCGAACCCTCGTCTTAAGCTTGGGAAGCTTCTGCTCTACCATTGAGCTACACCCGCCTGTGGCCCGCAGTCTAGGGTGCGGGACCAGTGTTTGCCAAGCGGCCCGAGGCTCAGAATCCGCGGCCCAGGCTGAGGAAGACGGCGGTGTTGCCACCGCCCGCATGACTCACCGTACCGGTGACCCCGAAGTTGGCATCCAGCCCGAACAGCGCGGTACGTGCGCCCAGGGTTACGGTGCCGTAGCTGTCGTCGTGGCCGTAGGTGGGTACGGCGTACGGGCCGCTGCCGGCCAACGTCTGGGCGATGGCGAAGGCCTCCTCCGGCGCATCCTCCAGCTCGTTGTCCCAGGTGAATCGCGCATACGGGCGCAGCGCGCCCTCGCCTGTCACTGCAAGCTGCCAGCCCACGCTGGCGATGAGTGAATCGAAATCCTGGTCCGGATAGGCCAGCGAGGTGGACAGGGCCGGATCGCTCTCGGCAAAACCATCCATGTCGACCTGCTGCCACACCAGTCCCAGCACCGGGCCGTGGCGCAGGCTGCCGCGCTGGAAGTCCCAGCCCAGATGGGTGGCCACGGCCAGGATTTCGCCGTCGGTCGAGCCGCGATGGCTGCGCTCGCCCTGCCCCAGCCGCACCCGGCGGTGGCTGTCGAAATCCAGCTGCGACCAGCTCAGCTGGGTCACGCCCCAGCCGCCACCGTCACTGAACCAGCCGGCGTAGCCGCCGATGGCAAGATCTTCGTAGCGGAAATCACCGCGGTTCAGGCCCCACTGCTGGCGGGTCGTGCCATAGCCGCCAAAGGCGCCGAACACCGCGTTGCCGCGCACCCAGTCCAGGCCCACGGTCAGCGCGGGCCCGAAGCCGTCGTGGAAGTCACCGTCATCGCGGCGCAGGTAGTTGCCAGCCACATCGACCCACCAGCCGCCGGTTTCCGGCCTGCCCTCGACGTGCCAGGCCACCCGTTCGGCACGGGCGCGTCCGGTCGCTGCCGCAGCCTGGGGCAGTGCCGCCACCAGCGCCGGCGCCTCCAGCACCGAAGCAGCGAAATCCGCCAGCGCGGCGTGGCCTGCATCGGTCGGGTGCACGCCGTCGGCAAAGAGATAGGTCCTGGGCGCATCCGGATGGGTGTAGCTGGCCGGACTGCAGGTCAGCGACTGGGCGGTGATCTGCGGCTCGCAGGCGGTGCCGGTGACGTTCGAGAACCCGAACTCGCCCGGGCTGGCCGCGATTTCGCGCAGGAAACTGAAGGTATCCAGCGGGATCACCCGCAGGCCGCTGGCCGCCAGTCCGCCGAACAGCGCATCGTTGTACGCCCCGGCCAGCGCGCTGAGCTGCGCCTGGGCCACTGGCCCCTGGGCACGCGCAGCCGGGGTGATGCCCATATCCGGCAGCGCGGGCACCAGCACGTAACGCGCCCCGGCGCCCTGCAATGCGCCCACCAGGCCGATCTGCGTGCTTACCGCCGTGCCGATGGTCTGTTCCGGCGGCGCGCCAGCCGCGATGGAAAACACGTCGTTGGCGCCGCCCCACAGCGAATACAGCGCATCGGGATCCACTCCGCCCGTTGCCATGAAGCGCTGCACCTGGCTGGCCATCGATGGCGTCGGCCCGAGCGCACCGACCACGTCCGACGCCACCAGCGCCCCACCCACGGCGTAGTTGTCACCCGATTGGCCGTTGCCGTTGGCCGAGGCGTCGGTGCCCCAGCGCGCGCCCAGGTGCTGCGCCCAGACCCAGCCCGGGTTGGTGGTGAACTGACCGGTGACCGCCTGCACTTCCGGAGGCAGCAGCGGACGGAAAAAGCCGGCGTCGGTCAGGCTGTCCCCGAAGAACACCGTGCGGGAAAACCGGTCGTCCTGCGCGAACGCCGGTGCGGCTGCCAGCGTGGCGGCGGCGACGGCGAGAATGGTCGGTACGAAACGGCGCAGGGTCATGGGATCCTCCTGATCAATGCGGCTGGCCTGGACGCGCTGCGGGACATACCCCGGCGCATGGGGCGTCATCGTTCCACGATCATTCGCAACCCTCACGCCGCAGTGCGTCATCAATCTGTCATCAATGGCCTCCGCAGGCACAAACGGCGACAATGGCGGCATGGAAATCGTACTCAATGGCGACACCGTATCGGTGGACGCGAACTCCACGGTGGCTACCCTGCTGCAGGCCAAGGGCCTGGGCGAGCGTCGCGTAGCGGTGGAAGTGAACGGAGAAATCCTGCCCCGCGGCCTGCACGCGGAACACGTGCTTGCCCCCGGTGACCGGGTCGAGATCGTGCACGCGCTGGGCGGCGGGTAAACCGACCCGCGCGCACGCGACACGTTCCGTTGGGTCGCATGAACCGACCTGCAGGAAGATGCAGCCGAAGCGCCCCATCTGCGCGATAATCGGGCGATGACCGCACAGCACACCTCCAACCAAGACGACGCCCTTGTCATTGCCGGCAAGGCCTATTCCTCGCGCCTGCTCACCGGCACCGGCAAGTTCAGGGACCTGGACGAGACCCGCCGCGCCACCGAGGCCGCAGGCGCCGAAATCGTGACCGTGGCCATCCGCCGCACCAACATCGGCCAGGATCCGGGCGAACCGAACCTGCTCGATGTGCTGCCGCCCGACCGCTACACCATCCTGCCCAACACCGCCGGCTGCTATACCGCCGAAGAAGCGGTGCGCACCTGCCGCCTGGGGCGCGAACTGCTCGACGGCCACCAGCTGACCAAGCTGGAAGTGCTGGGCGACCAGCGCACCCTGTATCCGGACGTGGTGCAGACCCTGAAGGCGGCCGAGATGCTGGTGGCCGATGGTTTCCACGTGATGGTCTACACCAGCGATGATCCACTGCTGTGCAAGCAGCTGGAAGAGATCGGCTGCGTGGCGGTGATGCCGCTGGCCGCACCGATCGGCTCGGGCCTGGGCATCCAGAACCACTGGAACCTGCGCGAGATCGTGGACAACGCCAAGGTGCCGATCCTGGTCGACGCCGGCGTGGGCACCGCCTCGGACGCGGCGATCGCGATGGAGCTGGGCTGCGACGGCGTGCTGATGAACACCGCCATCGCCGGGGCAAAGGATCCGGTGCGCATGGCCCGGGCGATGAACTACGCAGTGCGTGCCGGGCGCGATGCGTTCCTGGCTGGGCGCATCCCACGCCGCCGCTACGCCAGCGCCTCTTCGCCCGAAGACGGACTCCTCGGCTGATGGACCTTCCCTCCTCCTCCTCACGTAGGAGCGCGCCATGCGCGCGAAGCCGCGTGATTTGCGGGATCACGCAGGGGCTCCGGTTGCCTCGCTCGATCCGAAGCCCCGCGGCGCCGATCGGTGTCACGCGGCTTCGCGCGCATGGCGCGCTCCTACGGGTCAGGGCATGAGCCAGGCGGGGCCCGGGAAGCCGTACACGCAGGACCCCGAGCGGCGCAGGATCCGCAGCTTCGTGCTGCGCCAGGGCCGCTTCACCGATGCCCAGCAGCGCGCTTTCGACGAGCTGTGGCCGCGCTTCGGGCTTGATTTCACTCCGCTTGCAAGCAGGGGTGCGCCGCGCGACTTCGACGCAGTCTTCGGCCGCGTTGCGCCGCGGGTGCTGGAAATCGGCTTCGGCAACGGCGAGGCCCTGCGCTGGGCCGCGGCCCGCTATCCGGAGCGCGATCACATCGGCATCGAGGTGCACGCGCCGGGCGTGGGCCGGCTGCTGAACGCGCTGGCCGAAGACGAGGCGCACAACGTGCGCGTCTTCCACCACGACGCGGTGGAAGTGCTGGAAAATGAGGTAGCCGACGCCAGCCTGGACGAGGTGCGCATCTGGTTCCCCGATCCATGGCACAAGAAGCGCCACAACAAGCGCCGACTGGTGCAGCCCGCATTCGCCGACCTGCTGGTACGCAAGCTTGCGCCGGATGGCCGCTTGCACCTGGCCACCGATTGGCGGGACTATGCCGAACACATGTGGGACGTGCTTGAAGCCACCGAAGGACTGCGCAATCGCGCCGGCGAGCGGGGGCACGTACCGCGCCCCGAATGGCGTGCCCAGACCCACTTCGAGACCCGCGGCCAACGCCTTGGCCATGGTGTCTGGGACCTGATCTACGACCGCACCACCTGACCAGCTGAGACCAACAACCGGGCATGGACACCGCTCTCGCGCTCACCACCGATATGCAGATCGTTCTCGGTCTGGTGGCGCTGACCATGCTGCTGTTCCTGTTCCAGCGCGTCCGCGCCGACCTGGTGGCGCTGGTGGTGCTGGTGCTGCTGGGCCTCACCGGCCAGGTGGCGCCGGAAGACGTCTTCAACGGCTTTTCTTCCAACGCGGTGATCAGCGTGATCGCCACGATGATCCTGGGCCTGGGCCTGGACCGTACCGGCGCCCTCAACCGGCTGGCTGGCTGGCTGCTGCGCCGCGCGCGCGGAGTGGAGGAGAGACTGCTGCTGCTGACCGCAACCGTGGCCGGCCTCAACTCCTCGATCATGCAGAACCCGTCGGTGATGGCGCTGTACCTGCCGGTGATCTCGCGGCTGTCATCGCGCACCGGCATCAGCCTGGCGCGGATGCTGCTGCCGGTGGGCGTGGCGATCGTGATGGGCGGCACCCTGACCATGGTCGGCAACTCGCCCTTGATCATGCTCAACGACCTGCTGGTATCGGCCAACGCCAACCTGCCCTCGGGTGCGGCCACGCTGACCCCGCTGAACATGTTCGCCCCCGCGCCGATCGGCCTGGCCCTGCTGGCGGCGGGGCTGGCCTACTTCCACTTCCACGGCAACCGCCAGCTGCGCGGCGGCAAGGATGCCGGCGTGGCACCCGGGCGCACGCAGAGTTACTTTGCCCGGGTCTATGGCATCGACGGCGATATGTTCGAACTCACCGTCAGCGCCGACAGCCCGCTGGTGGGCATGACCTTCGGTGAAGCGGAATCGCTGCACAACGCGCCGGTGCTGCTGGCGCTGAAGGTGGAGGACGAAGCGCGCCTGGCACCGGCGGCTGACGTGCGCATCTGGGTGGGCAGCGTGATCGGTGCGATGGGAACCCGCGAGCAGGTATCGGACTTCGCCCAGAACAACTTCCTGCGCCTGAGCACCCGCCTGCGCCAGTTCGGCGACCTGTTCAATCCGGCCCGCGCGGGCATCTCCGAGGCGGTCGTGCCGCCGAACTCGGATTACGTCGGCAAGACCGCCAATGAGCTGCAGCTGCGCCGCCACCATGGCCTGCGCCTGCTGGCCGTCAACCGCGACAAGGACAAGGTGATCCGCGAAAACGTGCGCGACCTGCCGCTGCGCGCGGGCGACATGCTGGTGCTGCACAGCTTCTGGAAGAACCTGGTGGAGGCCGCCACGGACCGCGACTTCGTGGTGGTGACCGACTATCCGAAGGGCGAGCAGCGTCCGCACAAGTTCAAGATCGCCATGGCGATCTTCGCGGTCACGATCCTGATTGCCGTGTCCGGCCGGGTGCCGACCGCGATCGCGCTGATGACCGGCGTGGCCGGCATGCTGGTGACCGGCGTGCTGAAGATGGACGAGGCCTACGGCGCGATCAACTGGAAAACCGTGTTCCTGATGGCCTGCCTGATCCCGCTGGGCTGGGCCATGGACCGCAGCGGCGCGGCGGCCTGGGTAGCGGGAGCTTCGATCGAACGACTGCCCGACGGCCTGCCGGTGTGGCTGATCCAGGTGGCGGTGGCGATCCTCACCGCCGGCTTCTCACTGGTGATCAGCCACGTGGGCGCGACCATCGTGATGGTGCCGCTGGCGATCAACCTGGCGCTGGCGGTAGGCGCGGACCCGACCTCGTTCGCACTGATCGTGGCGCTGGCGGCGTCGAACAATTTCATGACCCAGTCCAACCCGGTGATGTCGATGATCACCGGGCCCGGCGGGTATCGCGCCAGGCAGCTGTGGATCGTGTGCGGACCGCTGTCGCTGATCTACATCGCGATCGTGGTGCTGATGGTCAACCTGCTGTTCTGAGCACGCCCCTCGTAGGAGCGCGCCATGCGCGCGAAGCCGCGTGACATCGATCCGCGCCGCGTGGCGCCGGTCACGGTCTACCGGCCGAAGCTTCGGCGCACATCACGTGTGACGCGGCTTCGCGCGCATGGCGCGCTCCTACAGGGTTGGGGCTTGCAATACGATCTGGCCATCCTGGACGGTGACCGGGATTTCACGCAGGCGGTCCCCGCGACAGGGGCCGGCGACGCATTCGCCGCTGGCAAGTTCGAAGCTGGCCCCGTGCACGGCGCACACCAATTGGCCTTCCTTCGACTTCAGGAACTGTCCCGGCGCGTAATCCAGCCGGCGCCCGGCGTGCGGGCATACATTGAGCCAGGCGCGTACGGCATCGCCCTGACGATGGACGATCAGCGATTCAGCCGCGCCGTCAACGTTGGCTTCGATCTCAACCAGGCCGCCGTCGGGGATCTGCTCGAAGGAAATCAGGGACACGTCTTCACCGTCATTTAACAGTTACGTTACAAACCCGGGCGGCATGGGACCGATACTGTGCGTCCCGGCCGCGAGCCGCATTGTGTCACGCCGAAGTAACTGATGACTCCACGCTTCCTGCAAAACCTGCTGCTGCGCTACCGCGCCACCGGCTTCAACGCCGTTTTCGCACCGCGCAAACCCCGCCACCCACTGGTCCGGCTGCTGTTCGGCCTGGCTGGCGTTGCCCTGCTGGCGGTACTGCTGGTGTTTGGCGTGGTGATCGGCGCGGCGATGCTGACAGCTGGCATGGCGATGCGCCTGCTCGGCAAGCGCGGCGCCACGATGGGCAGCCGTACCGGCAGCAACGGCACGGTGCTCGACGGCGACTACCGCGTAGTCGACAAGCCGGTCCTGCGCTGAGCCCTTCATGGCAGACCTGATTCCTGCGTGCGAAGCGCCACGTATTCCGGTACGCGGCGGCGGCACGTTTCCCGTGCGGCGTATTTACTGCGTCGGTCGCAATTTCGCCGATCATGCGCGGGAAATGGGCGCCGAGGCTCCGGCGTCGCCCGAAGCCCGTGGCCGCCCGGTGTTTTTCAGCAAGCCCGCCGATGCGCTGGTGCTGGATGGCCTGGTGCCCTACCCGTCGGCCACCTCGGAACTTCACCATGAGGTTGAGCTGACGGTGGCGATCGGCCGTGACGCGGCGCCGGGCATTCTTGATCCCGCCCATGCGTTGGCCCTGGTGCTCGGCTATGGCATCGGCCTGGACCTGACCCGGCGTGACCTGCAGGCCCAGGCAAAAGCCGCTGGCCTGCCGTGGGACATCGCCAAGGGCTTTGATCACTCCGCCCCGGCAAGCGTACTGGTGCCGGCCAGTGACATCGGCGCGTTGCACGAGCGCACGCTGTCACTGGAGGTCAACGGGGAACTGCGCCAGTCCGCGCGCCTGGATCAGATGATCTGGAACGTGGCCGAGATCCTGCACGAGCTGTCGCAGCTGTATCGCCTGCGTGCAGGCGACCTGGTGTTCATGGGTACGCCTGCCGGCGTGGCAGCACTGCAGCCCGGTGACCGCTGCAGCGCGCGACTGGATGATCTGTTGTCGCTGGACTGCGTTATTCTCCCTGTGCTCGCCTGATCCCGGCTGCCCGCTTGGCGGTCCCGGATCAGCCCAATTTCTACGGCAGGAGTCCACCAGATGAGCATCGCTTCGGAGTTCAAGGAATTCGCCATGCGCGGCAGCGTCGTCGACCTTGCGGTCGGCGTGGTGATCGGCGCCGCATTCGGCAATATTGTCACCGCCTTCGTGGACAAGGTGATCATGCCGCCGATCGGATTGCTGATCGGCGGCGTCGACTTCGCCGAATGGGTGATCACCCTGCGCGAGGCCGCGGTGGACGCGGCCGGCGAGGAAATCCCGGCGGTGGTGATCGGCATCGGCGAGTTCCTCAACTCGGTGATCCAATTCGTGATCATCGCCTTCGCGATCTTCATGGTAATCAAGGGAATCAACCGCATGAACCGCAAGGCGGCTGTCGAAGATGAGCCCGCCGCTCCCGAAGCGCCTTCGGAAGACGTGCTGTTGCTGCGCGAAATCCGCGACTCGCTCAAGAGCCGCTGACTCGGCTGGCAGCGCCCCCGCGGCGCCCATGGCGGCCTGGGAGCCGCGCCAGCCGCTCCCGGGACAATGCCGCGGGCTGATAAGCTCGCGGCATTCTTTTTCCGTCTCGGGGTTGTCCATGCGCCTGGCCGCACTGCTGTTCGTACTTGCTGTCTCTCTGCCCGCCGCCGCGCAGGAGCCGACCCGCATCCCGGATGCGGCATTGGAGATTGCAGTCCAGCTGCGCGAGCAGGCGCTGGCCGACGCCACCTCCTGGCGGGTGACCGAATCACTGACCACTGAAATCGGCGCGCGCCTGCCTGGCAGCGAAGCCGACGCGCGTGCCGTTGCCTGGGCCGAGGCGAAGTTCGCCGAGCTGGGCTATGACCGGGTCTGGACCGAGCCGGTCACGTTCCCCAAATGGGTGCGGCGCAGCGAAAGCGCGCACGTCGTGGGCGGCTACGCCCAGCCGCTGGTGGTGACTGCACTCGGGGGCAGTCCCGGCGGCGAGGTTGAAGCACCGATCGTGCGCTTCGCCAACTTCGAGGCCCTGGACGCAGCGCCCGAAGGGTCGCTGGAAGGCCGCATCGCCTTCGTCGACTTCCAGATGGAGCGCACTGCCGACGGCAGCGGCTATGGTGCCGCCGGCCCGGTACGCGGCCGCGGTCCTTCCATGGCGAGCAGCAAGGGCGCGGTTGGCTTCCTGATGCGCTCGCTCGGCACCAGCCACGCCCGCGTCGCCAACACCGGCATCACCCGCTTCGCCGAGGGCGTGGAGCCGATCCCGGCTGCCGCGCTGTCACTGCCCGATGCCGACCAGCTGGGCCGGCTGCTGCAGCGCGGCGAGGTCACCGTGGCCCTCGCGCTCGACGTCGGCTTCGACGGTGAGTACACCTCGCAGAACGTGATCGGCGAGATCAGCGGCAGCGGCGACAGCGACGAGTTCGTGGTGATCGCCTCACACCTGGATTCCTGGGATCTGGGCACCGGAGCGATCGATGATGCCTCGGGCGTGGGCATCACCATGGCTGCCGGCCACCTGATCGGCCAGCTGGAGCAGCGCCCGGCGCGCAGCATCCGGGTGATCGCCTTCGCCAACGAGGAGCAGGGCCTGATCGGTGCGCGCCAGTACGCAGAGCGTCACGCCGACAGCATCGGGCTGCACCTGGTCGCTGCCGAAAGCGACTTTGGCGCCGGCCGCATCTACGGCTTCAACACCGGCGCGCCCGGGCACGCACGCGAGGCGACGCGCCAGATTGCTGAGGCACTGGCACCGCTGGGCATCGAGTACATGCCGGAAGAAGGTGGCCCGGGCCCTGACATCATCCCCATGGCCCAGGCCGGTGTGACCTGGGTCTGGCTGGGGCAGGACGGCACGGACTACTTCGACCTGCACCACAACGCCAATGACACTTTGGACAAGGTCGATCCGGCCGACCTTGCCCAGAACACGGCCGCCTATGCGGTGTTCGCGTACCTGGCCGCACAGGCCGAGGGCGACTTCGGCAGCGCACCCGCCACCTACTCCCCGTAGGAGCGCGCCACGCGCGCGAAGCCGCGTGACCTTCGATTCCCATCGATTGCCGTGATGTCCCGGGGCCGGCGGGAGGCGCTGTGACGGGACTGTCTGCGCCATGGATGGCGCAGGCAAGCCCCCATGGGAGAGTCAGCGCGTTTGCGAAGCACTGCTTCGCGCGCTGGCGAGCGCCCGGAAGCTATGCAGAAGGGCTGGACCCGCGAAGCGGGGGTTTACGGCGTGTCCCGTTACAGCGCTTCCTGCCGGCTCGCCTGCGCAAGCTGATCACTGTCACGCGGCTTCGCGCGCATGGCGCGCGCCTACGGGTGGGGACGTCCTACGGGCGGGGGCGGGACCAGGCGGCGAGGAGGACGGCGGTGGCGGCAGCCACGTTGAGGCTCTCCACGGCGCCAGTGCCTGGGATCGACAGACGCAGGTCGCAGGCCTCGGCCAAGCCGCGATCCATGCCCTCGCCCTCGGCGCCAATCACGTAGACCAGGCGTTGCGGGAGGGTCGTGGCAAACAGGTCCTGCCCGCCTTCGACCACGGTGGCGACAAGCGCGAAGCCCGCGCTTCGCAGCTGTTCTATCGAGGCTTCCGCCGGGCCTAAACGCACCAGTGGCAGCGCCTCCGCACCGCCCTCGGCGACGCGGGCGGCCGCCCCTGAAAGCGCCAGGTCGGAACCCTCCGGCAACAGCACCGCTGCGACGCCGAAGTGGGCGGATGAGCGCAGGATCGCACCCAGGTTGTGCGGATTGCCGACACCATCCAGCCACAGCAGGCACTGTGGGCCGGCCGCCAGCGTGGGCAACCAGTCGCCAAGGGGCGGTTCGGAAGCGCGCAGAACGTCGGCCACCACACCCTCGTGGTGCCCGCTGCCGGCAAGCCGTACCAGCTCGCCTTCGTCTTCCACCACCCGGTAGCCGACCCGGTTCGCCACACACCACTTGAGCAGCGGCTGCAGGTCCGGGATACGTGAGCTGGTCAAATACAGCTTGCGGATCGCCTGCGGACGGCTGGAGAATACGGCCCTGATCGCGTTGAGCCCGTGCAGACGCTGCTCGGCGCGTCGGTCCGGCCGGTTTTCACCGGGCCCCGACACTTGGGTGGGTGCCGGGCGCGGGGGCCCTTCGGGGCGCCTCCGCGGTCGTTCGCTTCCAACTTTCCCGTCCGGACGTCGGCCGCGCGGCTTCCAGGGTCCACCGTCTCCGCCGCCACCCGTTGTGCTCACTTTCCGGCTGCCTTGCCGACCCAGAAGTCGGCGTTGCGGATTTCCAGTTTGAGCGGGTCGAAGGTCGGGTCCAGCCCCAGCTTCTTCTGCGCCTCGTAGTCGCGCAGCGCCAGCAGCGCCGGCTTCTGCAGGATCAGGATGGCGATCAGGTTCAGCCACGCCATCAGGCCAACGCCAATGTCGCCCAGGGTCCAAGCCATGCCAGCGGTGCGCACGCAGCCGAAGGTCACCGCCGCCAGGATGGTGATCCGCAGCGCGAAGATCATCCACGGCCGGTGGATCTTGCGGTTGATGTAGGCGATGTTGGTTTCCGCCATGTAGTAGTAGGCGATGATCGTGGTGAAGGCGAAGAAGAACAGCGCAATCGCCACGAAGCCGGCGCCGTAGCCGGGCATCACCGCTTCCACCGCAAACTGGGCGAAGCCCGGCCCCGGTTCCACGCCAGGCAGGGCCTCGGCCAGCATCTCGCCCCCGCGCCCGACTACGTTGTACATGCCGGTGGAAAGGACCATGAAGGCGGTCGCCGAGCACACCAGCAGGGTGTCCACGTAGACCGAAAATGCCTGCACGTAACCCTGCTTGGCCGGGTGCGACACCTCGGCTGCCGCGGCGTGATGGGGCCCGGTGCCCTGACCGGCCTCGTTGGAGTAGATCCCGCGCTTGACGCCCCACTCCACCGCCAGGCCCAGCATCGCGCCGAATCCGGCGTGCATGCCAAACGCGCTTTCGAAGACCAGCATGAACATCGCCGGGATCTGGGACATGTTGAGAAACATGATCACCAGCGCCATCAACATGTATGCCAGCGCCATGAACGGCACCACCAGCTCGGCGAAGCGGGCGATGCGGGTGACGCCGCCGAAGATGATGAAACCCAGCCCGATCACCAGCACAGTCGCGGTGACGGTGGTCGGCACTTCCCATGCATTGAAGACCGCGGAGGAAATCCCGTTGGCCTGCACGCCCGGCATCAGGAAGCCCGCAGCAACAATGGTCACCAGCGCGAACAGCCACGCGTACCACTTCTGGCCCATCGCCTTTTCAATGTAGTAGGCCGGCCCACCCCGATAGCGGCCCTGGTCGTCCTTTTCCTTGTAGATCTGCGCGAGGGTGGATTCGATGAACGCGGTGGAAGCACCCAGGAAGGCCATTACCCACATCCAGAACACCGCCCCGGGTCCGCCAAACGCGATCGCGGTGGCCACACCGGCGATGTTGCCAATCCCAACCCGCCCTGACAGCGACATCGCCAGCGCCTGGAAGGACGACACCCCGGCATCGGACTTGGTGCCGCTGAGCAGCAGCCGCACCATTTCCGGCACCTGGCGGAACTGCACGAACCGGGTGCGGATGGAGAACCACAGGCCCGCCCCCAGGCACAGGACGATCAGCGGCATGCTCCACACATACCCGTTTACGGCTTCAACGAACTGCTCCACGCATTTCTCCCCGAACGTATGATTCCCCGACCCGCGACATGGCGGACTGGTCGATTCTCACCGATCAGCCCGCGTCGCGAAACCGTCCGCATCGACTACCGCCCCTCAGCCGTGCCCGCTAACCGGTGGCGTGGCGGCTTCCAGTGCTTCCAGCTTCCTGGCCAGCGCGTCGGGCGAGCGGGTGTAAGGCGCCAGCAGCGCGTACAGCGCCGGCACCACGAACAGCGACAGCAGGGTGGCGAAGGCCACGCCGGACATGATGACCACGCCGATCGTGGCGCGGCTGGCCGAGCCGGGACCGCCAGCGGTCACCAGCGGGATCGCGCCCATGATCGTGGCCGCAGCGGTCATCAGGATCGGCCGCAGGCGCACTGCGGAAGCCTCCTCGATCGCCTCACGCACGCTGCGGCCCTCGTCGCGCAGCTGGTTGGCGAATTCGACGATCAGGATGCCGTTCTTGGCTGCAAGCCCTACCAGCATCACGATCCCGATCTGGCTGAACAGGTTGAGCGTGCCGCCAGTGGCCCACAGCCCCAGCAGCGCACCCAGCACGGCCAGCGGCACGGTGAGCATGATCACCAGCGGGTGCAGGAAGCTCTCGAACTGCGCCGCCATCACCAGGTACACGATCACCAGGGCCAGGGCGAAGGTGAGGACGATCGCCCCGCCGGCTTCCTGGAACTCGCGCGTCTCGCCTTTCCAGTCGATCTGGGCATGGCCCGGCAGCTCCTCCGCGGCAACCTGGTAGGTCCATTCGATTGCCTCACCCATGGTGTAGCCCGGCGCGAGACCGGCACTGATGGTGATCGCGCGCAGGCGGTTGAAGCGGTTGAAGCTGCCCGGCTCGGCCACTTCGCGCAGGGTCACCAAGCTGGACAGCGGCACCTGCGTGCCGTCATCGCCGCGCACCCAGGTATTGGCCAGGTCATCGGGCTCCATCCGGTTTTCGCGCCCGGCCTGGAGCATCACGTCGTACTCTTCGCCGTCGTCGATATAGGTGGTGACCTGACGCGAACCCATCATGGTTTCCAGCGTGCGTCCGATCTCCTGTACGGACACGCCGAGGTCGGCGGCGCGCGCGCGATCGATCTCCACCCGCATCTGCGGCCGGGTTTCCTTGTAATCCGAATCCGGATCCTGGATGCCGGGGTTGCCTTCCATGCGCACCAGCATGCGGTCGCGCCATTCGGCCAGGTCCTCGTAGTCCGGCCCGCCCAGCACCAGCTGGTAGCGCTGGCCGCGCGAACCGATCAGGCCGCCCGGCACGTTGGCGCGCACCTCCACGCCCGGCAGGTCGACGAAACTGTCGCGCAGCGAGGCGACCACTTCGGCGGTGCTTTCCTCGCGCTCGCGCCAGTCCTTGAGGAACACGATCACCGCGCCCGAATGCATTTCCTCGGTGCCACCCCAGCCGCGCGGCACCCGTGAATTGGCCCGCTCGATCGGCCCGTCACCGCCCACGTAGTCGGCAAAGATCCGCTCCACGCCCTGGATCTGGGACACGGTGTAATCAAAGCCCGCACCCTCCGGGCCGTCCACCGCAACGAAGAAGCGGCCGCGGTCCTCGGCTGGCGACAGCTCGCTGGGTACGTGCCAGAACAGCACTGCCGCCGCTGCCAGGCAGGCCAGCATGGCCAGCGACACCAGCACCGCAAGGCGCAGCGTGGGCATGGCCACCATCCGCCCAATCCCGCCGCCATAGGCACTGCTGGTGCGCCGCAGCAGCCGGTTGACCCACGCATTGAACCCGGTGGGTTTGACGTTTGCCCGCACCAGCTTGGAGCACATCATCGGCGTCAGGGTCAGGGCCACGAACGCCGACAGTGCCACCGCCGCGGCCAGCGCCACGGACAGCTCGCGGAACAGGCGCCCGCTGTTGCCCTCCATGAAGCCGACCGGCAGGAACACCGCCACCAGCACCGCGGTGGTCGCGATTACTGCGAATGCCACCTGCGCGGTGCCGCGCTTGGCCGCCACCAGCGGCGGCTCGCCCAGATCGGCCCGGCGCTGCACGTTTTCCAGCACGATGATGGCGTCGTCCACCACCAGCCCGATACACAGCACCAGGGCGAGCAGGGTCAGCAGGTTGATCGAGAATCCGAACGCATACAGCGCAATGAACGCCGCCACCAGGCACACCGGTACCGTGATCGCCGGGATCAGCGCCGCGCGCAGTTTGCCCAGGAACAGCCAGATCACCAGGAACACCAGCAGCATGGCCTCGGCCAGGGTCCAGTACACCCGGTCCACCGCAGCCTCGATGAACTGCGTGTTGTCCGAGGCGACGAAGATCTCAGTGCCCTGGGGCAGGCTGTCCTGGATCCGCACCGCCTCCTCGCGCGCCGCGCGGGCCACGTCCAGCGCATTGGCGGTGGAGGTGCGCACGATCCCCAGACCCACGTTCGGGATCGAATTGCTGCGCATGTAGGAACGGCGCTCGCGCGGCCCGATCTCGACCTCGGCCACGTCGCCCAGGCGCACCACGTAGCCATCGCTGCCGCGCCGGAGCGGCAGCGCAGCGAATTCTTCGGGGGTCTGGTAACCGCGCTCCACCCGCAGGGTGAAGTCGCGCGTCTCCGATTCGATGCGCCCGGCCGGCAGCTCCACGTTCTGGCTGCGCAGCGAGCTTTCCACGTCCGCGGCGGTGATCCCGCGGGCAGCCATGGCGTCGCGGTCCAGCCAGATCCGCATCGAATAGCGCTGGCTGCCGCTCAGTTGCACCCGCGCCACACCGTCAAGCGCCGACAGGCGGTCCATCACGTAGCGGTCCGCGTAGTCGCTCAGCTCCATGGTATCCATCGTCGCCGAGCGCATGTTCAACCACAGGATCGCGTCGGCGTCGGCTTCCACCTTGGAAATATCCGGCGGGTCGGCCTCGATCGGCAGGCGGTCGGCCACCCGGCTGATCGCATCGCGTACATCATTGGCCGCGGCCTCGATGTCGCGGGAAATATTGAACTCGATGGTCACGTCGGAGCGGCCGTTGCGGCTGCGCGACTGGATGGTGTTGATGCCCTCGATGCCGGCCAGGGCATCTTCCAGGATCTGGGTGATGCGGGTTTCCACTACCGCGGCCGACGCACCCGGATAGGTCACGTCCACCGACACGATCGGCGGATCGATGTTCGGCATCTCGCGCAGGGTCAGCCGCATGAAGGCCATCAGGCCCAGCACCACCAGGAGCAGGCTCATCACCACCGCGAAGACCGGGCGTTTGATGGAAAGATCTGAAATGCGCATCGGCTGGCTGGATCCGGTGGGGTCGGGAGGGTGACGGGCTACTGGATGACTGCGTCGTCGTAGGCGCGGTCGTCACTGGAAGACGACGGCTCCACATAGGCGTCGGGGCTGACATCCATGATCGCCAGGCCCGGCCGCAGCTTGCCGGTGCCGTCCACCACGATCCGGTCGCCCGGCTCCAGGCCGTCAACCACTTCGGCCCGCCCGGCCACGCGTGCGCCCACCTGGATCCGCACCTGCTCCACGGTCTGGTCTTCACGGACCCGGTAGACGAAGGTATCGCGGCCCACCTGCACCACCGAGATTTCCGGCACCACCAGCGCTTCGCGCGCCGGCCGGTCCAGGCGCACCCGGATCAGCATGCCCGGCCGCAATTCGCGATTGGCATTGGGGAAGCTGCCGCGCACGGTCACCGCGCGCGTGCTGGAGTCCACCCGCGAATCAATCATCGCGACCTCGCCTTCGAAGTCTTTCCCAGGCCACGCCGAGCTGCGCCCGGTCAGCTGCTGGCCCTCGGCCAGATGGGCCAGCTGCACTTCGGGCACGGGAAAGTCCACATACACCCGGGAAATATCATCCAGGGAGGCGATCTCGGTACCGGGCTGCACCAGCGCCCCCGGGCTGACCCGGCGGATGCCCAGCACCCCGGCGAACGGCGCGCGAATCGAACGGTCGCCCAGGTTGGCCCGGATCTCGGCCACACGCGCCCGGGCGGCATCGCGGGTCGCACGCTGGGTATCCAGCATGGCGCTGGCGATCAGCTGCTGCTCGGCCAGCTGCTCCTGGCGACGGTACAGCCGTTCGGCCTCGTTCTCGGAAGCCACGGCCGCGTTCAGCGCCGCCTGCTGCTGATCGCCGCTGAGGGTCACCAGCACCGAGCCCGCCTCCACGATGTCGCCGCTTTCAAAGTGCACCTGCTGCACGGTTTCGCTGACCTTGGCGGTCACCACCACCGATTCACGCGCCGCCACCGTGCCCAGCGCATCGATGGTGTCGCTCCAGGCCTCGTTGGCGACCACGGCGGTAGTGACGGTGGCGGCGGAAGCCTGCCTGCCGCTGGCGGGGGCTTCACTGCCGCCACAGGCGGCCAACATCAGGCCAGTGACCAGGAGCGCAGCGAACGGGAGGATTGGGCGGAGGCGTTGGATAGGGGGAGTCTGCATACCAGGGGGATGGATACGGCAATCCAACCGATTCTAGAGGTTGCAGATGTCATCGCCCCGTGTCGTCAGGCACAGACGCCTGCCAGTGGACCCTTGTCAACGGGCATCCCACCTGCGCGTTACACTCGGGTGCGCCCCGCGGGCGGCCCTCGCTCCGCCCGGATCCCCCACTGCAACCGGAGCTCCCCCCATGATCCATGAATCCATCCTGGACACGATCGGAAAGACCCCGATCGTGCGCCTGCACCGCCTCGCCCCCGACCACATCAGCCTGTACGCGAAGGTTGAAAGCTTCAACCCCGGCGGCTCGGTCAAGGACCGGCTGGCGCTGGCCATCATCCTCGATGCCGAGGAAAAAGGCCTGCTCAAGCCCGGCGATACCGTGGTCGAAGCCACTTCCGGCAACACCGGCATCGCCCTGGCCATGGTCTGCGCAGCGCGCGGCTACAAGTTCGTGGCGACCATGGTGGAGACGTTTTCGGTCGAACGGCGCAAGCTGATGCGCGCCTACGGCGCCCGGGTGATCCTGACCCCGGCGGCCGAGCGCGGCAGCGGCATGGTGCGCCGTGCGCGTGAACTGGCCGAGGAGCACGGCTGGTTCCTCGCCAGCCAGTTCACCAATCTTGCCAACCCTGCCTGGCACCGCCAGACCACCGCGGCGGAAATCCTGCTGGCATTCGCCGGGCGCCGACTCGACCACTTCGTCACCGGCTGGGGCACCGGCGGCACCCTGACCGGCGTGGGCGAGGTGCTCAAGGTCGCCCGTCCGGAAGTGAAAGTGGTCGCGGCCGAGCCCGCCAAGGCGGCGATGCTGCAGGGGCAGGAGTTCAGCTCGCACAAGATCCAGGGCTGGACGCCCGACTTCGTGCCCGAGGTGCTCAACCGCGACGTCGCCGACCGCGTGGTGTCGGTGGACGACGACGAGGCCATCACCATCGCGCGCCGGCTGGCGGCGGAGGAAGGCATCTTCTGCGGCATCTCCGCCGGCGCCACGGTGGCCGCGGCGCTGGAGGTGGCCCGCGATGCCGAAGAAGGTACGGTGATCCTGGCCATGCTGCCGGACACCGGGGAACGCTACTTCTCCACCCCGCTGTTCCAGGACGTCATCGAAGGCTCCGACGACGAGTGGCTCGCCGGCCTGTAAGGCCGGCCTTCGTCGAACGAATCCCGTAGGAGCGCGCCACGCGCGCGAAACCGCGTGAATCGTCGCGATGCGGCGGGGCGTCGGACAGGCTGATCTGACCGGTCCCACGCGGCACGGGCGGCTTCGCGCGCATGGCGCGCTCCTACGGGGAGCTGGCCGGCACGGGGGCCAAACGCTTGGCCCCCGCGCAGGTCAGCTTTCGCCGTCCCACTCTCCGAGCGCGGCCATGCCGTTGGCCCGGGCGCGACCGAGTACGACTTCCTGGGCGCGTGTGACGTTCGCTGCCGGGTCCTGCGCCCACACCTTGAGCGCCGCCTGCTGCATCGCGCGGCCGTAGGAAAACGACAGCGGCCACGGGTGCGGGCGCAAGCGGTTCATCGCGTCCAGGTGCGCGGTTGCGTCCTCGTCGGACTGGCCGCCGGACAGGAACACGATGCCCGGCAGGATCGCCGGCACCGCCGAACGCAGGCACATCAGGGTGGCCTCGGCCACTTCGTCCACCGCGGCCTGCTCGGCGCAGTCGCTGCCGGGCAGCACCATCGACGGCTTGAGGATCGCGCCTTCGAACATCACCTGCTGGCTGTAAAGCGCGTCGAACACACCGCGCAAGGTGATCTCGGTGACTTCGTAGCAGGCCTCGATATCGTGATCGCCTTCCATCAGAATTTCCGGCTCCACGATCGGCACCAGGCCCTGCTCCTGGCACAGCGCGGCATAGCGCGCCAGCGCATGCGCGTTGGCGTCGATGCAGGTTCCGGAGGGGGTCTCTTCACCGATATGGATCACCGCGCGCCACTTGGCGAAGCGCGCGCCCAGCCGGTAGAACTCCTTGAGCCGCGCGCGCAGGCCATCCAGGCCCTCGGTGACCGTCTCACCGGGGAAGCCCGCCAGCGGGTGGGTGCCGGCGTCCACCTTGACGCCGGGAATGATGCCGGCCTCGTCCAGCAGCCGGGAAAACGGCACGCCCGCGGTGGTTGATTGACGCAGCGTTTCCTCGTGCAGGATCGCGCCGCTGATGTAATCGCCCAGGCCCGGGGTCGTCAGCACCACTTCGCGCCACGCACGGCGGTTGTCGCCGGAGTTGGCCACGCCCACCGCGTCAAAGCGCTTGCCCAGGGTGCCGGGCGATTCGTCCAGGGCAATGATGCCCTTGCCCGCGGCCATCATGGCCTGGGCAGTCAGTGCAAGATCTTCGATGCTCATGGGGGAGGTTCCGGTAACGTCGCGTGGCGGACCGCCAGTATAGGCCCGCGGCCAACCGCTAAAGCTCGCCCAGCCCTTCCGCCCGGCCGCCCTCGCCTACCCGCAGCAGGCGCAGCGTGTTGGTGGCACCCAGGGTTTCCATGTGCTCGCCGCTGGTAAAGATGATCCGTTCGCCGTCGGACAGCAGCCCGTCTTCGACCAGCCGCGACACGCTGCCGCGCGCCGCCTCGCGCGGGGTCTGCCCACGGGTGTCGTAATCGATCGGGAACACCTCGCGCATCAGCGACATGCGCCGGCGTGCACCGGCGTGGCGCGAGAAGGCATAGATCGGTGCGCCCGCACGGAAACGCGACAGGTAGCGGGCGGTGCCACCGGATTCGGTCATGGCCACGATCGCGCGGACGCCGATGTGCTCGCTCAGGAACATGGCCGCCATGGCGATGGCCTGGTCGGCACGCTCCAGATTGCGCCCGGTCGGGCCGAAATCGATCTCATGGGTGAACTGGCGTTCGGCGCCTACGCACACCCGGGCCATCGCCTCCACCGCGCGCACCGGGTACTGGCCGGCGGCAGTCTCGGCCGAAAGCATCACCGCATCGGTGCCGTCGATGACCGAGTTGGCCACGTCCAGCACCTCGGCCCGGGTCGGGATGGGGCTGTCCACCATGGACTGCAGCATCTGGGTGGCGGTGATCACCAACCGGTTGCGGGCCAGCGATTCACGGATGATCTTCTTCTGCAGGCCCGGCAGTTCGGCATCACCGATCTCCACGCCAAGATCGCCGCGGGCCACCATGACCACGTCGCTGGCATCGATGATCTCGCCCAGGTTGTCGATCGCTTCGGCCCGCTCGATCTTCGACACCATGAAAGCGTCCGAGCCCGCCGCACGGGCCAGGCTGCGGGCCTCCTCCATGTCGGCCGCGCTGCGGCAGAACGACACCGCAATGAAGTCCACGCCCAGCTCGGCGGCAAACCCGATCCACTCGCGGTCCTCATCGGTCAGCGCGCCCAGCGACAGCCCTCCGCCCAGACGGTTCAGCCCCTTGCGATCCGACAGCGGGCTGTCGTTGAGCACGCGGGTGACGATGCGCGAGCCCTCGATCGCCTCCACCCGCATCTGCACGATGCCGTCGTCGAGCAGCAGGATGTCCCCTGTCACCAGGTCCTGCGGCAGCTGCGCGTAGCTCACGCCTACCTGGTTGGCATCGCCGTGTTCCACCGATCCATCGGCCACCAGGTCAAAGCGCTGGCCAGCCTGCAGGTCCACGCGTGAATCGCGGAAGCGGTCGATGCGGATCTTGGGGCCCGGCAGGTCGGCCAGGATGCCGACTTCCTTGCCGAGCCGGGCCGCTGTTTTCACGCACGGCGGCGGCGCGGGCCCGATGCTCGTCACGATTGCCGTGGGAGAAGTTGAGCCGCACCGCGTCGACGCCCGCGTTGAGCAGGTCCTCGAGCACGCCCGGCCCGTCACTGGCTGGGCCAAGGGTGGCAAGGATGCGGGTACGACGCTGGTGTGTTGTCACATTCGGTCTCCGGTGATCGCCCGGAAACCTAGCACAAAGCCGCGCCCCACCGGCGCGGCATACGCCTCAGCTTTCCGGACTGCGCTGCTTGAGCGCCACCACCGCCGGCAGCTGGCGACCTTCAAGGAACTCCAGGAACGCGCCACCGCCGGTCGAGATATAGCCGATGTCACCACCGATGCCGTACTTCTCCACCGCGGCCAGGGTGTCGCCCCCACCGGCAATCGAGAACGCATGCGACTTGGCGATGGCACGGGCCACCACCTCGGTGCCGCGGCCGAAGGCATCGAACTCGAACACGCCCACCGGGCCGTTCCACACCAGGGTGCCGGCCTGGCCGATCAGCTCGGCATAGCGCTTGGCGGTTTTCGGCCCGATATCCAGGATCATCTCGTCCTCGGCCACCTGGTCGAGCAGCTTCACCACCGGTTCCGCATCGGCCGAAAACTCCTTGGCCACCACCACGTCCACCGGCAGGGGAATATCGGCATGCTGGGTGCTGGCGCGGCCCATGATCTCGCGCGCGGTCTCGATCAGGTCCGGCTCGTGCAGCGACTTGCCGACCGGATGGCCTGCCGCGGCGATGAAGGTGTTGGCGATGCCGCCGCCGACGATCAACTGGTCCACCCTTTCGCACAGGTTGGTCAGCAGCTCCAGCTTCGACGACACCTTGCTGCCGGCCACGATCGCCAGCAGCGGGCGCTCGGGATCGTCCAGCGCCTTGGCCAGCGCGTCGAGCTCGGACATCAGCAGCGGACCGCCGGCAGCCACGGCCGCCTGCTGGATCACACCGTGGGTGGAGGCCTGGGCCCGATGTGCGCAACCGAAGGCGTCCATCACGAAGACATCGCACAGCGCGGCATACTTCTTCGCCAGCGCCGGGTCGTCCGCCTTCTCGCCCACGTTCATGCGGCAGTTCTCGAGCAGTACGATCTGCCCGGGCTGCACTTCCACACCGTCGAGCCAGTCGCGCACCAGCGGGACTTCAATCTCCAGCAGCTCAGACAGCCGCTTGGCCACCGGGGCGAGGGAAAACTCCGCGGACCACTCGCCTTCCACCGGCCTGCCCAGGTGCGCCATCACCATGACCGCCGCGCCCTGCTCCAGCGCGCGACGCAGGGTCGGCAGCGAAGCCACGATGCGCTGATCGGAGGTGATGCGGTCGCCGTCGAGGGGCACGTTCAGGTCCTGCCGGATCAGCACGCGCTTTCCGGACAGGTCGAGGTCGGTCATTCGCACGATGGACATAGGGAATATCTGCTCACGATCAGTGGGTTGAGCGCCCGCAGACCTTGCTTTTTCCGGTCCACGTGCATGTGGCTGCTGCCACAGGCCGCGCATTGTCCGCCTGTTGTGCCTGAGTGGCAAACCCTTACCCGTCCGGCGCGCGCGGGTGCCTGCGCCGCTGCGCGCCGGGCCACCGGACAGGCCCCGCTCGCTGAACCCCGTACAAACAGGAAGCCCCGCACAGGGCGGGGCTTCGGGGACAGCGGGTTGCAGCGCGGGCTTACTTGCCAGCCACCACGCGGACCATCTCCAGGCACTTGTTGGAGTAGCCCCACTCGTTGTCGTACCAGGCCACCAGCTTGACGAAGGTATCGTCGAGCTGGATGCCGGCGTCCACGTCGAACACCGAGGTGCGGGCGTCGCCGCGAAAGTCGGTGGCGACCACCTTGTCTTCGGTGTAACCGAGGATGCCCTTCAGCGGGCCTTCGGCCTGGGCCTTCATTTCGGCACAGATTTCCTCGTAGCTGGCGCCCTTCTCCAGCTCAACCGTCAGGTCCACCACCGACACGTTGGAGGTCGGCACGCGGAACGACATGCCGGTGAGCTTGCCATTCAGCTCCGGGATCACCTTGCCCACTGCCTTGGCGGCGCCGGTGGAGGACGGGATGATGTTTTCCAGGATGCCGCGGCCGCCGCGCCAGTCCTTGGCAGAAGGACCGTCGACGGTCTTCTGGGTTGCCGTAGCGGCGTGCACGGTGGTCATCAGCCCGCGCTTGATGCCCCACTTGTCATTGAGCACCTTGGCCAGCGGGGCCAGGCAGTTGGTGGTGCACGAGGCATTGGAGATGATGGCCTCGCCGTCGTACTTCTCGTGGTTCACGCCATAGACGAACATCGGCGTGGCGTCCTTGGACGGCGCCGACATGATCACCTTCTTCGCGCCGGCGTCGATGTGCTTCTGCGCGCCCTCGGCGGTGAGGAAGATGCCGGTGGATTCGATCACCACATCCACGCCCACCTCGCCCCACTTCAGGTTGGCCGGATCGCGCTCGGCGCTCAGGCGGATGCGCTTGCCGTTGATGACCAGGTGGCTGCCGTCCACCGAAACGTCACCGTCGAAGCGACCGTGCACGGAGTCGAAACGCAGCATGTACGCCAGGTAATCCGGCTCCAGCAGGTCGTTGATGGCCACGACCTCGATGTCGCTGCCGAAATTCTGCACCGCAGAACGCAGCACGTTGCGGCCGATGCGGCCAAACCCGTTGATGCCAACCTTGATCGCCATGAGTAACTCAACTCCTGACCACCGCACCGGGCGGCGGATTATGGGTGGGGGGAATCCCCATATTTTAGCAGCTGCGCAGAAAATAAATCCGCGACCGCCTTGATCACGGTCAACGACACGCTGTTTTGGAAACGCGACAGTAGCGGGGTGTTTCAACCAAAGGAAAAACATGAAACTGCTCTCCCCCACTTTGCTTGCCATTGCAGCGGCCTGTTTTGCGCTGCCCGCCGCCGCCCAGTCCGCGGGCGACTGGACCCTCGCCATCGGTGCCCACCAGGTGGCGGCCAAGAGTGACAACGGCTCGCTGGCCGGCGGCACCATGGATCTGGACATCGGCAACAGCATTCGCCCGACCATCGCGTTCGAATACTTCCTGGCCGATGGCTGGGGCCTGGAAGTGCTGGCGGCCACTCCGTTCAGCCACGACATCAACATCGACGGGCTGGGCAAGGTCGGCAGCACCAAGCACCTGCCGCCCACCGTCAGCCTGCAGTACCACTTCAACCGCGAGGGCACCGTGCGCCCGCTGCTGGGGCTGGGCCTGAACTACACCACTTTCTTCAGCGAAGGCACCACCGGTGCGCTGTCGGGTTCCGAGCTGGACCTGGGTGATTCCTGGGGTCTGGCTGCGCACGCCGGCATCGATTTTGACGTCGGCGAGCGTGGTGCGATCCGTCTGGACGTGCGCTGGATGGACATCGAGAGCGACGTGAAAGTGGACGGCGTGAAGCTCGGCACCGCCAATATCGACCCGCTGGTCTACGGCGCGGCCTACGTACTGAAGTTCTGACCTCCCGCCGGGGCTCCATCCCCGGCACCCCGGCGTCGCCGCGGCCCTCCCGCGGCGGCGCTTCTTTTTGCGCGCGGCTACAATCCCATCCATGAGAACCCTCCTGCTTGCCGCACTGCTGTGCGTGATCGCTGCCCCGGCCCACGCCTGGGGCGGACGTGGCCACCGCCTGGTGGGCCATGTGGCCGAATCAGGCCTTGCTCCCGCCGCACTTGCGCAGGTCGACGCGCTCTTGCAGGGCGAAGAGGATCCGGAGAATCGCTCCCTGGCCGGCATCGCCACCTGGGCCGATGAACTGCGCGGCTCCGACCCTGATCTGGGCCGCCGCAGCGCGCGCTGGCATTACGTCAACATCGGTGAGGACGACTGCAGCTACCAGGCAGACCAGCACTGCCCCGACGGCAACTGCGTCATCGCCGCGATCGACGACCAGGCCGCCATCCTCGGCGACCTCAACCGCAGCAATGCGGAACGCCTGCAGGCGCTGAAATTCGTGGTCCATTTCGTCGGGGACGTGCACCAGCCCATGCATGCCGGCTACGCCCATGACCGCGGCGGCAACGATGTGCAGCTGAATCTGCGTGACGGCACCCGCAATGGCTATGGCACCAACCTGCACGCACTGTGGGACGGCAGCCTGTTCTACAGCCTGCGTGAATCCGAAGAACGGCACCTGCGCGAGCTGGGCAAACTGCAGGTTGCGGTGCCGCCGGGGGATGCACCCGGCACCTGGGCCGAGGAGTCCTGCCGCATCGCCGTGGACCCGTCGGTGGCTCCCCAAGGGGCGCGGGTCGGCATGGACTACGTGTACCGCTGGCGGCCGGTGGCCGAGGAGCGGGTCGTGATCGCAGGCCAGCGGCTGGCCGCGCTGCTGAACCGCGTGCTGGGCGGCGGATCCTGAGGCTTCCGCCCCCGCCGGTGGTGCATGGCCAGCGCCAATCGACGCGCGGCAATGCGCTACCTTTCCAGTCATGGACCTCTCTGGCCGCCCCCTGCTGACCCGCCTGCGCTTGCTGCCGCTGGCGCTGGGCCTCATCGGCATGCTCGTCGCCTGTGGCGGGCGCGGCGAGCCGGCGACCCCGGAACAGGAAGCGCTGGTGGTATTCGCCGCTGCCAGCCTCAAGGAGTCTCTCGACGAAGCCGCCGATGCCTACAGCGCCACCGGCGGACCACAGCTGCGGGTGTCCTACGCCGCCAGTTCAACCCTGGCCCGGCAGGTTGCCCAGGGCGCACCGGCCGACGTGTATATCTCTGCCGATCAGGAATGGATGGACTGGCTTGAGCGCCAGCAGCTGATCGATTCCGGCACTCGCCGCGACCTGCTCGGCAATGACCTGGTGCTGGTGGCACCCGCCCGCGGCGACGTGACGCCCGTGGCACTGGAAGCCGGGGCCGACCTGCTGCCACGACTGGGAGAGGGACGCCTCGCCCTGGCCCTGGTCGACAGCGTCCCGGCTGGAAAATACGCGCGCCAGGCCTTTGAATCGCTGGACATGTGGCCGGCGCTGGCACCCCGCGTGGCCGAGGGCGACAGCGTGCGCGCGGCACTGATGCTGGTCGCGCGCGGCGAAGCCCCGCTGGGCGTGGTCTACGGTAGCGACGTCCTGGCCGAGCCGCGGGTGCAGGTGGTGGCCACCTTCCCGGCCGACTCGCATCCACCGATCGTGTACCCGGTTGCGCGGGTGGCCGCGAGCGGCCACCAGGACGCATCCGGATTCATCCAGTGGCTGTCCTCGCCCCCGGCCGGAGACATCTTCCGCCGCCATGGCTTCACCCACCACTGAGTCAGCCGCGAGCATGTTCACGCCCGAGGAACTGACCACCATCGCCCTGAGCGTACGGGTGGCCGGCGTGGCCGCGCTGGCCAGCCTGCCGCTGGCAGTGGCGGTCGGCTGGCTGCTTGCCCGCAAGCGCTTCCCCGGCAAGGCCCTGCTCGATGCGCTGGTGCACCTGCCGCTGGTGCTGCCTCCCGTAGTAGTGGGCTATGCGCTGCTGGTCACCTTCGGCAGCCAGGGCGCGGTTGGCCAGTTTCTCGGGCGCTTTGGGCTGGAGTTCGCCTTCCGCTGGACCGGCGCCGCGCTGGCGGCGGCGATCATGGGCTTCCCGCTGATGGTGCGCACCATCCGCCTGTCGATCGAGAACGTCGATCGGCGGCTGGAACAGGCCGCGGCCACCCTCGGCGCCTCGCCCTGGCGCCGGTTCTTCACCATCACCCTGCCGCTGGCCTGGCCCGGCTTGGTGGCCGGCGCGGTGCTCGGCTTTGCCAAGGCGCTGGGCGAGTTCGGTGCCACCATCACCTTCGTGTCCGCCATCCCGGGGGAGACGCGCACGATTTCCACGGCGATCTATGGGCTGATGCAGGTACCGGGCGGCGAAGCCGCGATCTGGCGCCTGGCGGCGATCTCGGTGCTGATCTCGTTCGCCGCCCTGCTCGCCTCAGAGTGGCTGGTGCGCCGCCAGCGCGGCCGCGAGGACGAGCCATGAGAGTTTCCGTAGGAGCGCGCCATGCGCGCGAAGCCGCGGAAAGTAAATCCGCCAGCGCAGCGTCATTCGCGGCATTGCTCCCGGAAACGCGGCTTTCCCCTGCCACCAGAATTCACGCGGCTTCGCGCGCATGGCGCGCTCCTACAAGGGGGAGCCCATGTTGAGCGTGGACATCCAGCTGCGTCGCGGGGGCTTCGAGCGCCACGTGCGGATCGAGGAGGATGCGCGCATCCTCGCCCTGGTGGGGCCTTCCGGTGCTGGCAAGACCTCGGTGCTCAACGCCATCGCCGGCCTGCTGCGTCCGCAGGCGGGCCGCATCGAAGTCGATGGACGGGTGCTGTACGACAGCGCGCGCAGCATCAACCTGCCCGCCCACCGCCGCCAGGTGGGCTATGTGTTCCAGGATGCGCGCCTGTTCCCGCACCTGGATGTGCGCGGCAATCTGCTCTATGGCCGCCACGCCCCGCGCGGGCAGGCGCGGCGGTTTGACCTTGATACGGTCGTCGGGCTGCTGGGCATCGGCAGCCTGCTCGAGCGACGCACCGCAAACCTTTCCGGCGGTGAGGCGCAGCGGGTGGCGATCGGCCGTGCCCTGCTCTCGCAGCCGGAGCTGCTGCTGTTTGACGAGCCTCTTTCGGCCCTTGACGAGGCCCGGCGCGAAGAACTGATCCCGTGGCTGCTGCGGGTGCGTGACGAGATCCGCCTGCCGATGCTCTACGTCAGCCATCACGCTGAAGAGGTCCGGCGCCTGGCTTCAGCCATCCACAGGCTCGACTGAAGCCAGGCTCTGGGCCTACTCGTCCAGCGGCCCCCACTCGTAAGCCCGCGCCGGACCGCCGGCACCCATGGGCGATAATGGCGCCATGAAAACCAAGCTTGAGCAGATCCAAAGAGCCCTGCAGGCACTCAGTCCCACCCACCTGGAAGTGCTGGACGAGAGCCACATGCACAGCCGCGGGCTGGAAACCCATTACAAGGCGATCGTGGTCAGCGATGCATTTGCCGGGAAGATGCGTGTGCGCCGCCACCAGGCTGTGTACGCCGCGCTCGGCCCGCTGATGCAGCAAGTCCACGCGTTGGCCCTGCACACCTACACCGCCGAAGAATGGGCCGCCCAGGGCGCGGCGCCCGAGTCCCCGCGCTGCCGCGGCGGCAGCCAGCACGACGCCAAGTCCTGATACGCCAATAGAAAAGGGCCGCACGTGGCGGCCCTTTCCGGTACTGCTTCGTGCCGGGCTCAGAGCGCCTTGGCGGCTTCCACGATCGCCTCGGCGGTGAATCCGAAGTGCTTGAACAGCACCCCGCCCGGGGCGCTGGCGCCGAAGCGGTCAATGCCGATCACCGCCCCGTCCAGGCCCACGTACTTGCGCCAGAAATCGGTGATCCCCGCTTCCACCGCCACCCGCTTGCGCACCGCGTTAGGCAGCACCGATTCGCGATACGCCGCATCCTGCCGGTCGAACACGTCGGTGGACGGCATGGACACCACCCGGGTGGGCGTGCCGGCGGCGTCCAGCGCGGCCTTGGCCTCCATCGCGATGCCCACCTCCGAACCAGTGGCAATCAGGATGACCTCCGGCTTGCCGCCTTCGGCATCGGCCAGCACGTAGCCGCCGCGGGCGATCTGCTGGACCTGCTCGTCGGTGCGGGCCTGGTGGGCCAGGTTCTGGCGCGAGAACACCAGGCAACCGGGTCCGTCGTGACGCTCGATAGCCGCCTTCCATGCCACCGCGGATTCCACCGCATCGCACGGACGCCAGACGTCGTTGTGCGGAATGGCCCGCAGCGAAACCAGGTGCTCCACCGGCTGGTGGGTCGGGCCGTCCTCGCCCAGGCCGATCGAGTCGTGGGTATAGACGTGGATCGCCCGGGCACCCATCAGCGCGCTCATGCGCACCGCGTTGCGGGCGTAGTCGGAGAACACCAGGAAGGTGGCGTCATACGGCAGGAAGCCGCCGTGCAACGCCAGGCCGTTGCTGATCGCGGTCATGCCGAACTCGCGTACGCCGTAGTACACGTAGTTGGCGTCCCGGCCCTCATCGGGTCCGTAGCTGCCGGCCACGTCCTTGCTGCCGCTCCACATGGTGAGGTTGGAGCCGGCCAGGTCGGCCGATCCACCCACCAGTTCGGGCAGGTGCGGGGCGTAGGCCTCGATGGCCATCTGCGAGGCCTTGCGCGACGCCACCGTGGGGCCTTCCGCCTGCAGTTTGGCGATATAGGCATCGGCCGCGGCGGTGAACCCTTCGGGCAGCTCGGCACGTGAGCGACGCAGCAGTTCCGCTGCCTGTTCCGGGAAGGCCGCGGCGTAGGCGTCGAAAGCCTTGTTCCAGCGCGCTTCGCGCTCGCTGCCGGCTTCACGGGCGTCCCAGCCTTCGGCGACCGGCTGCGGGATTTCGAACGGACCGTGTTGCCAGTCCAGTTCCTTGCGCGTGGCGGCGATCTCATCTGCCCCAAGCGGCGCGCCGTGGGTGGCTTCGCTGCCGGCCTTGTTGGGCGAGCCAAAGCCAATCGTGGTGCGGCAGCAGACCAGCACCGGGCGGTCATCGTTGGCGGCCGCAGTCTGGATCGCGGTGCGGATGGCATCCGGGTCGTGGCCGTCAACGCCACGGATCACGCGCCAGCCGTAGGCCTCGAACCGGGCCGGGGTGTCATCGGTGAACCAGCCGGCGGTGTCGCCGTCGATCGAAATGCGGTTGTCGTCCCAGAACGCCACCAGCTTGCCCAGCCCCCAGGTGCCGGCCAGCGAGGCGACCTCGTGCGAGATGCCCTCCATCAGGCAGCCGTCGCCCATGAACACCCAGGTGCGGTGATCGACGATCTCATGGCCCGGCCGGTTGAAACGCCGGGCCAGCAGCTTCTCCGCCAGCGCGAAACCGACCGCGTTGGCGAACCCCTGGCCAAGCGGCCCGGTGGTGGTTTCCACGCCGTCGGTGACGAAGTTTTCCGGATGGCCCGGGGTGCGGTGGCCGAGCTGGCGGAAGTTCTTCAGCTCCTCGATCGGCAGGTCGTAGCCGGTCAGGTGCAGCAGGGCGTAGATCAGCATCGAGCCGTGCCCGTTGGACAGCACGAAGCGGTCGCGGTTGAACCACTTCGGGTTGGCCGGGCTGTGGCTCAGGTGATCGTTCCACAGCACCTCGGCGATGTCGGCCATGCCCATGGGCATGCCGGGATGGCCGGAGCTGGCGGCCTCGACCGCATCAATGGCGAGGAAACGGATGGCGTTGGCGAGTTCGCGGCGAGTCGGCTGGGTCATGGAATCCGGACGGTAGTGGACGGCGCCCCGGAGGTTCGGGGGCGCATATTGTCCCATGAGCGCCGGCCGCCTGCCCTGTCGCGTTGGCGGAAGCCGGCGAGGCCGGAGCCCGCCCCGACCTCAGACCTGACCGGAGTCAGCCGGCGCGGGATCGACCTCATCCAGGCTGATGTCATCCTGGTCGTAACGACTCTCGCTGTGCCCGATCACCACGGCCCCGGCCATGTCGCCGCCGATGTTGACCGCAGTCCGGCACATGTCCAGGAACCGGTCCACGCCGAGGATGATCGCCAGACCCTCGGCCGGGATGCCGAACATGACCAGGATCGCCGCGATCACCGGCAAGGACCCGCCTGGCACGCTGGCCGCGCCGATCCCACCCATGATGCACATGATCAGGATCATGACCTGCTGGGTCATGGTCAGGTCCACGCCGAACAGCTGGGCCAGGAACAGCACCGTCACGCCCTCGTAGAGCGCGGTGCCGTTCATGTTCACGGTACTGCCCAATGTGCAGACAAAACGGGCCACTCGCCGGGGCACGCCGAGGTTGTGCTCGGCCACCTTCAGCGAGGTCGGCAGCGTTGCCGCACTGGATGACGTGGAGAACGCGGTCAGCAGCGCAGGCTGCGCGCGCTTGAACACCTCGATCGGGTTGCGCCTGCCAAGCGTCGCAATCAGGATCGAGAACGTGCCGGTGAAGTGCAGACCCAATGCCACCACCACGGTCAGTACGAACCAGCCCAACTGCACCATCAGGTCCAGGCCCATGCGCGCGGTCAGGGTGAACAGCAACGCGGCGACCGCATACGGGGCGGTGCGGATGACCCAGTCGATCAGCTTCAGGCTGATGTCGAACACGCCCTGCACCGCGCTGACGAAGCTGCGGGTGCCGACGCTGTTCACCACGGTGGCGGCCACGCCGAACATCAGTGAGAAGAACATCACCGCGATCAAGTCATTGTCCGCGGCCGCCTGCACCGGGCTGCGCGGCACCATGTTCAACAGCATGTCGACCACGCCGACGGGCTGCGTGCCGATGGCCACCGACCCGGTCTGCGCCGCATCGGCCATGAAGGCGTCGCGCAGTGCGGGATCGATGCCGGAACCCGGCTGCATGATGGTGGTTACCACCAGGCCGATGACCACCGCGATGGTGGTGGTGCCCAGCACCCACAGCAGGGCCTTGCCGCCCAGCCGCCCCAGCGAACGCGGATCGCCGATTTCCACCACGCCCAGGATCAGCGCCGAGAACACCAGCGGCACCACCAGCATGAACAACAGGCGCAGGAACAGCTGGCCGATCGGCTCGGTCACGTACTCGATCGTCCCCTGCAGCCAACCCGCCTCGGCGCCGACAAACACGTTGGCCGCCAGACCCAGCACGGCACCCACGGCGAAGCCGATCAACATCTGGGTGTGCAGCGGCATGCTGCGACCGGGCGCCTTGGTTGAGGTCATTGGCACTGCACTCCGGAAACTCGGGAATCGGGCAGCTTAACAAAGCCGCAACGGTATCCGGCACTGCACATCATGCCCATGACTTTGGTCACCCTGTCGCTTTAGGGGCGCACGGCGCGATCATTCCGGATACAGCGGGGGCACCGGATCGGACAGGCGCTGCACGGTGTCAGCGCTGGCCCAGCGCGGCCCTTTGGCAAATGCCGTGCGTACCCCGGCACGGGCCTTGGCCGGCTCCCCATCGGCCCAGCGGGCGCGCTGCAGGCCTTCGATGGCGGCCACCTGGGCGGGATCGCCCAGACGCGTGCGAAGGGCGTCCAGATCCGCCGCCGGTGGCGATGCCAGCCCGCACAGCGCCTGTTCCACTTCGCCAAGGTCGCCGGTGTCCAGGCTGAGCCTGAGCCGACGCATCCCGGCCCGGTTCGCACCTCCCAGCGTCGGCAGCGCAGCAGAGCCGCCCTTCCGGGGGAGGCTGGGCACCGGCCGCCGGTGCAACGCCCACATCAGCGTCCCCAGCCACAGGAACGCGAAGGCCGCCGTCGCCACCGCCCAGGACCGTACTTCGCCCTGCACGCCGGGCACCCGGATCCAGCGTTCGTCACCGGCAACGTAAGCCGGGCCGCCACCCGCCACGGTGATGACCAGCGGAGGCAACGCCACGGTGCGCGCGACACCGACCTGTGCGTCCCACCACTCGAACGGTTGCACCTCCACCTGCAGGCGTCCGGCCTGCCGGGGCAGGATGGAAAAGCGTCTGGTCAGCACCACCTGCGGCCGCCCGCGGTCAAAGTGCTCCTGCATCGCGGGCGGCTCGGCGAACACCTGGGCGCCGTTGTCGGCGCGCAGCGCGGGTTGGGGCATCTGCGCCGCGGTGGCGCCATCTGCACGCAGTTCCACCACCACTTCCAGCGCCTCGCCGGCCCGCGCCGTCTGCGGCGCTTCCACGAACCGGGCCTCCAGCCCACGCAGCGGCAGCCATGGGGTGGGAGCCGCATCCGGCATTGGCCGCACCTGCAATCGTTGCGACTCGCCGGTGGCGCGCAGGCTGCGCGGACCGCTGCCAAACATGTCGTCGAAAAACCCGCCGGCCCCGCGCCCACGGAAACGCGCCGGCGGGATTTCCAGCTCCCCGCTGCGCTCGGGCACCAGCAGGAACCTGCGCTCGACCACGCTGTAGCGCCTGCCGGCGATCTCACGGCTGTACTGCAGGTCGTCACCGATCCGCTGCAGGGCGGCCCCCTCGGGCTGCGACTGCTCCAGCTGGCCCGATACCAGCGGCGTGGCGTAGTACAGCCGCAGCACGTAACCCACCGCCTGCTGCACCCACACCTGGCCGGTATCCAGCTCGGCCTCGATGAAGGCATCGGCCCCGGCCTGTGCGGGAACATTCTCCGCCGGCACAACGGTCAGGGTCAGCGCGGCGGTGCGTTCCTGATGCACCTGCAGCGGGGCAATCGTGAACACGCCCTCGCGCCTGGGCCGCAGGGCCACGGCGAACAGCGACTGCGTCCGGGCCTGGCCATTCACCTCTTCAACCCGCCGCGTGCTGGTGTGGCCGCTGACTTCAAAATCCGCATCCAGCGGCGACCAGTCCGGCGTGGTCACTCCGTCCTGGTCGGTCTCCACGTTGAGGGTGGCCGTTTCCCCGAATGCGATCCGGTCGCGGTCCAGCCATGCGCGGGTATCCGCGCGCGCCGGCAAAGCCGACAGTAGCGTCAGCAGGGCGATCAACAGGAGGGCGGTAGGCAGCGGGCGAAACATGGGTTCAGTCTGCCCCCTGACGGACGCGGCGTTCATGCTCGAGCCTGAACCGCGCACGCAGCAGGCCACCGGGGTCATCCGGAATGCGGCGCAGCCAGGCTTCGGCGGCCTCGCGGCGCTCCTGCTCGCGGGTATCGTCCAGCGCCTCGTGCGCATCCCGTGGATCCTCCTCCAGTGGCTCTTCCCCTGCCAGCGCCTGCTGGATCTCATCGCGCAGGGCCTGATCCGCTGCCCGCTGGGCATCGGCATCGGAAGGACCCGGGTCTGCTTCCTGATCCTGCGTCCCGCCCTGCTGGCCCTCACTCCCGGATTGCCGGGATGGCTGCGGCGGCGGCTGCTGACCATCCCCACCACCTTGCTCAGGGTCCGCTTCGTTGCCCTGTTCATTGCCTTGATCACCAGACGGGGGCGGCTGGTCCTGCAGCGCCTCCTCAACCACCCGGCGATTGGCCAGTGCGTCCTCCATACCAGGCTCCCGCGCCAACGCCTCGTCATAGGCTTCAAGCGCTTCTTCCAGACGCCCCGCCCGGGCCAGCGCGTTGCCGCGGTTATAGGCGTCGTCGACCCCGGGCAATTCGGCCCAGATTCGGGCGGCGGCTTCGTATTCCCCGCGGCGGTAGGCATCCACTGCGGCCATGCCGCGCTCATGACCGATCTGGTCGGCGCGGCGCCACAGACTGCCTGCTGGGGCATCGCCTTCAGGGGCCCTGCCTTCCGGAACCGGGGCCTGGGCTTGTGTCTCGGTTTGCGGCTGGGTCTGGGCGTGGACTGGAGCCGGGGCCAGCGGCAAGCCCAACATGAGAACCACCAGCAGCAGGCCGCCACCGCGACGGAAGGCCAGCGCCGCCAGCAACATCAGCGGCAGCAGCAGCCAATAACCCTGATCGGCCCGGATGCTTCCCGTTGCGCCGGTCCCCGCACTGTCCACCCGGCCCCCGCTTCCCAGGCCGGTGAACTCCTGCGCCCCGTCGCCTCCGGTCAACGCCGCAAATCGCCCGGAGCCCGCATCGGCCAGCGCCTGCAGTGCCGCTGCCTCCATGCGGCTGTGCACCAGGCGACCACGCGCATCGCGATGCATGGCACCTTCGCCGGTCCCCAATCCAAGCACCGACACGGTGTAACCCGCCCGCGAAGCCGCGGCGGCGGCGCGTCGGGCGCCCCCGTCTGCATCGTGGGTGAGCACCAGGATATCGCCACGCTCCAGCCCCGCCTGCTCCAGCAACTGCGCCGACCAGGCAATGGCTCGCGCCGGATCGCTGCCGTCGGTGGGCATGATGTCCGGCGCCAGCGCATCCAGAAAAATTGCCACGTTGTCCACATCTCCGGTCAGCGGCGCCACCGTATGCGCACTGCCGGCAAAGGCCACCAGCGCCACCTGTCCGCCTGTCCTTGCTTCAAGCAGGCTGCCGATGGCAGCGCGCGCCTGCAGCAATCGCGATGGCTGCAGGTCCGCCGCGCCGGTGGCGCTGGACAGATCCAGGGCGATCACCAGCGGCGCAGCCTCCTGCCACAGCTGCTGCGGCTGCACGCGCCACCCCGGTCCAGCCAACGCCAGGATGGCCAGGCCGAATGTGGATATGCCCAGCACCACGCCTGCCACCCGCCGGCGCACCGATCCGGGCGCCAGAAGATGCGGCAACAGGTGCGGGTCAACCCGGCGGTGCCATGCATCCTGGCGACTGCGCCGTCGCAGCCACCACAGCGCCAGCAGCGGCAGGGCAAGCAGCAGCCACAACCACTGCGGGCGCATGAACTGCACATCGGCCAGGGCCTGGATCATGACCCGGCCTCGGCGATCGAAGCCGCTGCGCGCGATGCGAGGGGCCGCAAGCGGCCATGCCTGCCCAGCATCGCCAGCAGCGCACAGGCCAGTGACAGGCCAAGCGGCCATGGATAGGCCTCCACGCGGGGGCGCGCCGCGGGTCCCGCCCGCTCGACCGGCTCAAGCCGGTCGATTTCGGCATAGATTCCCGCCAATTCCTGCGCGTCACGGGCGCGGAACATGCGCCCGCCGGTGGTCTCGGCGACGGCCTGCAGGGTGGCTTCATCAATGTCATCGCCGCCGCCCGGCATCGGCAGGCGATAGCCGAACATCGACAATTCGCCGCCGGCACCACCGAAGGCGACCGTATGCACCCGCACGCCGTAGGTCCGGGCCAGCTCCGCCGCCTTCAGCGGCTCCAGCAGTCCCGCCGTGTTCACGCCATCGGTCAGCAGCACCAGCACCCGCTCGCCGGCTTCACCGTCCGCGGCGTCGCGGTCGCGCAGCCGCTTGACCGCCAGGCCGATGGCGTCGCCGATCGCGGTTTCACGGCCGGCCAGCCCGACGGCGCTGTCGATCAGCTGCTGGCGGACCGTATCCAGATCGTGGGTGGGCGGTGCCAGCACGTAGGCGCGGCGACCAAAGACCAGCAGCCCGACCAGATCGCCCTCGCGCCGGTCCAGGAAGTCGGCAAGCACCGCTTTCGCCGCAGTCAGGCGGTCCACGGGACGCCCCCCAAGCAGCATGTCTTCATCGCCCATGCTCCCCGACAGGTCCACCGCCAGCATCAGCTCGCGCCCGATCCGCGGTGGCTGCTGAGGATCACCCAGCTGCTGCGGACGCGCCGCCGCCAGGCACAGCAGCACCCACGCGAGGGCGGCAAACGCCAGCGGCCAGCTCCGCACCCGCTGTCCCCGGCGTCCGGGCGTGCCGGACGCCGCAGCCAGCCGCGCGGCATGGGGCATCCGCAGCGCGGCACCGGACGACCGGCGCGGCGGCAGCAGGCGCCAGGCCAGCCACGGCAACGGCAGCGCCAACAGCGCCCAGGGCCAGGCGAATCCGGCGAAGGCCGCAGGCAGCCAGGCGCTCACTTTCGCCCTCCGGCCAGGCGCAGGAAGCAGGCGCGCGTCGCCTCATGCAGCGCCTGCAGGTCCACATCACCCAGGTCGCGGCGGTAGCCTCCCTCCAGCAGCATCCTGCGTGACTCCCCATCGAGCTGGAGGATGGCGGGGTCACGCTCCAGGTAGGCAAGCCAGGCGTCTCCCTGCAGCGTGGCGGCAGCCGGATCGCGCTCCAGCACCGCGCGACGCAGCAATGCGGACATCGCCGCGATGCGCTCCGGCGCCGTGTCGGCGATGGCCACGTGACTGTCGAACATCCGCCGCAGACTCCGCCGGCGCCGCACCCGGCGCCACAGCAGCACTGTGATCACTGCCGCGACAGCCAGCACAAGCAGCGCCAGCAGCCACCAGCCGGGGGCGGGCGGCCACCAGCCGGGGACGGACGGAACATGGATGTCACGCAGCGGGAGCGCGTCGCCGGGAATCATGCGCGGGCGGCCCCTGGAACGGAGAACAGCGGCAGCCACTCGTCCCCTGGGCCGTCGCAGGGCAGCGCCATCGCCCGTACGCCGTACCGGGGCAACTGGGTGAGCGCGGACTCAAGCGGCGCGGCGAAGGCGCCGTCCCAGGCAGCACGCCCGGACCTGCTGCCCAGATCAACATCCCGCCGCCCGCCGTCTACCTCCAACGCCAGCGTTTCCGCAGGCGGGTCGGACTCCAGCGGGTCCACCGGCAGCAGCACCACCACCTGGTTGTGCATGGCCAATGCCGGCCAGCGTCGATCGGGAACGGCCGCCAGGCTGGCCGGATCGGCCAGCACCAGCAGCCGCGAACCCGGTCGCAACACCCGCGCCGCGTGTTCCAGGGCGACATCCAGGCCTTCGTCATCCGGCGGTGGCTGTGCATACCAGCGCACCAGCGCATCCAGCACCCGCAGCGCACCACGCCGGCCGGCGGCCGGCTTCACCGGAGGTTCCATGGAACTGCCGCGCAGTGCGGCCACCCGATCGCCATCACCCACTGCCGCCCACACTGCCAACGCGCCCGCACGTGCGGCCTGCACCGATTTGAAGCGCACCCGGGTACCGAAGTACAGGGCCGGTGCGGTATCCACCACCACCAGGGTCACCCGCTCACGCTCGGCCTGGAACAGCTTGGTATGTGGCTTGCCACTGCGCGCCGTGACCCGCCAGTCGATGTGGCGGGCATCGTCGCCGACGGCATATTCCCGGGATTCCGCATATTCCATCCCCCGCCCCCGCAGAGGCGAGGGTGCCTGGCCAGTTCCCAGCTGTCCCCGGCGCGGCGGCCTGCGGGCGAGCGCGGCCGCGCGCAGGGCCACCAGTTCGGCCAGCGTGGGCTGCACCCCGCTGTACGCTTGCTCCGGCTTCGATTTTTGCTTGCTGTGCATCCGTCCGCCCCTGCAAGGCCCGCCCTCAGGGCAGCGGAACCTTTTCCAGCAGCTCGGCCACCAGGCGGTCACCATCCCAGCCTTCGGCCGTGGCTTCGTAGCTGGGCAACACCCGGTGGCGCAGCACGTCCGGCGCAACCTGCTGCACATCCTCCGGGGTGACGAAATCACGACCCGCCAGCCAGGCGCGGGCGCGGGCGCAGCGTTCAAGCGCGATGGATCCACGCGGGCTGGCCCCCCAGGCGATCCGCTTGGCCAGCGCCTCGTCGTAACGGGCGGCATCCCGGGAAGCCAGCACCAGCTCAATCAGGTAGCGCTCCAACTGCGGGGCCATGTGCACATCAAGCACGGCGCCGCGCGCGGCAAACACATCCGCCTGCGGCATGCGCACCGGCGCCGGCGCCTGGTGATCAAGCACGCGACGCGCCCGCGCCCGCTCCAGGCGCAGGATCTCCGCTTCCGCCGACGCGTCCGGATAGCCCACGCGCACGTACATCAGGAAGCGATCCAGCTGTGCTTCGGGCAGGGGAAACGTACCTTCCTGCTCGATCGGGTTCTGGGTGGCCATCACCAGGAACAGCTCCGGCAGCGGCCAGGTCTTGCCGCCCACGGTCACCTGGCGTTCGCCCATCGCCTCCAGCAGTGCGGACTGCACCTTGGCCGGGGCGCGGTTGATCTCATCGGCCAGCAGCAGCGGGTGGAACACCGGACCCGGCTGGAACTCGAACCGGCCTTCCTGCGGCCGCCACACATCGGTACCGGTCAGGTCGGCGGGCAGCAGGTCGGGGGTGAACTGCAGCCGCGCGAAATCCGCATCGATACGCGCGGCCAACGCGCGGATGGCGCTGGTCTTGGCCAGGCCGGGCGCCCCTTCCACCAGCAGATGGCCGTCGGCCAGAAGCGCCACCAGCAGGCGCTCGATGAGGTCCGCCTGGCCGACGATCTCGGCCGAAAGCGCGGCGCGCAGGGCAACGAACGCGTCGTGCAGGCGGGGAATGTCGGACTGTTCTGGAAGGGAGTCGGGCATTTGTTACCGGAGGCTCGCGGCGCCGTTCGCACCATGGTCCAGTTTGACCCAAAGCGCCGGGCGAGGTTCACCGGCAGGTGAACCGCCGGCCATGCAGCGGCGCGGATGGTGGGCCGCGGCGGCGCAAAAGGAAACGGGGCCGTCGGCCCCGTTTCGATCCAGCTTTGGCAGCGCTCAGCGCTGGCTGACGCGCATCACCTTCGGAGTGACGAAGATCAGAAGCTCGGCCTTCTCGCGGTCGCGGCCGCGACGCTTGAACAGGTTGCCGATCACCGGCAGGTCGGCCAGGAACGGCACCTTGGACATCTCGCTGCGGTCGCGGAACTCATACACACCGCCGATCGACACTGTCTGGCCGTCATCGATCAGCACCGCCGTGGTGATCTCACGCTTGTTGAGGTTCGGTACCGACCCGTAGGCACCCATGTTGGTGAACCCGGCGATCTCGTCCTTGGTGATTTCCATCGCCAGGAACACGCGACCGTCGTTGGTGATCGTCGGGGTGACCTTCAGCTCCAGCAGCACTTCCTTGAACTGCACCGTAGGCACGTTGTTGCTCTGCCCGCCGGTCACGGTCAGGTAGCCGACCTCCTGGCCCTGTCGGATCACCGCTTCGCGCTGGTTGCTGGTGACGATGCGCGGATTGGAGATCACTTCACCGCGACCTTCCTGCTGCAGCGCGGAGATCTCCATGTTCCAGTTGATCGAGTTGCCGAGGATCGTCAATGCCAACGAACCGGCTCCCAACGACGTATCGGCCGGGTTGTTGAAGTTCAGGCTGCCGGGAAGATCCCAGGTCGGCTCCCCGTCAATGACCGAATTGATGAATCCGGCGTTGGCGTCCAGCGAACCGGACACCACGCTGCGGTCATGGACCCCGGTTACCCCGAACCGCGCACCGATATCACGGGCAAACGACTCGTTGGCGATCACGATCCGCGCTTCGATCACCACCTGGTCGACCGGCTTGTCCAGCTCCTGCACCAGGCGGCGGATCTCGGCCACCCGGGTCGGAATGTCGATCACCAGCAGGGTGTTGGTGCGCCGATCGAAGCTGAGGCTGCCGCGCTGGGACAGGAAGCCGCGACTCTGCGATGAACCGCTGCCGCTGCCTCCGCCCGCGCCCTGCCCGGTCTTGCTTTCATCGGTCAGCAGGGTGGCGATGTCTTCGGCATTGCCATAGCTGATCGGGATGTACTCGGTGACCATCTCGACCCGGTCCTGGAGGTTGGCGCGGGCGTCTTCACGGGCCTGCTCGTAGGCGGCGATCTCGCTCTGCGGCGCAATCCAGATCACGTTGCCGTCGCGGCGCTTGTCCAGTGAGTTGGCGCGCAGGATGATGTCCAGCGCCTGGTCCCACGGCACGTTGTCCAGCCGCAGGGTCACGTTGCCGGTCACGCTGTCGGAGGCGACCACGTTGAAGTCCGACTCCTCCGCGATCATCTGCAACACCGTGCGCACCGGCACGTCCTGGAAGTTGAACACCACCGGGTGCCCGGAGTAAGTGCGCTCCTCACCGGCAGACGCGGCACTGGTCTGCCCAGCGGCCACCGCACCGGCGGCGCCGACCGCACGCCCCGGCTCAGCGGTTCGGGGAACCAGCTCGACGATGTACTCGCGTCCGGACTGGTAGGCCATCGGCTCGAACTCGCCGTGCGCGGTCAGCACGATGCGGGTATTGGTGCCGCTCTGCACGGCGTCGATGCGCCGCACCGGGGTGGCGAAGTCCGACACGTCCAGGGGACGCTGCATGGCGCTCGGCAGGTTGACGTTGCCAACCTCGATCACCACGCTCGCGCCATGCATGCGCATGTCCGGAACCGCGCCTTCACCGTCAAAGCGCAGTACCAGCTTGCCCGACCCGCCTTCTCCCCGATGGAAGTCGATGTCATCGACCGCAATCGCTCCGGGGAGCTGCTTGGCCGGGTCGCTTCCCGTCATGGCAACCTGCAGGGCTGCCATCCGTGGCGCGATGCCGGGCGACTGCGCGGCGTGCACTCCGGACGTCGCGGCCAGCAGGCCCACCGCCAGGCCCAAGGTGGCCGAACGGACCGGCTGGATGCGACGCGTCGCACGAGAATCTTGCCCGTTGCTCATCATCTGACTTCCCCTAATCCCTAATCGATTTGTTGTTCAAGGGCGTGTTATTCAATTGAAATTGCGGCAGGGCGTTCCAGCCAGCCGCCGGCACCGTCAGGTACCAGTTCCACGAGTTCAATGCGGTCTTCGGCGATCGAGGTGATCCGGCCGTCGGCCTGGCCCATGTAGTCGCCATTGCGGATCCGGTGGGTCACCTTGTTCGGTGCCATCACCAAGCCAATGATCGAAGCGCCGCGACCGATGGTGCCAACCATTTCCAGGCTGTCGAGCGGGAAATCCTCCAGCTCATGCTTGCGGCGGTCCGAATCCGGCCGCGGGCCGACCCCGCCGGTATCGGCGAACGCGTCGCTGAAGGGATCACGCAGGTCCTGGGCCGCGTATTCGAAGGTTTCGAACTGCTGCATGACCGGCAACGGCTCCAGCGGCGGCGCAGGACGCGCACGCACGTTGGCCACCCATTCCTCCAGGTTCGGCGCATCACCAGGTTTGCTGGTCACCCCGCGACCGCAGCCGGCAACGCCAAGTACGAGCATCGAGACCAGCGCGATCCGCGCCCCATGTCCAATCCTGCGCATGTCAGCGTTCCCCCGCGGCCTGGGCGGCCTGCTGTTCGGCCGTCTCTTCATCGTCGAGATAGCGGTACGTCTTGACCGTGCCAGCCAGCTCCAGGCTGGCCCCCGGCCGGATCGCCCCGCCGTCGCGCGGCTGCAGCGAGATATCGTGCATGGTCATGATGACTACCCGCGGCAGCGAAGCCACGCCGCTGACGAAGGCTCCGAACTGGTGGTAGCTGCCGCGCATCCGCAGCGAAATCGGCTGCTCGGCATAGAACTCCTTGGGCGCCTCGGGGCCGGGGCGGAACAGGTCGTTCTGGATGCCGGTAGCGACCGCGGTCTGCGAAATATCGGTGATCAGGTCCGGCATCTCGGTCCGGCTCGGCAGCTGCCTGAGCATCTGCTGCAGCTGCTGCTCCATCTGTGCCAGCTGCTGCTTGAGCGGGTCGAGGTTGGTGGCCCGGCCCTGCTTCTCTTCGAACTCGGCACGTTTCTGCGACTCCTGGCGCTCGAGTCCTTCCAGCGTGCCGAGCTTGTCACGCACGACCAGCCACCAGAGCAGGCCGAAAACCAGCAGCCCGATGAGCACGCAGAAGCCGATCTTGTACTCCTTCGGCCACGAGCCCATGTTGTTGAAGTCAAGCTCGCGCAGCGACATCTTGCGTTTTGTACTCACGATGCGGCTCCTTCTTCACCGGCCGGCGTTTCCGCCACATCGGCGTCCGCGTCCGCCTCTGTTCCTGCCTCTGTGTCCACTTCTGCGGCTGCCTCGGACTGGCCGTCCTCCTGTTCCTGCGCCTCAGTGGCATCCTGGGACGGAGTGGTCAGGGTCACCGAAAGGTTGAACACGTAAGGCAGCGCGGCGCTGTGCACCCCGGCCCCTTCAGGCCGCGCCTCGATCACCGCCAGGCGCGGATCGGCCATCCAGCCCGCCCCTTCGAGGTTGCGCATGTAGGTACTGACCCGGGCGTTGGACTGCGCGCGCCCTTCCAGGGTCAACTTCTGACCTTCCTGCTTGAGCGTGGTCAGCATCACCCCGTCAGGGATGGTGCGCACCAGCGCGTCAAACAGATGCACCATCTGCGAGCGGCTGGCCTGAAGCTCTTCGATCACTTCCTTGCGTGCCAGCAGGCGGGCGCGCTGGCGGTCGAGTTCCTCGATCTCCTTGATGGTCTCGTCGACCTGGGAAATCTGCTGGTCCAGATAGCGGTTGCGGGTCTGCTGGCCCTCGATCTGGGCGTTGTAATAGCCGTTGACCAGGAACCAGAGCAGTGCCCCGGCCACCACCGACAGGGCCACCATCAGTCCGAATTCTTTCTGCCGCTGGGCCCGGCGTTCGGCGCGCCAGGGAAGCAGGTTGATCCTGGCCATCAGTCGAAGCTCCTGAGTGCGAGCCCGCAGGCGATCATCAACGCCGGAGCGTCCTGGGCCAACGCATGGGCCTGGACCCGCGAGCCCAGGGTCATGTGCGCCAGCGGGTTGGCCACTGTCGTGGGCACCCCGAGCTGCTCCTCCACCATCTCGGACACGCCGGGAATCGAGGCACAACCCCCGGCCAGCACGATCTGGTCAACGCGGTTGAACTCGCTGCCGGCGTAGAAGAATTGCAGCAGGCGGCTGATCTGCTGCACCAGCGCCTCCTTGAACGGCTCCAGCACCTCGATCTCGTAGCTTTCGGGCAGTCCGCCCTGGCGCTTGGCCAGGCCGGCTTCCTCATAGCTGAGGCCGTAGCGACGCATCACCTCGTCGGTGAGCTGCTTGCCGCCGAAGACCTGCTCGCGGTTATACAGGCTGCGGCCTTCGCGGATGATGTTGAGGGTGGTCATGGTGGCGCCGATGTCGACCAGGGCCACGATGCCGTCGTGCGGCGCGTTCAACGTTCCGGCCAGCAGGCTGTATGCGTTCTCGATCGCGAATGCCTCCACGTCGATCACCTTGGCGGTCAGCCCGCCAAGCTTGAGCGCGTCGGCGCGCGTCTCCACGTTCTCCGAGCGCGACGCTGCCAGCAGCACCTGGACCATCTCCTCGTTGCCCGGCATGGGCCCGAGCACCTCGAAGTCGAGGTTCACTTCCTCGATCGGGTAGGGAATGTAGTTGACCGCTTCCAGCTCGACCGCCGACTCCATCTCTTCCTCGTCCAGATCGGCCGGCATCGGGATGGTCTTGGTGATGATGGCCGAACCGGCGACGGCGGCGGCGGCGTGCTTGGCCTTGCTACCCGAGCGGGCCATGGCGCGGCTGATCGCCTCGCCTACGGCTTCCACTTCGACAATGTTCTTTTCCACCACCGCATTGGGTGGCAGCGGCTCGACGGCATAGTGCTCAACGCGGTAGCGCTCACCGTTGCGGGACAGCTGCAAAAGCTTCACTGCAGTCGAGCTGATGTCCACGCCCACGATCGGCGGCTGGCTTTTTGTGAATAAACCCACGGTTTTCCCCTATTGTCACGGGCGCTTGAACGCGCAACGTGCCCCGACGGATTAGATAACGGACTTTTCACCCCTTGGCAACCTTGGATGACCCGAAACCGTGTCCCAGTGCCCTGTTCTGTCCGACTCTGCCCCTGAACAGTGAACCCGTCCCCCACGGGACAGGGTGTCCAGTCATCTATAATCCGCGCCTCCCCTGCTGCCACTTGACCACACGTCCGCATGCCCACCTTCAAACGCGTGTTGCGCTGGCTCGCCGTAGCGGCCCTGGCCCTGGGCGTGCTTGGCGCCCTGACCCTGGCCACCCTGTACTACGTCGTGTCAGCGCGCCTGCCCGATGTCCAGACCCTGCGCGACATCGAAATGCAGGAGCCATTGTACGTCTATTCCCGCGACGGACGGCTGATGGCCCTGTTCGGCGAAACGCGCCGCTACCCCGTGCAGATCGACGAGGTGCCGGACCAGCTCAAGCAGGCGTTCATTGCCATCGAGGACGCCCGCTTCTATGACCACCACGGTGTGGACCCCCGCGGGGTAGCGCGCGCCATCTGGCTGCTGGCCACCACCGACGACCAGCGCGTACCGGGCGGATCGACGATCACCCAGCAGGTGGCGCGCCAGTTCTTCCTCAGCTCGGAATACAGCTACACCCGCAAGTTCGCCGAGATGCTGCTGGCGCTGAAAATGGAGCGCGAGCTGACCAAGGACGAGATCCTGGAGCTGTATCTCAACAAGAGTTTCTTCGGCAACCGCTCCTACGGGGTGGCCGCGGCGGCCGAGTTCTATTACGGCAAGTCGCTGGATGACCTGACCCTGGAAGAAGCGGCAACCCTGGCGGCGATCCCCAAGTTCCCGTCCAGCGGCAACCCGGTCACCAATCCCGAGCGCGCCCGGATCCGGCGCGACTACGTGATGCAGCGCATGCGTGAGCTGGGCTACATCGAGCAGGCTGCGGAAATGGCCGGCAAGGCCACACCCATGCACGCCCGCCCGCACGAGCGCCCGGTGGAAGTGTACGCACCCTACGTGGCGGAAATGGTGCGCCAGGAAATGATCGCCCGTTACGGCGGCGACGTGCTGACCAAGGGTTACCACGTCACCACGACCATCGATCCCGATTACCAGGCCGCTGCCGAGCGCTCACTGCGCGACGGCCTCACCGTGTATGACCGCCGCTATGGCTGGAGCGGTGCGGAGCAATCATTCGAACTGGCTGCCGACGAAGACGCCGCCACCGCGGCGGCGCGGCTGCGCGGCATCCCTGCCCAGGCCGGACTGCGGCCGGCAATTGTGCTGCGCAGCGGCGAGGGCACCGCCGACGTGGTGATGGCCGACGGCACCACGACCACCCTGGATGCCAAGGCCAGCAGCTGGACCCAGCGCGCGCCATCGGCCCTGATGGAGCGCGGCGACCTGGTCCGGGTGCAGCGGATCGAGACGCCCGCCAAACCCGCCTCAGGCGCCGCCGAAGACGCTCCTGCGGAGCCGCCGGTGGTCAGCTACCAGCTCGGCCAGATACCGCGCGGCCAGGCCACGCTGGTGTCCATGGAATACGACACCGGCGCCCTGCGTGCGCTGGTGGGCGGCTTCAGCTTCGCCGGGCAGAAGTTCAACCGCGCCACCCAGGCCCGGCGCCAGCCGGGGTCGGCGTTCAAGCCCTTCATTTTTGCGGCCGCGTTCGAGCGCGGCTTCAACCCGGCCTCGATCGTGCCTGACGCGCCGGTGGTGTTTCGCATGCGCCGCGGCCAGGACTGGCGCCCGCAGAACGCCGACGGACGCTTCATGGGGCCGATGCAGCTGCGCAATGCGCTTGCGCTGTCGCGCAACCTGGTCTCGGTGCGGCTGCTGGACGCGATCGGCGTGGACTACGCCCGCCGCTACATCAGCCACTTCGGCTTCGACGAATCCGAGCTGCCGCCCAACCTGTCGATCTCGCTGGGCACGCCGTCGCTCACCCCTCTGGACGTTACCCGCGGCTATGCGGTGTTTGCCAATGGCGGCTTCCGCGTCACGCCCTGGTTCATCGACGAGGTGCGCGATCGCAACGGCGAGCTGATCTTCAAGGAAAATCCCGCCCGCGCCTGCCGCGGCTGCGCCGGCGGGGCGCGCCCCGCGCTGGGTGAAACGGCGGTGGCGGCACCGTCTCATATCGTCGACGGCTTCGATTTCGGCCCGGCCACTCCGGCCCCGGCGCCTGTTCCACCGCCGGTTGCCACGGAGCCGGCGGATGAACCGCTGGCCGACGGGATTGCCCTGGACGGCGTTGAAGGTGACGCTGAATTCATCGTGGCTCCTCGGGCGATCGATGAGCGCGTGGCGTGGCAGCTGGTGTCGATCATGCGCGATGTAGTCCAGCGCGGCACCGGTACCGCGGCACGCTCGATCGGGCGCGAGGATGTGGGCGGCAAGACCGGCTCCACCAATGACTTCCGCGACGCCTGGTTTGCCGGCTTTGGCGGCAACCTGGCCACCTCGGTGTGGGTGGGTCGCGATGACAACCGCTCACTGGGCCGGCGCGAGTATGGCGGCCGTTCGGCATTGCCGATCTGGATCGATTACATGGCCGCGGCGCTGGAAGGCCAGCCCCTGATGCCACACGAGGTCCCGGACGGGCTGGTGCAGGTGAGCGTGAGCGAGGGCGGGAGGCTGCTTCCGGCCGGCTCCGGCGGGCGCTCGGAGTACGTCAAGGTCGAGGATCTGGAGCGGATGGCGGCGGAGATTGACGACGGATTTGATGATTCGATGCCGGCCGAAGAGGTGTTCGATATTTTCTGAACGCCGCGACCATGGCCCGGCGCCAGCTCCACTGTAGGAGCGCCTGTCACATCTGCCGGGCTACAGTCAGACCCCGTGTCTGTGAGGGAGAACGCCATGTCACGCCCCCGCCAGCACGCCGAGAGTCGCACCCGTGAGCGCCGGCTGCGGCTGGCCCACGAAGCCGCCCGGCTGATGAGCGAAGGCGGGATCAGCGATTTTCGCCAGGCCAAGCAGAAAGCCGCCAGCCGGCTGGGAATCCACGACGACGCATCCCTGCCCCGCAACAGCGAGGTCGAGCAAGCGCTGCGTGAGTACCAGCGGCTGTTCCAGGGACCAGAGCAAGACGACGCGCTGCGACTGCGCCGGCAAGCCGCGCTGGATGCGCTCGAATTTTTTGCACCATTCCAGCCGCGCCTGGTGGGACCGGTGCTGGATGGAACAGCCGACGCCAACTCGGCGGTGGCATTGCAGCTTTATCCGGAAAATCCGGAAGAGGTGCCTCTGTTCCTGGACGAACATGGCATCCCGGCGACCGAGCGCAGCCGCAGGATCCGCCTGGACCGCAGCCGCAGCGGGGACTTCCCGGTGTGGGTGTTCAGCGCCGACGACCTGACGATCGACCTTACCGTGTTGCCGCAGCTGGCATTGCGCCAGGCACCGCTGTCGAACATCGACGAAAAGCCCATGCCCCGGGCCAGCGCCTCACAGCTGAAACTGCTGCTGGCCGAAGACCCCGCGTAGGAGCGCGCCATGCGCGCGAGGCCGCGTGAAAGAAAACGCCCCGGGGTTGCCGGGGCGCTTCTCAGACGATGCAGCGGCGGCTCAGCGCTTGTCGACCGGCACGTAGTCGCGCAGGTCGGAGCCGGTGTAGATCTGCCGAGGACGGCCGATCTTGGCTTCCGGATCCACCTGCTGCTCCAGCCAGTGCGCCACCCAGCCGGCGGTACGGCCAATGGCGAACATGACGGTGAACATCTCGGTCGGGATCTTCAGCGCCTTGTAGATGATGCCGCTGTAGAAGTCGACGTTCGGGTACAGCTTGCGCTCGACAAAGTAGTCGTCCTTGAGCGCCGCCTCTTCCAGCTTCATCGCCACGTCCAGCAACGGGTCGTCCACGCCCAGCTCGTCCAGCACCTTGTGGGTCATCTCGCGGATGATCTTGGCGCGCGGGTCGAAATTCTTGTACACGCGGTGGCCAAAGCCCATCAGGCGGAAGCCGGAGCTCCGGTCCTTGGCCTTTGCAATGGCCGCATCCACGTTGGCCGGATCGCCGATCTCTTCGAGCATCTTCAGCACGGCTTCGTTGGCGCCACCGTGTGCAGGTCCCCACAGCGCGGCGATGCCCGCCGAGACACAGGCGTACGGGTTGGCACCGGTGGAGCCCACCAGGCGCACCGTGGAGGTGGAGGCGTTCTGCTCGTGGTCGGCATGCAGGATGAACAACAGATCCAGCGCCTTGGCCACCACCGGGTTGAGCTCAAGCTGGTCACCCGGGGCTTCGAACATCATGTGCAGGAAGCGGGTGGAGTAATCGAGCTTGTTCTTCGGGTTGGCGATCGGCCAGCCAATGGAATAGCGGTAAGCGGCGGCCGCCAGGGTCGGCATCTTGGCGATCAGCCGGACCGCGGCCATGCGCCGCTGCTCCGGATCGTTCAGATCCAGGGTGTCGTGGTAGAAAGCGGACAGCGAGGCCACCGAACCGCACAGCATGGCCATCGGATGTGCATCGTGGCGGAAGCCGGTGAAGAAGTTCTTCAGCGCCTCGTGCATCATCGTGTGATGGGTCACGTCATGCTCGAAGCCGGCCATCTGGTCGGCAGTCGGCAATTCGCCGTTGATCAGCAGGTAGGCCACTTCGAGGAAGCTGGACTTGCCGGCCAGCTGGTCGATCGGGTAGCCGCGGTAGAGCAGCACGCCCTCGTCGCCGTCGATGTAGGTGACCGCCGACTTGCAGGAAGCGGTGGCGGTGAAGCCGGAATCGTAGGTAAAGCAGCCGGTCTGCTTGGGCAGGGTGGCAATATCGATGCAGGGATTGCCCAGGGTGCCCTTGAGCACCGGAAGGGTCACCGACTTGCCGCCGGCGTCCAGCGAGACCTGGTCAAAATCTGACACGGTTCACTCCTATTCAGAGCGCTTCGTCATCCACGGCCGAGGGTCGGGGAGAAGCGTGTGTTCGCGTAAGGGGGAGGAGCAGCGGCCACGGCCACCGCAACAGGCCAATTATCGCATACCGCGCGCGCAGGCCACTGCGCCCTTGGTTGAATCCGGGCCTGGGGCCGGCCTTGCAGGAACGCAAACGGCCGCCCAGTGGCGGCCGTTGCGGAACACGCCCCGCACAGCGGGGGCGCGGCGATTACTTGGAGTAGCGCCTGCGGAACTTGTCGACCCGACCGCTGGTGTCAACGATCTTGTTCTGGCCCGTGTAGAACGGATGCGAAGCCGAAGAAACTTCGACCTTGACCAGCGGGTACTCGTTGCCGTCTTCCCACTTGATCGTCTCCTTCGCGGAGGAGGCCAGGGTGGAACGGGTAAGGATCTTGAAATCCGAGGTCACGTCCTGGAACACGACCTCGCGGTATTCGGGATGGATATCGGCCTTCATGGCGGCACCGGCAATACGGGGAGCCGGGCATTGTACCCCCTCTTCTCCCGCGACTGCAATCGCCGCCTACCCGGCCGCCAGCGCCCCGGAAACCAGCGATTCGAACCGGTCCTGGTCATAGCGCATCAGGATGCGGGCGTTGTCAGCGGCCCCGGTCTGGCGCTGCCAGTCCACCACCGTCATGCCGCGGCTGTGGCGGCCATCCAGCTCCACCACCACCGGCCGTTCCGGCGTCTCCAGCGCGCCATCCGGCTCCAGTGCCCAGGCCATGGCCAGCGCGTCGGCGGCGTACCAGCGCGGACCGCGGCTGTCGGCGGACCAGCGCCGCGTGTGGCGGGAGATCGCTTCGTAGAAGTCCGCCCGCGCGGTACCCGCGGCCAGCCAGCGGTCAACGCGCTCATGTGGCAGGCCGTGCGCCACCACCGCCTCCCAGTCGGCGAGATCCAGGTTCGGGAAGGCCTCGAACACGATGTGCGCGGCCTCCGGGTCAAAGGCGATGTTGAACTCCGCCGCCGGAGTGATGTTGCCGCGCGCGGTCACCGCTCCACCCATCACCACCAGCCGCTTGATCCGCTGCGGCAGGGTGGGATCCAGGCGCAGCGCCAGGGCCAGGTTGGTCAGCGGCCCCAGCGCCACCAGCAGCAGCTGCCCGGCATGGGCATGGGACTGACGCAGGATGGCCAGCGCCGCGTGCTCCGCGTCTGCCTGCAGCGTCGCCGGCGCATAGCCCACATCCCCGAAACCGTCCTTGCCATGCACGTTGGCCGCATCCACGGCCGGGTGCAGCAGCGGCGTGGCGGCACCGGCGTGCACCGGCACCCGCGCATCGCACAGCTCAACCAGCTTGAGTGCGTTGGCGACGGTGTGCTCCAGCCCCACATTGCCAGCGGCCACTGTCAGGCCAACCACCTCGTGCCCGGGGTGGTTGAACGCCATCAGCAGGGCCAGAGCGTCGTCCACGCCCGGGTCGGTATCGATCAGAAGGGGAATGCGTTCGTCCATGGGTCAATATCCTCCACGCGGCGCTGCGCCGCGTCCAATAGATTCTCAGGCGCCAGCGTACCGCGCGGCACTGCCGACCCAGCGGTCAACCAGGCGATCAGCCATTTCCGGTCGCTCGCGCAGCAGACGGTCGGCCAGCCTTTGCACCTCGGGCAGCAGGTCGGCATCGCGCACCAGGTCCGCCACCCTGAAAGCAGCCAGTCCGGTCTGCCTCGTGCCCAACAGCTCGCCTGGCCCACGCAGCTCCAGGTCACGTTCGGCAATCATGAAACCGTCAGTGGTCTCGCGCATGGTTTCCAGCCGCTGCCGCGCCATCTGCGACAGCGGCGACTGATACAGCAGCACACAGCTGGAAGCCTCGCTGCCCCGCCCCACCCGGCCGCGCAGCTGGTGCAGCTGCGACAGGCCCAGACGCTCGGCGTTTTCCACGATCATCAGCGAGGCGTTGGGCACGTCCACACCAACCTCGATCACCGTGGTGGCCACCAGCAGGTCGATGCCACCGTCCTTGAACCGGTGCATGGTGTCCTGCTTTTCCGCTGCCTTCATGCGTCCGTGCACCAGCCCCACGCGCAGACCCTCCAGGGCGCCGGTGAGCAATTCAAATGTTCCCTGCGCGGCCTGCGCCACCACCTCGTCGCTCTCATCGATCAGGGTGCAGACCCAATAGGCCTGGCGACCCTGGGCGCACGCGGCGCGGATGCGTTCAATCAGCTCCGGCCGCCGCTCTGCACTCAGCACCACGGTCTGCACCGGCGTGCGACCGGGCGGCAGTTCATCAATGGCGGACACATCCAGATCGGCGTAGGCGGCCATGGCCAGGGTGCGCGGGATTGGCGTGGCCGTCATCACCAGCTGGTGCGGCACCTGGCCGGCCACCGCTCCCTTGTCGCGCAGCGCCAGCCGCTGGTGCACGCCGAAGCGATGCTGCTCGTCGATGATCGCCAGGCCCAGGTCACGGAAAGCCACGCCTTCCTGCATCAGCGCATGCGTGCCCACCACGACCTGTGCACGTCCGCCGGCCACTTCTTCCAGGGTGCGCGCACGCTCCCTTGCCGGCAGCTTGCCGGCCAGCCAGGCCACTCGCACGCCAAGCGGCTCGAACCAGCGGCGAAAGCTGGCATGGTGCTGCTCGGACAGCAGTTCGGTGGGCGCCATCATGGCCACCTGGACGCCGGATTCCACCCCGGCGGCAGCCGCCAGCGCGGCCACCACGGTTTTGCCGCTGCCCACGTCGCCCTGCACCAGGCGCAGCATCGGTATCGGCCGGGCAATATCGCCAAGCACCTGGGCCAGCACACGCTCCTGGGCTCCGGTCAGGGCAAAGGGCAAGGTGGAGCGCAGCCGGGCGCCCAGGTTCCCACCCGCCGCAAGCACCGGCGCAGCGTGCTGCTGCTGGGCAATGCGGTGGCGACGCAGGCTCAGATGATGGGCCAGCAGCTCTTCCAGGATCAGGCGCCGCTGCGCGGGATGGGCGACCGCCAGCAATGCGGCGACATCCGCGTCGGCCGGAGGCCGGTGCACGGTCAACAAGGCTTCGCGCAGCGGCGGCAGTCCGCGTGACTGCAGTTCGTCGGCGGGCAGCGATTCCAACGCTTCCCCATCCGGCAACCGGTCCAGCGCGTGACCGATCATCCGCCGCATCGCAGTCGCTCCGATACCCTCGATCTGCGGATACACCGGGTGCAGCCGCTCATCCAGCGCCCCACCGTCGTCCGCGCCCAGCAGCCGGTAGCTGGGATGAACAATCTCCAGCCCATGCTGGCCCGGTCGCGGCGTGCCATAGCAGCGCACCCGCTCACCCACCCGGAACTGCGCTACCTGCGCCGCACGGAAGTGGAAAAATCGCAGTACCAGCGTTGCGCGCGAGCCGTCGCCGATGGCCACCCGCAGGGTAGGCCGGTAGCGGAAGCCGCGCTCCACCGCTTCGATGACCCCTTCCACCTGGCAGGCGATACCGGACTGCAGATCCCGGATCGGCACGATCCGGGTGCGGTCCTCGTACTGGCGCGGCAGCTGGGTCCACAGGTCCTGCAGGGTCAGCAGGCCCCGGGAAGCCAGTTTCTCAGCGGTTTTTGCGCCTACGCCCGGCAGGGACGACAGCAGCTGCGCTGCGGGATCGACAGGGTTCAGTCCAGCACCATGACCGCATCGACCTCGAACGCCGCATCCTTGGGCAGGCCCGCCACCTCGATGGTCGAACGCGCGGGATACGGGGCGGTGAAGTAGTCGGACATGACCGAGTTGACCACCGCGAACTCGTCCAGGTCGGTCAGGTACAGGCCAAGACGCATGATGTCGTCCAGAGTGCCGCCGGCCTCTTCGGCCACCGCCTTGAGCGAGTCAAAGGCGCGCCGCGCCTGGGCCTCGATGCCGCCTGGCACCAACTCACCGGTGGCCGGATCGAGCGGGATCTGGCCGGAGAAATACACCGTGTTGCCGCTGCGCACGGCCTGCGAGTAGGGGCCGATCGCGGCGGGCGCGAGTTCGGTATTGATCGGGGTACGGGCCATCAAGAGCTCCAGATGAAAGTCATCCGGTGATGATAGTAGGAGCGCGCATGGCGTGCTGCTACAGGCGTTGGACGCCGTGCACCACGCCCAGACGCCGCACCTTGCGGATCACATCGGCCAAGTGCTTGCGGTTGCGGACCGCGATCGAGAAGCGGATCGCAGCCACGTTGCTGTCGCGCTCCAGGTAATCGACGCCGTCGATGTTGGACTCCACCCGGGCGATGGCTGCGGCCACCTGGGCCAGCACGCCGGGCCGGTTCTCCACCTCCACCCGCAGGCTGGTGCTGTAATCGCCCTCGACTTCCCGATCCCAGCCGATCCCCACCCAGCGATCGGGCGACTTGCGGTATTCCGCCACGTTGGGACATTCGATCCTGTGCACCATGATGCCCCTGCCGGCCGTGTGGTAGCCCATGATGTCGTCGCCCGGGATCGGCAGGCAGCAGTTGGCGAAGGTGATGACCCCACGCTCGTTGCCGGTGATGAGAATGCGTTCCCCGGGGCCCACGGACTGCACGGTGGCAAACAGACCTTCGCTCTCACCGCTGCCCTGGACCAGGGTCTGCGCCACCTGGTTGGGCATGCGGTTGCCCAGCGCGATGTCCGCCAGCAGCTCTTCCAGGCGCCGATAGCGCAGCTCCGTCAGGTAGGCGTCAAGCCGGTCGGGGGGCAGGCGCTCAAGCGAGCTGCCGAGGTTTTCCAGCGCCCGGTCCAGCATGCGGTGGCCCAGCTGCACCGCATCCTCATGCTCGAGCTGCTTGAGCTGTTGGCGGATGGCCGTGCGTGCCTTGCCGGTCGCCACGAACTCCAGCCATTGCGGCTTGGGCGTGGCCGACTTGGCCGTGATCACTTCCACCTGCTGTCCGCTGGACAGCCGGGTGCGAAGTGGAACCAGGCGCCGGTCCACCCGCGCGGCCACCGCCCGGTTGCCCAGGTCCGTGTGCACCGCGTAAGCGAAATCGACCGCAGTGGCATTGCGCGGCAGGGACAGGATGTCGCCGTTGGGCGTGAACAGATACACCTCGTCCGGAAACAGGTCGACCTTGACGTTCTCGAGAAATTCCAGCGACGAGCCGGTGGCCTGCTGCGACTCGAGCAGGCCGGAAATCCACGAATGGGCCCGTATCTGCGCGCTGGTGGGCGCGCCGCCGTGCTTATAGGCCCAGTGCGCCGCGATTCCGCGCTCGGCGATCAGGTCCATTTCCTCGGTCCGGATCTGCACCTCGATCGGCGACCCGTACGGGCCGAACAGCACCGTGTGCAGCGACTGGTAGCCGTTGGCCTTGGGGATGGCAACGAAGTCGCGGAAGCGCCCGTCCACCGGCTTGTAGACCGAATGCACCACGCCCAGCGCGTGGTAGCAGTCCGGCACGGTGTTCACGATGACGCGGAAGCCGAAAACGTCCATCACCTGCTTGAACGACTTTGCCTCGGCCTGCATCTTGGTATAGATGCTCCACGGCGACTTGACCCGACCCACCAGCCTGTACTCAAGGTCCTGGTTGGTCAGCCGCTGGGCCAGCTGCGCCTCGATCCTGGCCAAGGCCTCGCGGCGCACCAGCGGCTGCGAGCGGATGCGTTTCTCAAGCACCGCGTGGCGCACCGGATGCAGCGCGCGGAAGCCCAGGTCCTGCAGCTCGCTCTTGATCGCGTTCATGCCCAGGCGCTGGGCGATCGGCGCATAGATTTCCAGCGTCTCGCGCGCGATCCGCTCGCGGGCCTCGCTGGTCTGCGCGCCCAGGGTGCGCATGTTGTGCAGGCGGTCACCGAGCTTGATCAGGATCACGCGCAGGTCGCGCGCCATCGCCAGCATCATCTTGCGGAAGCTTTCCGCAGTGGCTTCCTGGCGGCTGCTGAAATGCAGCTTGTCCAGCTTGGTGACCCCGTCCACCAATTCGGCAACGGTCTCGCCGAATTCGCTGGCCAGCTCCTCGCCGGTCAGCGGGGTGTCTTCGATGGTGTCGTGCAGGATCGCCGCCACCAGCGTTTCCAGGTCCACCTTCAGCTCGGCCAGCACCTTGGCCACCGCAACCGGGTGGGTGATGTAGGGCTCGCCGGACTTGCGCATCTGCCCTTCATGGGCGCAGGCGCCTACTGCCCACGCGCGGCGCAACACCAGCCGCTGGCTGTCATCCAGGTAGCTGGCCGCCTGCTCCAGCTCGCGCACGTAACCGGGCAGCGCTTCGTCGGCCGGCGCCTGGATCCGGTGAATGGCCAGTGGGGTCGGAGTCATGTCCCCAGCGTAGCCGGGGAAGTCGCAATGGGGAATGGGCAATCACGCCCGCGCCGGACGGAACCGCCAGGCCGGAAAACAAACGGCCCCGCTAGAAGCGGGGCCGTTGCGTTCGCGAGCTGCGCCGGCAAAGCGGCGCGCACGGATCGGTCAGACTTCGTCGCCCTTGGCCTCTTCGTCGGCGACCACTTCGGCAGCGGCCCACTCCAGCGCCTCGCGCTCCTTGCGCTCGCGCTCGGCCTTGTCGACGGCTTCAATGTAATCATTGTCGATCGCACGCGCGGCGATCTCGCGCAGCGCAAGGACAGTCGGCTTGTCATCGTTGCCGCTGTTGTCGATCTGGGCTTCCACGCCGTTGGCCAGCTGGCGGGCGCGCTTGGCGGCCATCATGACAAGTTCGAAGCGGTTGTCGACCACTTCCATGCAATCTTCCACGGTAATACGGGCCATACGGGCTCCCGGCGACCATCAGGCCGCGCGAATGTTGGGGACAGGACCGGCCATTTTACCGGAAACCTCGCCCACAACGCAAGCACGCGCCTTTCAAATCAATGGCTTGAGCCTGTAAAACACCGTCGATTGATCAGTCTTCCCGCAACAGCGCCTTCAACAGCTGGCCGTGGCGCTGCTGCTGCTGCGCGCGACGCAGGCGGCTGGCAACGAAGATCGCGCACATTTCATCCACCGCCGCATCGAAATGCTCGTTGACGATCAGGTAGTCGAACTCGTCATGGCGCGCCATCTCGTCGCGGGCTGCGGCCAGGCGCCGGGCAATGACCTCGTCGCTGTCCTGACCGCGCTTGCGCATCCGCTCCTCGAGCGCGGCGCGCGACGGCGGCAGGATGAAAATGCCCACCGCGTCAGGCACCTGGGCGCGGACCTGGCGAGCGCCCTGCCAGTCGATCTCCAGCAGCACATCGCGACCTGCAGCCAGCTGCGGTTCCACCGACTGCTTGGCCGTTCCTTTCAGGTCCCCGTGCACCCGCGCGTGCTCGAAGAACTCGCCGGCTTCGACCATGCGCTCGAATTCGGCCTCATCCACGAAGTGATAGTGCCGGCCGGTTTGCTCACCCGGCCGCGGCGGCCGCGAGGTGAATGAAATCGACAGGCTCACCGACGGGTCCCTCGCCAGGCAGGCGTTGACGATGCTGGATTTGCCCGCCCCCGAAGGCGCGGCCACGATGAACAGCGTTCCACGCATCCCGTCACTCAAGGTTCTGCACCTGCTCGCGTATCTGGTCGATCAACACCTTCAGCTCCACCGCCGCCTGCGAGGAACGCCGATCCACTGATTTGGAGCCGAGGGTGTTGGCTTCCCGATTGAACTCCTGTAGCAGGAAATCCAGCCGCCGGCCCACCGGGCCGTCCTGCGCCAGCACCCGGCCGATCTCGTCAATATGACTGTCCAGCCGGTCCAGCTCTTCGTCCACATCCAGTTTCTGCAGCCACAGCACCAGCTCCTGTTCCAGGCGGCCCGGGTCCAGCGGCTGCGCCAAGTCGGCTACGCGCGCCTCGAGCCGATCGCGCAGGCCCTGGCGGATTCCCGGGATCATCGTGCGCACTTCGCCCACGATCCGGGCGATGCCTTCCACCCGCTCCCGAATCACCGTGGCCAGCTTGTCACCTTCGCGCTCACGCGCCGCCAGGAATTGGGCCAGCACCTCGTCCAGCAACGACAGCGCGTCAGCTTTGAGGCCTTCCGCGTCCACTGCCAGCGTCTGCATCACGCCCGGCAGCTGCAGCAGCCCGGTGACATCGGTGGTCAGTCCCGGGAAGCGGCCCTGCAACGACTGCGCCAGGCCCGCCAGCTGCTCCAGCGCGGCCTCATTCACACCCAGCGACTGGGCGGCCTCCGAACGCAACCGGATCACCAGGTCCAGCTTGCCGCGGGTCACGCAGGCGGCCACCCGCTCGCGCAGCGCAGGCTCCAGCGCGCGCAATTCGTCCGGCAGGCGCGTGCCCAACTCGAGGAAACGGTGGTTGACCGCGCGCAGCTCGCAGCCGAGCGTGCCCCAGGCGGTGCTGCGTTCGGCCGCTGCATAGGCGGTCATGCTTCTGGTCATTGCTGGGCAAAGGTTTCTGGCGGAGGCGCAGTATGCCATTGCGCGACGCCGCGGCGCCGTGGAACGGCGGGCTGCTAGACTGCCCCGCCCCCATTTTCAAGCTGCCCATGACCTCTATCCAGCGTCCCAGCGGCCGCGCTCCCGACCAGCTGCGCGAAGTGCGCCTGGAGCGCGGCTTTACCCGTCACGCCGAAGGATCGGTACTCGTTTCGTTCGGCGACACCCGGGTGCTGTGCACCGCCAGCGTTGAAGAACGCGTGCCGGGCTTCCTGCGCGGCAAGGGCGAAGGCTGGGTCACCGCCGAATACGGCATGCTGCCCCGCGCCACCCACACCCGCAACGACCGTGAGGCCGCCCGCGGCAAGCAGGGCGGACGCACCCTGGAGATCCAGCGCCTGATCGGCCGCTCGCTGCGCGCCTGCGTGGACCGCGCTGCGCTGGGCGAGCGCACCATCACCCTGGACTGCGATGTGCTGCAGGCCGATGGCGGCACCCGCACCGCTGCCATCACCGGTGCCTACGTGGCCCTGGTGGACGCGGTGCGCAGCCTGATGAAGCAGCGCAAGATCCTGCGTGATCCGCTGTACGGCGCGGTGGCCGCGGTCTCGGTGGGCCAGTACCGGGGCGTACCGGTGCTGGACCTGGACTATGCCGAAGACAGCGACTGCGATACCGACATGAACGTGGTCATGAACGACGGCGGCGGCTTTATCGAATTGCAGGGCACGGCCGAAGGCCACGCATTCCGCCGCGACGAGCTTGATGCCATGGTGGCATTGGCCGAAGACGGGATCCGCCAGCTGTTCGAGCTCCAGGCCCAGGCGCTGGCCGCCGGCAAGTGAAGCTCGTCCTGGCCAGCAACAACGCCGGCAAGCTGGCCGAGTTCAGCCGGCTGCTGGAAGGCAGCGGCCTGCAGGTTCTGCCACAGGCGGAATTCGGGGTGGCCGATGTCGAGGAAACCGGCCTGACGTTCGTCGAGAACGCGCTGCTCAAGGCGCGGCACGCTGCCCGGGCCACCGGGCTGCCGGCGCTGGCCGATGATTCGGGGCTGTGCGTGGACGCCCTTGGCGGAGCCCCGGGGCTGTATTCGTCCCGTTACGCTGGCCCCGAGGCTGATGCGGCGGCCAACGTCGCCAAGCTGCTCCAGGCGCTGCAGGATGTGCCGGAAGCCCGCCGCGGCGCGCGCTTTCACTGCGCGCTGGTGCTGCTGCGGCATCCGGAAGATCCGCAGCCGCTGATCGCCGAGGGCAGCTGGGAAGGCCGGATCCTGCCCGCGCCGCGCGGCAGCCACGGCTTCGGCTACGATCCGGTATTCCTGGATCCGGACCACGGGCTGAGCGCGGCCGAAATGGATCCGGCGATCAAGAACCGCATCGGCCATCGCGGCCGCGCCCTGGAACAGCTGCGCCAGCGCCTGCCCGGTTTCCTGAGCTAACCCCGCCGCCCGCGCGACGCTACGCCGCGCCCCACGCGAGCCCCTCTACAATAGTGGGATGCTGATCACACCGCCGCTGACCCTGTACGTGCACCTGCCCTGGTGCGTGCGCAAATGCCCGTACTGCGATTTCAACTCGCACGAGGCGCGCGGCGAGCTGCCGTTTGACGCCTATGTGGACGCCCTGCTGGCCGATCTGGACCACGACCTGCCGCTGGTCTGGGGCCGCCCCGTGCACGCGGTGTTCTTTGGCGGCGGCACCCCCAGCCTGTTTCCGCCCGCTGCCATCGATCGGTTCCTGCAGGGCGCCGCGGCCAGGCTCCGCTTCATGCCGGGCCTGGAAATAACGCTGGAAACCAATCCGGGCACCGCCGAGCACGGCCGTTTTCCCGATTACCTGGCCGCAGGCGTGAACCGGCTCAGCTTCGGCATCCAGAGCTTCGATGACGGCTGCCTGCAGCGGCTGGGCCGGATCCACGACAGCGCCCAGGCCGAAGCGGCGGTGAAGCAGGCGCAGGATGCCGGCTTCGACAACCTCAACCTGGACCTGATGTACGCCCTGCCCGGCCAGGACCTGGCCATGGCTGAATACGATGTGGAGCGTGCCATCGCGCTGGATCCGGCGCACATTTCCCATTACCAGCTCACCTTGGAACCCAACACGCTGTTTGCCGCCCGGCCGCCGTCCGGGATCCCCGACGATGATCTGGCCTGGTCCATGCAGGATGCCTGTCAGGCACGCCTGGCCGCAGCCGGCTACCAGCACTATGAGATTTCCGGCTACGCCCGGCCCGGCCGGCAGTGCGCGCACAACCTCAACTACTGGCGCTATGGCGACTACCTGGGGATTGGTGCCGGCGCCCACGGCAAGCTGACGCTCGGCTCGGAACAGACGATCCTGCGCCGCTGGAAACTCAAGCACCCGACCGCGTGGCTTTCCGTGGCCGGCAGCGATGCGGCAATCGGCGGGGATGAGCGGGTGGCGCCATCACAGCGGCCGTTCGAGTACGCGCTCAACGTATTGAGACTCAAGGAAGGCTTCCGGCTGGAAGACTTCGAAGCGCGCTGCGGCCTGGATCGCAGCGCGATTTCCGAACCGCTGGACCGTGCCCGCCGCAACGGCTGGCTGCACGAACAGGGGGACCGCCTGGTCACCACCGCGCTGGGGGAGCGCTTTGCCAATGACGTCATGGAACTGTTCCTGCAGGACTAACCTGCCCACGCCTCCGGCCAGGCCGCGCAGTAAGGGGCTCGCTGGCCCGGCCGCTGCGAGCATGGTAATTACTCTGGTCGATCCGTCTGGAGGGAGCCGCAATGACGTTCACTACCGCTGCTTCTGACCTGCCACGGCGGACCAGCCTCGCCACTGCAGATCTTCCGGACCGCGTGCGCCGGACACTGGACCGGGCGCTGATGATGGTGTCCGAAGAACTGGACCACGGCATGGAGCGGATGCTGCTGGAGTTCGAGCGCGAACTGTTCCGGCTCGCCGACCAGGCCCGCCACCCCACGCTTGAATCGGGCTACATGCAGGCCCTGCACAGCTTCCGGCTCAACCGTGCCGACCTGCTGCCACAGTTCATGATCGAGGTGGAGTCCGCGCTGGCCGGGCTGCGCTCCTCGGCAGAGCCGCAGCCGGCCAAATCCGCCGATGACGCCCCGCTGAGTTTCCGTAACCTCAGCCTGGTCGAAGAGTCGGTCATGGATGAAGACACCGTCCTGCGCGAGGTGGCCAGCCGCCAGGAAGGACGCTCCACGCTGGCCCTGCACCTGCTGGGCCAGCGCTTCGGCGTGCTGGCCGGTGCGCCGGCATTTGATTCCGTCCGCCTGCCCCTGGGTCCACACGCCCTGTGCAGGGCGATCCATACCGCGGCCGTGGCGCTGGAAATCACCCACGACGCCCGCCTGCTGCTGTATCGCATGTTCGATCGCCAGCTGATGGCCGGCTATCCGCAGCTGCTGGACCGGATGAACCAGTTGCTGGTCGATGAAGGCATCCTCCCCGCCCTCACCTTCGTGCCGATCCGCGGCAGTCGGCCCGCGCCGACCGCCGTGGATCGGGCCAACCAGGATCCGGACGTTCCCGCCTCCGCTGACACCGCGTCGACACGCCGTGCCCCCGGTACGCGTCCGCATACCGCCTGGCTGGGAGAGGCACCCGGCGCTGACGCCCAGGACGACGACGAATCGGCCTTCGCCATGTTCCAGCAGCTGCTTTCAGGCCGCCGCGAGCTGATCGACAAGCTGCGGGCGGATACAGCCCCCGGCACCCGCCAGCAGCTGAACACCACCGACCTGATCCAGGCCCTGCAGGGTCTGCAGGCCCTGCCGGCCGCCAGCCGCGGCAACCTGGCCGAGATCAAACGGACTGTGCTTGCCCGGGCGCGCCAGCAGCATGGGCAGGCATCGACGCTTCTGCCAGAGGACAACGACACCTTTGAACTGGTCGGCCTGCTCTACGACCAGATTGAAAGCGAAATCCGCACCGATGCACCCACCACGCCGCTGGTGCGCGAGCTGCAGCTGCCCTTGCTGCGCCTGGCACTGCGCGACCGCGGTTTCTTCCTGCACCCGGGCCACCCGGCCCGGCAGCTGCTCAACACCATTGCCGAGAGCGCCGCCCGCTGGAGCGCACGGGACGAGCTTGACCAGGGGTTCGTACAGTCGCTCAGGCAGACGGTGGAAGAAGTTGTCAGCGGGTTCGATGACGATCCGGCCGTCTTCTCCCGGGCCAATGACAGCCTGCAGCAGCAGGTGCATGCACAGATCCGCAAGGCGGAAACCCTGGAAAAGCGCCATATCGAGGCCGCCCAGGGCAAGGAAAAGCTGGAGGCCGCCAAGCTGCAGGCCGCCCAGGTGCTGGAAGAGACCGTAGGCGACCAGCGCCTGCCGCGGTTCGTGCGGGCGCTGCTCAACCAGGCCTGGGCCGATGTGCTCACCCTGACCCTGCTGCGCCAGGGCGAGGACTCCGAGGCGTGGCGGAACCAGCTGGATGCCACCGCGCAGATCGTCCGGGCCTGTGCCCGCGAAGGCGGGCCGGCCGCACCCGAACTGACCGGACTGGTGGAAGCATCGCTCAGCCAGGTGGGCTACCACGCCGAGGAAGCGGCGGTGATCGCCCAGCGCCTGACCGGCAGCATCGACGAGAGCGACGAAGACCCCACCTCGCGCACCGAACTGGCGATGAAGCTCAAGGCGCGCGTACGCCTGGGCGAGGAAAAGGTTCGCGAAAAGAAGGCCCCGCTGCCACCCCGCACTGCGCTGGAGCAGGCCCACTACGACCAGCTGCGGGTGCTGCCGTTCGGCAGCTGGATCGAGTTCGTCACCAACCAGCAGGGCCACATCGTCCGCCGCCGCTTGTCCTGGTACAGCCGCATCACCGACAACGCGCTGTTCGTGAACCAGCGGGGCCAGCGCGTGGGTGAGCAGAGCCTGGACAGCCTGGCCCGGCTGATGGCCGCGGACCAGGCGCGCCTGGTCACCGCCGAGCGCGGGCGCCTGGTCGACCGGGCCTGGCAGGCAGCGGTCAGCGCGCTGCGCAGCTTCGCCGGTCGCGGCGACAACCCGCACACCACAAAGGCCACCGCATGATGCAGGATTACAGGCGCACGAAGCGCCGCAAGGCACATCACCCCATCCCGGTCAGCGACGCCATGACCGGCCAGGTGGTCGGCAACATCGGCAACCTGTCCGAGTCGGGCATGCTGCTGATGGCCAGCGGGCCACTGGTCAACGATGCGCTGTACCAGTTCAGCTTCTCGCTCCCCGGATCGGACGGCCAGACCACCGAGCTTGAACTCGGCGCCCACCTGCTGTGGTCCGACCAGGCCAGCGCACCTGGACAGCACTGGGTCGGCTTCCGCTTCATCGGCCTGGGCGAGCAGCAGCTGGTCCGCCTGCGCGGCTGGGTCAGCACCCCGGGGAGCCAGTACGCCTGAGGCGCCGCTTGGGCAGTCAGCGGCGGATGGGAGACAATGTGACGTTTCAAACAGGTCCCATGCCATGACTTCCAATCCCGCCCAGCTCTATCAGCAACACCTTCAGGTTCTGCAGCAGCGCGCCGCCGTTGCGCTCGAGCGGGGCGGCTTCGATCATCTGGTGATACCCAGTGGAACCCTGCATTACCACCTGTTCGACGACCGCGATTACCCCTATGCGACCAACCCGCAGTTCAAGGCCTGGGCGCCGCTGACTTCCCATCCCGGCAGCTGGCTGGTGGTGACCCCCGGGGAACGGCCAAAGCTGGTGTACCTGCAGCCGTTCGATTACTGGCACGTGGTACCGGAGGCGCCGTCGGGCTACTGGGCCGGTCATTTCGACATCGTGGTGATCCGCGAGCCCGACCAGGCGCTCGAGCACCTGCCCCGGGATCCTGCCCGCTGCGCCATCCTCGGCGAACCGCAAAGCGCGCTGGGCAGCTTCAGCCCCAACAACCCGGACGCGGTGCTGCAATACCTGGACTATCACCGCGCGTATAAGACGCCGTACGAAATCGAGATGCTGCGCAAGGCCAACCGCCGCGGCGTGCGCGCGCACCGCGCAGCCGAACGTGCGTTCCGCGCCGGCGCCAGCGAGTTCGGCATCCACCTGGCCTATTGCCAGGCCGCCGGCCAGGACGCCAATGACCTGCCCTATGGCAACATCGTTGCGCTCAACGAACACGCCGCCGTGCTCCACTACACCGAACGTGACCGGGTGCCGCCAGCTTCGCTGCGCAGCTTCCTCATCGACGCAGGCGCCGCCCACGCCGGCTACGCCGCCGACATCAGCCGCACCTATGCCAGCGACACGGGCAGCGAGTACCAGGCCCTGATCGAAGCGGTCGACCGCGCGCAGCAGGAATTGAACGCCCGCTTCACCGCCGGCACTGATTTCCGCCAGGTGCACCTGGATGCACACCTGACCCTGGCCGGGGTACTGAAGGACTTCGGCGTGCTGCGCACCAGCCCGGAAGCGGCGCTGGAGACCGGCATGAGCTCGGCCTTCTTCCCGCACGGCCTGGGCCACGGCATCGGCCTGCAGGTGCACGATGTGGCCGGCTTTGCCGCCAGTGATGCCGGCGGCAGCATCGACAAGCCCGAAGGCCACCCGTTCCTGCGTTTCACCCGCGTGCTGGAGCCGGGGATGGTGATGACCAACGAACCGGGCGTGTACTTCATCGACATGCTGCTGGACAAGGTCCGCAACGGCGCGCATGCCGACAGCGTGGACTGGGAGCGGGTTGAAGCATTCCGCCCCTACGGCGGCGTGCGCATCGAAGACGACCTGGTGATTACCGACGGCGAGCCGGTGAACCTGACCCGCGAGGAATTCGACGCGGCCTGACCCGGGTCGAACAGTCCGGGCTCAGCACCGGGCCGCTGCCATGAATGCTTCCACCTCGTCCGCGCTGCGGGCGAGGTTCGTGGTCAGCACTTCGTGCCCTTCCCGGGTGATCAGCACGTCATCCTCGATGCGGATCCCGATCCCGCGCCACTTCGCGTCCACATCCGTGGCGTCGGGGGGCACGTAGATCCCCGGCTCGATGGTGAACACCATGCCCGGCTCGATCAGCCGCGGCTCGCCGTCGATCCTGTATTCGCCCACGTCGTGCACGTCCAGGCCCAGCCAGTGTCCGGATTTATGCGGATAGAAACGGCGATAGCTCCCTTGGGCAAGCACTTCTTCCAGCTGCCCCTTCAGCAGGCCCAGCGCCAGCATGCCTTCGGCCAGGACCCGCACGGCGGTTTCATGCACCGTCTCGAACGGGACTCCCGGCCGTGATTGCTCCAGCGCCGCGGCCTGGGCCGAATGGACCAGATCGTGCAGTGCGCGCTGGGCAGGACTGAACTCCCCGCTGGCGGGGAAGGTGCGACTGATGTCGGCCGCATAGCCGGCGTACTCGGCACCCGCGTCGATCAGCACCAGGTCACCAGCCGCAATGCGTGCCCGGTTCGCGCCGTAATGCAGCACGCAGCCGTTGGCGCCGGCACCCACGATGCTTTCATAGGCCGCCTGGCCCCCATGGCGGCGGAACTCGTATTCCAGTTCGGCCTGCAGTTCGTATTCGTACATGCCGGGCCGCACGGCACGCATTGCCGCGGCATGCGCACGCACGCTGATCGCCGCTGCGCGACGCATCAGCACCAGCTCTTCGCGGGCCTTGAACAGCCGCATTTCATCCAACAGGTGGCCAAGCTCGAGGAACTCGTGCGCGGCTTGGGCACGCGCCGGCACCTGGGCCTGCACCTGCTTGAACCAGCCGATCAGCTTGAGGTCGAAATCCTCGTTGCGCCCGAAATGGTGATACACCCGCGGCCTGCCCTCCAGCAGCCCGGGAAGGATCTCGTCCATGTCGTCGATCGGATAGGCGTCATCCATGCCCAGCGCGTCCACCGCGCCCTCCGGCCCCAGCCGTGGACCGTCCCAACCCTCGCGCACCGGATCCCGCTCGCGGCAGAACAGCAGGCACTCGCCATGGCGGCGCCCGGGTACCAGCACCAGCACCGCCTCCGGCTCGGCGAAACCGGTCAGGTACCACAGGTTCGAGTCCTGACGATATGCATGAAACGTGTCACCGCTGCGCACCCGCTGCGGCGCCGCCGGCACGATCACGATTGCCTCCTCACCGGCCATCGCCATGAGCTGCCTGCGATGGCGCTCATGGAGGGCAGGCGATATCCCGGCCAGCGGACGCAGGCCGGGACCGGAATCCCTGACTGGACTCATGCCAAATGGGGCCTCAGTTGAAACTCTGCCGATGGCGCGGCCCCAGCGCGCAATCCCCGTGCAGCAGCAGCGCCGCCACCCGCACGAATTCCTGGATCTCGGCCAGGGCCTGCTCGTCGTCCTCGTCACCCTCCTCCTGCGGTGTCGCGGCGGCCAGGCGGGCGATGTCGACCAGGGCTTCGCTGCCCTCTTCCGATACCGGCGGGTCCTTGCCCGCCGCCAGCCCGAAGCCGCCGAGGAACCCGCGGCACCAGTCAAACAACGCCAGGGTCCGCTCATACAGCGGCTCCGAAGTCGCGGGCAGCAGCAAGTTGAAATCGAACTCCGGATCCTCGATCTGCGACGCCGTGGCTTCGCGCATCTGCTCCAGCCCCCGGTCGGGCGCCGGCGCTCCATCATCGGCCAGCACCTGGCCCAGCCAGCCGGGACTATTGTCACCGCCACCGGCAAGCCATCCGCAAAGGTTGCCGTGCAGTTCGAAAACGCTGACAGCCAGTCCAAGACTGCGGATCGAGTCCTGCACTTCGGCCACGGGGGGAAGAGTAGCGGTCATTGTTTCGGCCACTTTGGAAGGATCTGCAGTCTAACAACCCGGGCCTGCAGCCGCGCTTGTTGCCGAGGGGTCGCCGCGCCTAAACTCAACGGGGGCGCTGCATGCTTGCAGTGCGGGGGAACAATGTGCCGATCGATCCTGCAGACCTGCGACTGCCAGGCGTCGTCATCCTTTTTCTGGTGCTGCTGGGAGTGCTGTTCCTGCGGCAGCGGCGTCGTGCGCGGGCGCAGCTGGACCTGCTGGCAGAGCGCGAGGAGCGGCTGAAAATGGCCCTCTGGGCCACCAGTGAGCACTACTGGGAATACGACGTCAGCACCAAGCGCGTGCGTTTGCTGCAAATCGAGCCGGAAGGCCAGGCCGACGTCATGCACGAGCGGGTGGTGCCGATCGCGGCCCTGATCCATCCCGACGATTTCGAAGCCGCGGCACGCAGCATGCAGGCCTGTCTGGATGGCACTACCCGAAGCGTCGTGTCGGAGGTGCGCATCCTTCTGGATGACGATGAACCGGTATGGATCCGGGCGCGCGGCCGCGTCGTGACGCGGGACGAACACGACGCGCCCACCCGCGTGGCCGGCACCGCCCGCGACATCAGCCGCAGCCATCAGGCCGAGCGCGAACGCCGCATCGCAGCGCAGGTGCTGCGCAGCATGGACGAGGCCGTATCGGTCGTGGACGAGAACTTCGACTTCATCTCGGTCAACCCGGCGTTTTCCCGCATCACCGGATATCAGGGCGAGGAGATCATCGGCCGCAGCGCGGCCATGCTCGACAGCGACCAGCACGACCGGGCTTTCTACCAGGACGTGCGTCGGCAGATCGCCAAGCGTGGCCATTGGAAAGGGGAAATGTGGCAGCGGCGCAAGGACGGCGAGGAATTCCTGTGCCATCTGGTGAGCAATGCCGTCACCACGAATGAAGCCGGGCAAAAGCAGTATGTCACCGTGCTCAGCGACGTCACCCAGCAGAAGCGCGCCGAGCAGGAATTGCTCTACCTGGCCAACTTCGACCCCCTGACCAGCCTGCCGAACCGGTCGATGCTGTCCGAACGCCTGTCGCGCGCCATTGTCCGCGCCCGGCGCAATGGCGGACGCATCGCGCTGTTGTTCCTTGACCTGGACCGCTTCAAGGACATCAACGATTCGCTGGGCCACGCCGCCGGCGACCGGATCCTCAGGGCCGCCGCCAAGCGCCTGCAACAGACGGTGGGCGAGCATCACACGGTGGCCCGGCTGGGCGGCGACGAATTCACGGTGGTGCTGGAAGACCTGGAGTCGCCCGCCCATGCAGAGCGCAGCGCCCGCGAGATCATCATGGCCTTCGAAGCACCGTTACAGCTTGATGGCCGCCAGGAAATTTCCATCTCACCATCGATCGGCATCAGCCTGTATCCCGAGCACGGCCAGGTGCCAACCGAACTCATCAAGCGCGCCGACACCGCGATGTACCAGGCCAAGGCCGCTGGCCGGCGCACTTTCATGCGCTACGACGACGCCATGGATGTAGCCACCCGCAAGCGCGCGACCCTCTCCGGAGCCCTGCACAAAGTGCTCGACCGCGGCGAACTGCGCCTGGCCTTCCAGCCGCGCATGGCGCTGGCCGACTCGCGTATCACCGGGGTGGAAGCGCTGCTGCGCTGGACCAGCGAAGAACACGGCGAGATCCCGCCGGCAGACTTCATTCCCCTGGCCGAAGAAAGCGGGCTGATCCTGGAAATCGGGGAATGGGTGCTGCGCGAAGCGTGCCTGATGCTTTCCCGCTGGCAGCAGCATGGCGTGGATCCGCGCCTGGCGGTATCGATCAACGTATCGGCGCTGCAGCTGGTGCGCGGCAATTTCCCCGAAGTCGTCAAGCGGATCCTCGAAGACACCGGCCTGGCGTCTGGCTTGCTGGAGCTGGAGCTGACCGAAAGCGTGCTGATGGCCAACGCCGCGCACACCGCCGCGCACTTGCACGCGTTCCGCGAGATGGGGGTTCCGCTGGCCATTGATGATTTCGGCACCGGCTACTCCTCGTTGGCCTACCTAAAACGGCTGCCGATCACATCGATCAAGATCGACAAGGCTTTCATCGACGACCTCAGCAGCGACCCGGAAGATGCCGCCATTACCAGCACCATCATCACCATGGCCCATTCACTGGGACTCAACGTGATCGCCGAGGGCGTTGAGACCCAGGCCCAGGTGAATTTCCTTTCGCAGCACGGCTGCAACGAGATCCAGGGATTCTGGCTGGCCCCGCCCATGGATGCACGCGCCTGCCTGGCCTTCATCCGCAGTTGGGAGCATGCCGGCGGGACCTTGTCCAGTCCGACGCAGATGACCAATCCTTGACCGGGCCTCTGGGCCTGCCTATCTTGCCAACATGGACAACAACGACCAGCTTGAAAGGCTCCGCACGCTCGCGGCGCGCGTCGATACGCTGGTCGACCGGATCCACCAGCTGACCGCCGAGAACCAGAGCTTGCGCCAGCAGCACGAGCAGGTCTCGGGCGAGCGCTCGCAGCTGCTGGCCAAGAGCGAGCAGGCCCGCTCGCGGGTGGAAGCCATGATTGCCAGGCTCAAATCACTGGAGCAGCACACATGAGCGCTGATAGCGAACCGGTCAGCGTCCGCATCCTGGACCGTGAATACACGATTGGCGTCGGCTCTGACGGGCGAGAGGCGCTGATGGCTGCAGCCCGGCTTCTGGATGCAAAAATGCGGGAGATCCGCGGTACCAGCCGGATGGCTTCGGTCGATCGCGTTGCGGTGCTGGCCGCGCTCAACCTGGCCCACGAACTGGAGCAACTGCGCGAGCGTGACCTTGAGGTCGAACGCGTCCTCGGCACGCTTGAGCGCAAGCTGCACGGAGCCGGGATCGACTGATCCCCGCGCCCTGTCTGCACGGCCGGGCATTCATCCACGCTCCGGCATTGGCGTTATACTGACCCTGCGTCCTCTGCTGTGTCCGACAGCGCGCAAACATTCGCCTTGTCCCTTAATCACGACCTCGGGGAGGCGGTGGAATCCGGGCGTGCAGGTCCGCCTTGCAGCGGAAAGCCCGAAGGAGCCCGCGGCCACCCCACTTGAACCCTGGGTTCAAGGTCGTTTTGCTCGCATCGTCATGGCGGAGGACGTTCATTATTTCCAGCTCGCGGGGGCCCAACGCTCCCGGGGCATCATGGCAGGTGCGGACACCGCACCGCCGCCAGACACAAACACTGCCAATGACCGATCCGCGCAACGCCCTGCGCCGCAGCCTGCGCCAGGCCAGGCGCGACATCCCCGCAAAGGACCGGATCGACGCGGCCGAAGCCATCGCCGGCCATCTGTTCTCGCTGCCGTTCTTTCCACAACGGGGCCATGTTGCCGGCTATTGGGCAATGGATGGCGAGATCGCCCTGCATGTATGGCAGATGCGCCTTCCACCAGGTGTCACCTACTGCCTTCCCGTGCTGCCTTCCGACCCGGCCACCGCCGCTGCGGACGGGCTGCGCTTTGCGCCTTGGCGCCCCGGCGATCCCCTGGTCACCAACCGTTACGGCATACCGGAACCCGAGGTTGATCCGTCCAGGTTACTGGACCCGAGCGCCTTGGAGCTGGCCGTCCTCCCGCTGGTAGGCTTTGATGCTGCGGGCAACCGGTTGGGCATGGGAGGCGGCTGGTATGACCGCAGCTTCTCATTCCGCCAGGACAGCGCCGCGCCGCCCTGGCTGGTGGGAGCCGCATTCTCCACCCAGCAGGTCGATCAGCTGCAGCCCGCAGAATGGGACGTGCCACTGGATGCGATCTGTACCGAACGATCCACCCACCTTCCCGACGGAACCAGATGAACAAACGCACCCGCTACTGGCTCATGAAGTCCGAGCCCGATGATTTTTCGATTGATGACCTGGAAAAGGTCGGAACCGAGCCCTGGAACGGAGTGCGCAACTACCAGGCGCGCAACTTCATGCGCGACAGCATGCAGGTCGGCGACCAGGTGTTCTTCTACCATTCCAACACCAAGGTCCCGGGCATCTATGGCATTGCCCAAGTGGCAAGCACGCCGTACCCGGACGACACCCAGTTCGACAGCAAGTCCAAATACCACGACCCGAAGGCAACCCGCGAGGAGCCGCGCTGGTTCCTGGTGGACGTTGGCTTCGTGCGCAAGCTTGAGCAACCTGTTCCGCTGGCATTGATCCGCGAACACAGCGAACCGCTGGGCGAGGACTTCGCCCTGATCCGCAAGGGTGCACGTCTTTCTGTCCTGCCAGTCACCTCCTCGCAGTGGAAGATCCTGCTGGCCCTGGAAGGAACAAACAATAATGAGTGATGCAAAGCGCCTGGCCGGAGAAAAGGCCATTGAGCACGTCGAGGACGGCATGATCGTCGGCGTAGGCACCGGATCTACCGTCGCCTATTTCATTGATGCGCTGGCCAGAATCAAGGACAGGATTGGTGGAGCCATATCCAGCTCCGAACAAAGCAGCGAACGGCTTCGCAGCCACGGCATCGAAGTCCTCGACCTGAACGCCGTGGGCCCCCTGCCGCTGTACGTGGACGGGGCCGACGAATGTGATCCCAAGCAGCGCCTGATCAAGGGCGGCGGCGCCGCGCTGACCCGTGAAAAGATCATCGCCGAAGCCAGCGAGAAGTTCGTCTGCATCATCGATCCCTCCAAGCGTGTCGAGGTGCTGGGAGGGTTTCCCCTTCCGGTGGAAGTGATCCCCATGGCCCGCAGCCTGGTTGCAAGGGAGATTCTGGCCAGCACCGGCGGCCAGCCGGTCTGGCGGCAGGGTGTAGTCACCGACAACGGCAACTGGGTGCTGGATATCCATGGCCTGTCGATCACCGATCCGGTCGCCCTGGAGCGCGACCTCAACCAGATTCCCGGCGTGGTCAGCGTTGGTCTGTTTGCACGCAGGCCGGCTGACGTGGTTATCACCGGCGAATGAGCTGAAAAAGCCCCGGGCCACGACACCGGCCGCGAAACACGTGCCGCCTGACACACCGGTGTCACGGCCTTTGCCTGATCAGAAGGCCGCCCGCACGGCGGGCTTTTTGTTGGTTCATCTCCCATCGCCGCGCCTTCGCCCTTCCCACCGCTCCGAAGCCGAGCCCCGCCGCGGGCGGGAGGGCTTTTCGGCGAAATCAAGGCGGAGGCCGGGGGACATTCGCCGAAAAGAGCCTGCCGCCCACGGCGGGGCCCATCAAGTCGCGGCGATGTGAAGCACCGACCAGCCCCCACTCCCGCCGCAAACATTACCCAAGCCCGGCGGAGTCTTTCTTTTGCCCGTCGCTCCGCCGCCAACAGCGGTCTCGCCTCTTCCTTTCGCCCAAAGAAAAGCCCCGCAGCTTATGGCTGCGGGGCTTTGGGGTAAAAACCCTGGCGATGACCTACTCTCGCATGCTAGATGCACACTACCATCGGCGCGTGCGCGTTTCACT